>CAZIGG010000056.1:0-18878 GCA_964538575.1 uncultured Roseivirgaceae bacterium
TGTTCGAGAAACTCTTAAAAGATTTCCCGCAATATGTTCCCTCCTACTATCATGCTGCGAAATTGAAAGTTGAATTGAAACAACCTGAAGCTGCTTTAGTGATCTATCAAAAGGGAATTGAAGTTGCGAAACAGCAGAACGAAAAAAAAGCTGAACAGGAGTTACGTTCAGCATACGATGAATTGTTGTTTGAGATGGAATAAACAATCCAATGTAATAACTCCCCAATCTTCCGGGTAACAGAAGGCATTATCACCCACGAATTGAATTTGGCGGATTTTCTACAAGTCATCTCAAAAATACTCATAATGTGGTCATCCCGAGGAACGAGGGATCTTCGAACATACAGAACATGCGAAATTTGAAGATTCCTCTCCCGCTTTGGCGGGATCGGAATGACCAGACTATTTTTGAGATGAGTTCTAGTCATTAAGACTTTTAAAACTTCTTTTTTATCCGGCACATTTATTTTAATTTTTGAACCTGTTTCGCAAATTATTACTTAATCCTGTTTTCTATGAATCAGCCCATTCAGCATTATTACAACATGTTCGAGCAGGTTTTAGCCGAGTACAAGGTTGACCCTACCACCGCCCGCGGCCAGGCGCCCGGTCAGTGGAACTTAAAGCTGGGATCAGCAAGCGTTTGGGTTGATGTATTTCAATCAAAAGACGCACAGGGAAACCTTGCGCAGTACGGGTATTTGCAAATTCTTGCTCCTGTTTGTGATGTACCGGTTAACAATCAGCATCTCTTCACCAAAGAATTATTAGAGATTAATCATTCCCTGTATGGTGTAGCGTTCACCATCTTTAAAGATAAAGCCTATATCAAATCAATCCGTGAATTACAGGGATTAGATATTTCTGAAATCAGGAGCACACTTGACCGGGTAGGCATATACGCTAACGACTGGGATGACAAGCTGAAAGCGAAATACGGCATCTTCCCGGAGGGCGGAAGAGGATAGGTATTACACGTTTTCTACTTCTTCTCTCCTGGTCTGAACCCAATGCTTGGTCTGCCGGCAGATGGCAATTCCTTAATTTCAAACTCTTTCACATCATCCAGGATAATAGCCGCCATTAATTCCGGAGTACGCTCTTCTTTTTTCAAAGACGCCAGCCGCAAATGCTGATTCTTCACAGACTCTCCCACTACCTGTCGTACCGTCCGGGCATTTCCAAAATACTTGTCGCGCCTGCCGTGTAGAAATGTGAAGTAGCTTTTCAAATGATCCGCAGCAGGATCTTCAAGCTTCACATCTTCTTTGGCAAACAGCGCTTGTGCAATGGTGAACATATCTTCGGCTGAATAATCCTCAAACAGGAAATACTTGTCAAACCTTGAGCGCAAGCCGGGGTTGGATTGAATAAACTCGTTCATGTTATCGGTATACCCCGCTACGATCACACCAAACTTGCCGCGCAAATCTTCCATGCGCTTCAGAATCACCTGGATAGACTCACCTCCGAAATCGTGCTGAGTACCTGCCTCATTTGCCAACGCATAGGCTTCATCAATAAACAGGATGCCGCCCATAGCTTCATTTACTTTTTCGCCTGTTTTGAGTGCGGTTTGTCCAACGTAACCTGCCACCAGCGCCTGGCGGTCTACTTCAACAAGATGGCCTTTCTCAAGAACACCGAGTCCTTTATAAATCTTAGCCAGGATGCGGGCAACGGTTGTTTTGCCGGTTCCCGGATTTCCGGTGAAGACCGTGTGCAATGAAAATTTATTCAGAATATCTTTTCCGGATTCCTGGTAAAAGCGGACAAGCTTCACCATTTCATTCACTTCGTTCTTAATTCTTTCCAACCCGGTAAGTGCATTTAATTCGGCCAGGCTTTCAAATAAAAGATCATCCAGGCTTTTGTTTGCTGCAGAGCCAGCCTGTCCGCCAACCTGCTGAACCAACTGCCCGGCATCTGTACTGAAAGCAACTCCTCCTTCTTCAAAGACATCGCCAACCTTAAATGAAGTTGTAGCTATGAGCTTATCCATGAACACTACTTCCATAGTATAACCTTCATCTTTCCATGTGCCGGGCGTTTCGCTTCCCCATGCAGGATAGAGTGTATAGATCTGTCCGGCCGTATTAGGCGGGATATACATAAACCGGGAAGTTCTGGCTTTCGGCTGGCCGGCATCGTCCGAGAAGTTGAAGAAAACTTCAGCGTAATAATCGCTGGCCACCTTATTTTTGAAGGTGAACTCGCCCCAGAGGTAGCGGGTATCTTTTTGACTGAACTTGGTCAGGTATTTTTTTACCGGAAGCGCAGCAGCGTTTGCATCGCCTTCAAAGAATTTAATGCTTTCCACATCGAAGAAAAGATTTTCGTCTTCTTTGGACTGACCCACATCCTCCACATAAAATTTTGATTCACCGATTTTTACTTCATCGATATACGCTTCCCAAACGTAGTTGCCCTTCAGCCAGTAGGCGCCAGGCGTTGCATTGCCCCAGGAATCGCGAACGTAAACAATGTTCTCATCTTTCAGGATTTTTCGCTGCTGAACCATATTGCTGAGTTCGCGCTGCTGGCTGCCGTTAACAAAAAAGCATTTCGTGCGAACGGATGCTTCCCATTCATCTTCATCGAACAGCTTATTGTAAAACGAAAGCTCCATGCGCAGGTAGGTTGTCTCCCAACGATCGAAAACGGTGCGGTACTTTTTTGTTCCGTCCGCCATCCACTCATCGGAAGAGTGAAGCTTCAATTCCTTGAACTTGTACTTAAGCGCCTTGGGGTCATTATTCTCCTGCGACATAACCGAAATTTAGGTCGGTTAAGTTAAAAACTGTACGAGATTTTACAAAGATGAAAAGAACGCCTTTACAGGCGAAAACCTAACAAAAACTAAAGATTTAATGGTTTACTTAAAACGGGGTATCGTCACCCGATGGCGTTGGCGGCTCATCCAGGTTAGCGGTGTTGAGGCGGCTCTCACGCGTTATCATTCCCGAGAACGGATTATCAGACACAATTGGCGAATCGAAATCTGCAAACTTCGTATACTTGCCAATGAATTTAAGTTTCACTGTTCCGGTTGAACCGTTACGGTGCTTGGCGATAATTACTTCGCCCATACCTTGTGTTGGCAAACCTTCCTCGTCCACTGTAATTTTATAATACTCCGGGCGATAGAGGAACATTACAATATCCGCATCCTGTTCAATGGAACCCGATTCACGTAAGTCGGACAACTGCGGACGTTTGTCACCGCCACGGGTTTCAACACCCCGGCTTAATTGCGAGAGTGCCAAAACAGGAACCGACAATTCTTTTGCAATGCCTTTTAACGCACGCGAGATTGAAGCAATCTCCTGCTCGCGGTTACCGGCACTGTCACCCCGCATGAGCTGCAGATAGTCGACAATGATCAGCTCAATGTTATGCTCAGCTTTTAACCTTCTGCATTTTGCACGAAGCTCAAGAATGGAAAGCGCTGGCGTATCATCGATAAAAATAGGCGCTGCCGAAAGCCGGTTTGTCTTATGAACAAGCTGCTGCCATTCAAAATCGGCAAGCTGACCTTTACGGATCTTCTCGCCCTCCAGTTCTGCTTCCGCAGAAATCATACGATTCACCAATTGAACCGAAGCCATCTCCAGGGAGAAGATTGCCACCGGTCTCTTGAAATCAACTGCTGCGTTGCGCATGGCAGAAACTACAAATGCAGTTTTACCCATACCGGGCCGTGCAGCAATAATAACAAGGTCAGAATTCTGCCAGCCGGATGTCATCCGATCCAATGAAGAGAAACCGGTAGGTACTCCGGTCAGACCGTCTTTATGTTCTTTTAATTTCTGAAGTTCCTGGATTGCGCGATACATGAGGTTCTTCATGTTATCGTAATTCTTGCGCAGGTTGGAATCGGAAATAGCGAAGATCGATTGCTCGGTTTTATCGAGAAGTTCAAAAACGTCTGTCGTATCCTCGTATGCATCCTGATGTACTTGTGAAGCAATCTGGATCAGGTCGCGCTTGATGGCCATTTCAATCACCACGCGGGCGTGGTATTCGATATTGGCAGCAGAACTCACTTTTGAAGTAAGTTCGGCAATGTAATATGCTCCGCCTACCAGCTCAATCTTTCCATCTTTGCGCAGTTGGGCCACAACAGTGCGCATATCCACGGGCTCCGAACTCTTGAACAACTGAATGATTGAACTGTAAATCTCGCGGTGCGCTTCTGAATAAAAATGTTCGGGCTTTAAAAATTCAACAACAGCGTTAAGGGCACTCTTTTCTAACATGAGCGCGCCTAACACTGCTTCTTCCAGTTCAAGCGCCTGGGGCGGCAGCTTGCCGAGGCTCTCCGAAATATCTCTCGGTATGAGCTTGGTCGACTTGCTGCTTAACCTGAAGGACGTTGACCGGTTTTGTTCCATCTATAGTGATTGTTGGAATTGTTGCTTATTGAATCGGGTGACAAACCTAAACAACAGCAACACGTTTTTTTAATCTGATCGGAAGAAGTTGTTAACAAAGGAATAACAGATATCCACTTAAAATTGTGCATAAATTCTGTTGATTATTTTTTGAGATGCGTAAAAATTATTCGATAACAATCCTTCATTTAAAAGTATTACTGAATAAGTCTGGTGTAAATTGCAGACCACGAACATTTTACTTTATTTTAGGGAGCAAATAAGAACGGATGTCGAAGCCACAACGAATACACTTTATTGCCATTGGCGGCAGTGTAATGCATAACCTCGCCATAGCCCTTAAGAATCAGGGACATACCGTTACAGGCTCAGACGATGAAATTTTCGAACCCTCCCGTTCATCACTTGAAAAAAATGGCCTGCTCCCTAAAACTGAGGGCTGGAATGCCCATGTCATTGATAGCTCTTTGGATGCCGTCATCCTGGGCATGCACGCAAAGAAGGATAATCCCGAATTATTGAAAGCCCTGCAGCTTGGATTAAAGATTTACTCCTTTCCTGAATATGTTTACAATCATTCGGTTGATAAACAACGTGTTATCATTGCCGGAAGCCATGGTAAAACAACCATTACCAGTATTGTCGTCCACGTACTGAATTACTTTAACCGTTCATTTGATTATATCATTGGCGCCCGGATTAAAGGAGTTGATAACCCGGTGAAGCTTTCGGATGCACCCCTTATTATTATTGAAGGCGATGAGTACCTCTGTTCAGCCCTCGATCCTACCCCGAAATTCCTGCGGTACCAGCATCACATCGGACTGATCAGCGGGGTGGCGTGGGACCATGCGAATGTTTTCCCTACAGAAGAAGAATACCTGAAAGCGTTCGACATGTTTGCTGACCAAACCCCCAAGAGCGGCATCCTTATTTTTTGTGAGTCTGACCCGATGGTATCTGTAGTGGGGAACAAGCAACGTGCAGATGTAACCAATGTACCCTATAAAGCTCATCCTCATGCAGTTGAGAACGGACAAGAGTACCTGACGAATGGCAAGGAACGCATTCCCATTAAAGTATTCGGCAATCATAATCTCCAGAATATCAGCGGAGCAAAGGAGCTTTTAAAAAAGGTCGGCATCAGCAGCGAACAGTTTTATAAAGCCATTCAGTCATTTGAGGGCGCGGCAGGGCGACTGGAAAAGGTGAAAGAAACAAGTTCAACGGTTGTCTTCAAAGACTATGCACACGCTCCTTCTAAAGTAAAGGCCAGTGTGCGGGCTGTAAAGGAACTCTATCCTAACCGGGAGACCGTGTCTTGCCTTGAACTTCATACATTCAGCAGTCTGAATAAAGCTTACCTGCCTCAATACAAAGACTCGCTCAAAGGCATCAACAATGCCATCGTATTCTTTAATCCTGAAAAGGTTAAAGCCAAAAACCTTGAGCCGCTGACAGAGGCTGACATCAGGCATGCTTTTGGAGGTAATAACCTGAAAGTATTTGATGATCCTGCGAAGCTTCAAGACTATTTACAGTCCCAGAACTGGACAAACAAAAACCTGCTCATGATGAGCTCGGGCAACTTTGCCGGCTTTGATGTTAAAACCCTTGCCGATAAAATTCTGGCATAATTCTCTTTCGACTTTTAAACCCGTACATGAAATTAAATCTCCGCAATCCCGTCTGCTTTTTTGATCTCGAAACAACGGGCATTAACATGACTGCCGATCGCATCATTGAGATCGCGGTAGTGAAGCTTATGCCAAACGGAGAAATGCAAACCAAAACAAATCTCATTAATCCGGGAGTACCTATTCTGCCGGAATCAACTGCCATTCATGGAATCAGCAATGAAGATGTTCAGGGTAAGCCAATGTTTAAAGAGGTCGCCAAAGAATACGCAAAGTTCATGGAAGGCGCAGACCTTTCCGGATTTAACATTCTCAAGTTCGATGTACCCATGCTGGTAGAAGAATTCATACGCGCAGGGGTTGAGTTTGATTACAGTCGTAAAAAAATCATCGACTCGCAGAAGATCTTTCACCTGATGGAAAAAAGAACATTGTCTGCTGCCTATAAATTCTACGTGAACAAAGACCTTGAAAACTCACACAGCGCTGAAGCGGATACGATGGCTTCGCTGGAAGTGCTGGCCGCACAGGTGGAACGGTATGAAGGCCAGGTCGTTACCGATTCATTGGGAAAAAAGATCGGTGAGATCAAAAATGACATGGAATTTCTGGGCAAGCTTACGACCTCTGACCTGGTCGATCTTGCCTGCCGCATGATTATGAATTCAAAAGGTGAAGAAGTCTTCAATTTCGGAAAGCACAAGGGCAAAGTCGTTACAACTATACTAAAAGAAGAGCCTGCCTACTACGACTGGATGATGAACGGTGATTTCCCGATGGATACAAAACGCAAACTCACGGAGATCAAATTACGTTCGTTTAAAAAATAATGCTTCGACTTCGCTCAGCATTATTTATTCGACTTCGCTCAGCATTATTTATTCGACTTCGTTCAGCATGGCGTCCCTACATCATATTGAAAACACAATTATTTATATTTCTCGTAATACTGTAATGCCTTTGGCATTGCCTTATTCAAGTCGTTGATCCGTGTTTCATCGGAAGGGTGGGTTGACAACCATTCCGGAGTTCCTCCACCTCCACCCGCGGCCATACGCTCCCAGAATTTTGGCGCTTCCTGCGGATCATATCCGGCAATTGCCATAAAGATCAGTCCGATCTCGTCTGCCTCGGATTCATGCGTACGCGAAAACTTGAGCATACCAACCTGCGAACCTACACCGACAGCCTGGTAAAATATCTGGCTTGTCATGGACGGATTCTGTCCCATCGCTGCGCTGATTGAACTCATACCCAATTCCTGAAGCAACCCCTGGCTCATCCGTTCGCGGCCATGGTTGGCAATGGCGTGCGCTACCTCGTGACCCATAACAACGGCCACACCGGCTTCATCCTTACAGATCGGCATAATGCCGGTATAAAAAGCAACCTTACCGCCTGGCATACACCACGCATTAACGGTTTTAGGATCATCGATCAGGTTAAACTCCCAGTTAAAGCCTGCTAACTCACCGGATAATTTTTTTTCTGCCAGATATTTTTCAACAGCTTTTTGAATTCTAACCCCAACATTTTTAACCATGGCCGTTTGTTGTGCGTTGCCTGACAGCGGGCCTTTCGCGATTACATTACGATATTCTTGTTCCGCCATCGGAATAATTTCACTGTTCGAAACGAGATTCAATTGCTTGCGGCCCGTAAGTGGAACCGTGGCACACGCATAAATTAAAGTGGTAATAACGGCAAGGATAATGGCTTTTTTAAGCATACAGTTTAATTTTAGACTAAAATACAAATCTAAGAGGTTCTCAGACTCACCACAATTTATAAGCCATGCCAGCAAAATCCATTTTAAAATCATTACTAATCCTGCTACTGTTTACTATTCAAGCCCACGCGCAGAAGCAACAAATTGATATCCAGCGTATAGAGCCGGCTTTTTGGTGGACTGGAATGAAAAGTCCAGAGCTTCAGGTACTGATTTATGGCAAAGACATTTCGGCCGCAACGGCCACCCTAACCTATGAGGGTGTGGAAATTACGCGCACCGAGAAACCCGAAAACACAAACTATCAATTTCTTTATCTGGCCATCAAGCCTGTCGCAAAGCCCGGAATTATTCCGATAACATTTACAGCCGATAAGAAAAAACGTGTGATTAACTACGAACTGAAGAAGCGTGAAAAAGACGCTGCCGACTATAAAGGCTTCACATCCGCAGATGTTATTTACCTGATCATGCCTGACCGGTTCGCCAATGGTGATGAAACAAATGACTTTGTTGCGGGTATGCTTGAGAAACCCAACCGCGCTGAGCTGTTCGGCCGGCATGGCGGAGATTTAAAAGGCATTGAAAACAACCTTGACTACTTAAAGGACTTTGGTGTAACGGCATTATGGCTGAACCCTGTTCTTGAAAACAACCAGCCGCATTCATCTTACCACGGCTATGCGATTACGGACTTCTATAAAGTTGATGCCCGTTTCGGAACCAATGAGAGTTTTAAAGCGCTCACAAAAAAAGCACACGACAAAGGAATAAAAATGATCATGGACATGGTGTTTAATCATTCGGGAAGTGAAGCCTGGTTTGTGAAAGACCTCCCACAAAAAGACTGGATTCATCAGTTTGCGGAATACACCAATTCAAACTATCGTTTATCTACTACAATCGATCCCTATGCTTCTAAGGCAGATGTTGATAAAATGCAGCAGGGCTGGTTTGACAGGCACATGCCCGATCTTAATCAGCACAACAAACTGCTGGCAACCTACCTGATTCAAAACAGCATCTGGTGGATCGAGTATGCGCAACTCGATGGAATCCGGATGGATACGCATCCCTATCCATACAAAGATTTTATGGCAACCTGGTGCAAGGCTGTCATGACTGAGTATCCGAACTTCAACATTGTAGGCGAAGTTTGGGAAGAACGCGTTTTGCTTACCTCCTACTTTCAGCGTGATGCCACAAATGCTGACGGTTACCAGGGAAATCTTCCCAGTGTAACAGACTTCCCGCTAAAGTCTGCGCTGAATACTGCTTTTAATGAACGCGATGGCTGGGACGAGGGACTTGCACGGATTTATTATGCGTTGATCCAGGATTTCGCATATACCGAAGCGAACAACAATGTTATCTTCCTTGACAATCACGACTTAACACGTTTCGCAACATCGGTAGGTGGAGACATCAATAAACAAAAAATGGGTTTTGCTGCATTGCTTACCCTGCGCGGAATACCACAGCTTTTCTATGGCGGTGAGATCGGGATGTTGGGCGATGGCGGAAATCACGGTAAACTTCGGGCCGACATGCCCGGTGGCTGGAAGGGTGATTCAAGAAGCGTATTCACGGAAGCTGGCCGCACGAAAGATGAAAATGAGCTGTTCAACTATGCCAAAACAATCCTGAACTGGAGAAAATCGAAACCCGTCATTCACAACGGGAAGCTTATGCACTTCATTCCGGAAAACGGCATCTACGTTTACTTCCGCTATACCGACACGGAAAGCGTGATGGTGATCCTGAACAATAACGATGAAGAGAAAACGCTGGCCGCTCAACGCTTCAGCGAACGATTGCAGGGATTTAACTCAGCGGAAAATATTGTAACCAAACAATCCGTTAGTAACTTGCAGACCATTGCGCTGCCGGCTAAGTCAGCCATGATACTGGAGCTAAAGAAGTAAACCCATGAGAATTTTCGCCATTGGCCGAAATTATGTCGAGCACATCCAGGAACTGAATAATGAACGTCCCGATGAGCCGGTGGTATTTACCAAACCCGATACCGCTGTACTGCGCAACAGCGCACCATTTTACATGCCTGACTTCTCGAAAGACATTCACCACGAAATTGAGCTCGTGCTTCGGGTGTGTAAGGAAGGTAAGAATATTGAGGAAAAATTTGCGCATAAGTACTTCGATGCCATCGGGCTGGGCGTTGATTTTACAGCACGCGATTTGCAGCAGAAAGCAAAGGAAAAGGGACTCCCGTGGGATATTGCCAAAGGTTTTAATGGATCGGCACCCTTATCCGACAAGTTTATACCCGTGGGGGAGTTCAAAAATTTAAAAGATATCAACTTTAATCTGCAGATTGACGGCCAGTTGAAGCAAAAAGGAAATACAAGCCTGATGTTGTTCAGCTTTGACTACATCATCGCTTACCTGTCGAAATTTTTTACGTTGCGTACCGGTGATTTGATTTTTACCGGAACGCCAAAGGGAGTTAGTGCAGTGTCGGTTGGGAACGTTTTATCAGGGTATATTGAGAATGAAAAGTTGTTGGAGTTTGAGATTAAGTAGCGTAAGTTTAACTGTAATCCTTTTGGCGGCTTACCCGGTTGCCGCGCAATTCAGCGAAACAGATTCAACCCCTCCAGCGAAACCGGGAGAGCAGGAAAAATATATCTTCCCGATCAAACCGGGATCTCCGGGCTCACTTGCGGGTACGATGGGTGAGCTGCGAAGCACGCATTTTCATTCAGGCATTGACATCCGTACCAATAACGAAATCGGCTGGCCCGTACTGGCTTCTAAAAGCGGTTATATTTCACGGGCCGGAGTCAGCCCTTCCGGGTACGGTAATGTTTTGTACGTAACACATCCTGATGGCAATACCACACTCTACGGCCACCTCGATAAATTTAAAGGCGCTGTAGGAGATTACGTTCTGAAAGAACGCTATCGCAGAAAGCAATCAACGATCGATCTTGAATTTTCACCCGGAACTTTTCCGGTAAAGCAAGGTGATACAATCGCCTATGCTGGAAACACAGGTTCATCAGGCGGGCCACACCTTCATTTTAACATTCAGCGAAAAGGTTTTGCATTGGATCCTCAGAATTTTGACTTCAATGAAATCCGGGACGTAACACCGCCTGTCGTTCAAAAAATTGCACTCAAAACGTTAGACATAAATTCACGTGTTAACGAACGCTTCGGAAGGTTTGAGTTTTATGCTTCACACGTAGGAAATAAATACGCTCTGAATACACCCATTCTTGCATCCGGAAATATCGGAATTGAAATCCTGGGGTACGACCGGGTTGATAATGCGAGGTTCCGCTGCGGTATTAATTACATTGAAGTATTTGTGGACAGTGTTCGGATCTTTAATCAAAAAATTGAAGAAGTAAACCTGTCGGATTCACGCGGCATTTATAGTCTGATCGATTATAAGACGCATCGCAGTCACGGCAATCGTTTTTATAAGCTTTACATTGATGACGGCAACCGGTTAGGATTTTATACCACCTCTCCGGGCAACGGCCAGATCCGGGTTGACTCAGCAAAGATTTCGAACGTATTAATCGTGCTCAAAGACATCTACGGAAATGCCAGTCAGGTAAGCCTGAAACTTAAACCCGTAGCCGTATCCAAAGAAGTTAAAATGCTCGAAGCCGCAACGGTTCCTGCCGCCTATGATATACAGGAAAATACGCTGAGCATCATTACTAAAACATGTCCGGACATGCCGGCAACTGCTTACGTTAACGGTACAGCAAATGAAATTTCGCCCGACTATTACAATACAGGCAAATCAGTTTATCTGTTTGATCTTCGTAAACAGATTCCCGATTCGGTAAATGTTTGCGGGCAAACCCTGATTCCGAATATAAAAGCCACCGTTCCTTCCGGAGTAGAGTTTAAGTATTACAGTGAACGAATCGATGTTCAACTGCCGAAAGGTTCGCTGTTCGATACGCTCTACCTCAATACCAATCACCAGGTAAGAGCCGACAGCATGGAAATCTTTACGGTCGGAAGCCCGTTCGTTCCGCTGAACCGGAATATTTCGGTTTCGTTAAAACCATCCCTGACATATTCAACCGATAAAAATATTGCCGTTTACCGGATGGTCGGAAAGGGTTTCAGTTACGAAGGCGGGAGGTGGGTAAATGGCAGTCTGAATTTTGTAACCCGAGAGTTTGGCAATTTTACCATTCTGAAAGATAATGTACCCCCTACCATTCGGGTGATTTATGTTAACAATCAGGCAGCGCGATTCAGAATAAAAGATGAACTTTCAGGGATTAATTCATTTGAAGCGACTATAAACGGTCAATGGCTGCTCATGAATTATGATGCCAAGTCAAACATGATCATGTCGGAAAAGCTGACCAAAGGACCGTTAAAAGGTGATTTCGTGTTAACCGTCACGGATAATGCCGGCAATAAGAAAATCTATACGCAACGCATATTATGAGCAAAATGCCTGAACCCGGAGCCAAGGCTCCTGATTTTACGGTGAACAACCAGGACGGAAAGCCAGTAAAACTTTCATCGTTCAAAGGAAAAAAAGTTGTGCTGTACTTCTATCCGAACGATGAAACTCCGGGCTGTACGGAGGAAGCCTGCAACCTGCGCGATAATTACAAAGCACTGCAGAAGCAAGGCTACGAAGTTTTAGGCATCAGTTCCAATACAGAACAGCAGCATCAGAAATTTATTAAAAAAGAAAAGCTCCCTTTTCAGTTACTTGCGGATGTTGACAAGAGCGTACACAAGAAGTACGGCACATGGGGTGAGAAGTCCATGTTTGGCAATAAATTTATGGGTACGCTGCGCACAACTTTCCTGATTGACGAAAAAGGAATCATCACCGATGTGATCAGGAAGGTAAAAACAAAGGATCACACATCTCAAATTCTGAAATAATACTCTTATTCCACTTTTACCGGCTTCAGCTCATAGAACCAGATGTCATCATTCGGCACATCAAACTCAATCGCTTTCACCTCCAGGTTATTATCTAATTTAAATTGCACCGTCCCAAACTGAAACCAGGAAAGTTCAGCTTCATTGTCCCACTTGATTTTCCAGACATCATAATGCCAGTGCTCAAGCGTGGCATTGAATTTTTTAGAGTGTTCGAAGGATAACCTGAGGTTATCTCCCTCTTTCGTTATGGTAATATTTCCATAAATATCCGCATAATAGGTTCCGATATACTTATCCGTTGAAACGGATGGCTTGGTTCCCTCCACGCGCGCTTTGATACGATCGGGAATCCGCGTGTCGGCAGCCATAAAACGCTTCGTATTGGCTAAATATTCTGTTGAATAGTCACGTTCTTTAGCTTTTAAAAAAGCATCAAGCGTGTAATTCGCAACTGCGTACATTAAGCCGCCTTTCATTCCATTGGTTAGCACAACAACGCCAAGCTTTTCATCGGGCACCATCGCCACAATCGACAGCATTCCGGAATATCCGCCCGTATGCCCTACGCGCATCCTGCCTTTATAATCCGAAAGATCCCAGCCCAAACCATATCCGCGAAAGTGTGTGTCAAAATTCTCATCCGCATTGTTTACCGTAAATACGTTATGCGGAGTCCATAAGGTATTCCTCAATTGAGTTGTTAGCAAGGTATCCTTTCCCCAGATGCCATTATTGAGATTAAAGATCATCCACTTCGACATGTCTTCAACACTTGAAACAATTCCGCCTGTAGCGGCAATCGCCTCCCAGTCTTCCCACGGAATCGGTGTATGCTTGTTGTCTGTAAAGGCATGCGGAGAAGCAAAGTTCCCTTTCTGACCAATGAACTTGCTGGAGGTGACCGAACGTGTCATTCCGAGCGGATTAAAAATTCTGTCCTGAATGATATTTCCCCAGGGCTTACCGGCAACTGTTTTCATCAATTCACCTGCCGTGATGTACATGATGTTGGAATATCCGTACCCTGCCCTGAAGTTGTACGACTGCGGAAGGTATTTTGCACGCCTGATGATTTCTTCTGCACTCAGGCTATCCGAAAGGTACCAGATTGCGTCCCCGCTAAAGGTTTCAAAGCCTACACGGTGACATAAAAGATCACGCACGGTTACATCCTGCGATACGTACGGATCGTAGAGCTCAAAATACGGAAGGAATTTGCGGACTTTATCGTCAAAGGAGAGTTTACCCTCCTTTACCATCATGGCGATGGCCGCGGTGGTAAATGCCTTCGAGTTTGAGGCGATCGCATACAGCGTATTGCCATCCGGCTTTTCGGGTTTTCCAATCTCTTTTACTCCGTAACCCTTGCTGAAAATCACCTTGCCGTCTTTAACTATTGCTACGCTCATGCCCGGTACTTCCCACGTAGCCAGGGCTTTAGCAAAATAAGCATCGAGCTTTTTAAGATCGGGTTGCGCTAAGAGCTGAAACGTCAGCAGGATAGCAATAAAAAGGAGTCCGGATTTTCTCATGGGGAGGTAAATTATAAATGAAAAGTAACAGTTTTTCTTTCTTTGGAAAAGACAGATATTCGCCAAAATTTTTGCATGGCACAACCTGATCTTGACAAGCTTAAGAAGCTCGCAACCCAAATCCGAAGAGATATTGTACGAATGGTTCATGGCTGCCAGTCGGGCCACCCCGGTGGGTCGCTTGGCTGCACGGAGTATTTCGTAGCGCTCTATTTTCACATCCTGAAGCACGACCCTTCCTTTAAAATGGATGGAAAAGGAGAAGATTTATTTTTCCTTTCCAACGGGCATATTTCTCCGGTATGGTATTCAACCCTTGCCCGGGCAGGATATTTCGATGTAAAAGAGCTGGCAACCTTCCGCAAGCTTGACTCAAGATTACAGGGTCACCCGGCAACGCATGAGAAACTTCCCGGAATCCGGATTGCCTCCGGTTCATTGGGCCAGGGGTTGTCGGTTGCGGCAGGCGCGGCACAAGCCAAAAAGCTAAATGGCGATGACCGGTTTGTTTTCTGCCTGATGGGCGATGGCGAGCAGCAGGAAGGCCAGGTGTGGGAAGCAGCGATGTATGCAGCACACAATAAGCTTGATAGATTGATTGCAACGATCGATTATAACGGGCAACAGATTGACGGACCGGTAAAAGAAATTCTGGATTTGAAAGATCTCAACGCTAAATGGGCAGCCTTTGGCTGGGAAGTACAGGAGTTTAACGGTAATGACCTGAAAGAAGTGATCAGCGGCCTGGAGAATGCAAAAGCGTTAGCGAAAAAAGGCAAGCCCGTTATGAACCTTATGAAAACCGATATGGGATTTGGGGTTGACTACATGATGGGATCGCACAAGTGGCACGGAGTTGCGCCTAACGATGACGAATTGAGCAAAGCGCTCGCGCAGCTTGAGTGCAGCGAAGATTACTAACCCATGATGAGTGATGTTATAAACATCGCGCAAGCACGATCCACGGAATTAATGCAATGAGTAAACCGATTAAAAACCAGAGTAAGAATTTTCGATTAACAGCATCCAATTTCATGCACACCTATACGAAGCAATAGCATAGAAGTTTGCAGATTCTGATGAATGGTTAACCGGTTAACAGGTCTTTAACAAAATTAAACAGATAGAAACGATAAGCCTCCATGACAAAATTTACATTCACCGATAAGAAAGATACCCGTTCAGGATTTGGCGCAGGTTTGCACGAGCTTGGCAAACAAAACCCGAATGTTGTTGCGCTTTGCGCTGACCTCACCGGGTCGCTCAAGATGGACGCTTTCAAAAAAGAATTCCCGGATCGTTTCTTTCAAACCGGTATTGCAGAAGCCAACATGATCGGCCTGGCAGCCGGCATGACGATTGGCGGAAAAATTCCGTTTACCGGAACGTTCGCAAACTTTTCAACCGGTCGTGTGTACGATCAGATTCGTCAGTCTGTAGCCTATTCAGGAAAGAATGTAAAGATATGTGCTTCACACGCGGGGTTAACGCTGGGTGAAGATGGTGCCACACACCAGATTCTGGAAGACGTAGGCATGATGAAGATGCTCCCGGAGATGACCGTGATTGTTCCATGCGATTATGCGCAAACAAAAGCGGCAACAATTGCATTAGGCAGTCACGTTGGACCCGCATACTTGCGTTTTGGTCGTCCGGTTTGGCCGATCTTTACAGAAGGCAGACCGTTCACCATCGGTAAAGCAGATAAGATGCTCGAAGGAAAAGATGTAACAATATTTGCAAACGGTCACATGGTTTGGCAGGCCATTGAAGCTGAAGCTAAGCTTGCCGAAAAAGGCATTAGTGTTGAACTGATTAATATCCACACCATCAAACCGTTAGACATTGATGCAATTCTGGAGTCCGTTAAAAAAACCGGTTGTGCCGTTACTTGTGAGGAGCACCAGATTAATGGCGGGCTTGGCGATAGTGTTGCTCAGGTATTATCGAGGTTCAACCCGGCTCCTGTTGAAATGGTGGCCGTGAACGATTCGTTCGGAGAAAGCGGAAAGCCGACCGACTTATTAAAGAAATACGGCTTGTCGCCTGAGAACATCGTAGCAGCAGCGGAAAAAGTTTTGAAGCGGAAGAAATAACTTTTCAAAAACTCACCTTAAAAGTACCCTGCTCTGCCAGGGTATTTTTTTTGCTACCGGATGTTAGGAAGAATTAAAAACTCAGGAGTAACACATAACTCATAAATCCAAATTACATTTGTTATTCACATGAAACTGAACAAGTACTTCGTAATCGATTTCGACAGCACCTTTACCAAGGTAGAGGCTTTTGATGTGCTGGCCGAAATCTCCCTGAAAGATGATCCCGACCGCGAAAAAAAGGTTGATCAGATCAAATCGATCACCAACCAGGGAATGGATGGTTCTTTATCGTTTCGTGAATCGCTCGAAAAGCGTGTGGCGATCCTCTCTCCTAACCGGAGACATCTTACTCAACTTGTTGTTGCGCTAAAGGAGCTTGTATCCGAATCGTTCAAGCGCAATAAAGAGTTTTTTCAAAAGTATGCCGATAACATTTATATCATCTCCAACGGTTTTCATGCGTTCATTGATCCGATTGTAACGGAGTATGGAATTAAGCCCGAAAACATCCTGGCAAACCGGTTTGAATTTGACGGGCAGGGAAATGTGATCGGGTTTGACCGGGAAAACCCGCTGTCCGCGAATAATGGAAAAGTTGAGCAGTTGAAACGCCTGAATCTGCCGGGGGATGTTTATGTAATCGGTGATGGCTATACGGATTATGAAATCAAGCACTCAGGACTGGCTAATAAATTCTATGCCTTTACAGAAAATGTAGGCCGTGAAAACGTGTTAAGCAAAGCCGATCACATTGCGCCAAGCCTTGACGAATTTCTATACCTCAACAAATTGAATACCGTTATCTCCTATCCCAAAAACAGGATTAATGTCTTGTTGCTGGAAAATGTTCACCCGGTTGCGGTTCAGCTTATGAAAGGTGAAGGTTTCAATGTGGAAACCTATGCAGCCGCAATGACGGAAGATGAGCTTATTGAGAAGATCAAAAATGTAAACGTTCTCGGTATCCGGTCTAAAACCCAGGTCACTAAAAAAGTGCTGGAAAATGCCAACCGGTTGATGACCATTGGCGCATTCTGCATCGGCACGAACCAGATCGATTTAAAGGAAGCTACTAAAAAAGGTGTAGCCGTTTTCAACGCACCGTTCAGCAATACACGTTCTGTCGTTGAGCTTGCCATCGCCCAGATGATCATGCTCATGCGCAGCATTGTCGACAAATCTGAAAAGATGCACAAAGGCAAGTGGGATAAATCTGCGAAAGGAAGCTTTGAAGTGCGGGGAAAAAATCTTGGCCTGATCGGTTACGGAAATATCGGTACGCAGCTTTCCGTTATTGCAGAATCGCTGGGGATGAAAGTCCTTTACTACGATAAAGAAGAAAAGCTCGCGCTCGGCAATGCAACGAAATGCCGTTCCCTACAGGAACTCCTCGAAAAATCTGACGTGCTGTCCATGCATGTGGACGGGCGCGAATCCAATACGAACCTGATCGGGCCGAAAGAATTTGAGCTCATGAAGCCCGGTGTGATCTTCATTAACCTCAGCCGCGGCCATGTAGTTGATATCAAAGCGCTGCGTGAAAACATCCTGAGCGGCAAAGTAGCAGGCTGCGCGGTTGATGTCTTTCCTTATGAACCGGTAAGCAATGATGAAGAGTTTGTTTCCGAGCTTCGCGGATTACCCAACACCATACTAACACCTCATATTGGCGGCAGCACTTCCGAAGCCCAGGAAAACATCGGCAATTTTGTACCGGGAAAATTTTTGGATTACATCAATACAGGAAGCACCTCCAACAGTGTGAACTTCCCGAATCTTACGCTGCCTACCCTGGAGAATGCACACCGGTTAATTCACATCCACGCGAACGTGCCGGGTATCCTGGCAAAAATAAACCATGTATTGGCCGAGCATGGGATCAACATCGTTGGGCAATATTTAAAGACCAACGAAATTATCGGATACGTGATTACCGATATTAACAAGGGTTACGATGAGCAGGTAATTGCCAAGCTGCGCGCCATTGAGCACACGATTAAGTTCAGAGTGCTGTATTGAGTTGTTTAAAAGCAGGAAGGCTAACTGATTTTATAACGGATTTCTTAGTTGTGCAACAGTCACTTTTGTTGTGCGTAGTTAACGTCCCACTTTTCTGTAGTTTCCAAAATGTCGGCTGCTGGGAAGTAATGCAAATTTGTCTGTCTTTTGCTCATGAAGGATTAGGTCTGAATCACTGATTAAATATGTTGTCTTTCGTTTTACAGGTTCACTCATGTCCGAGTTTGGGTCAACGGCATTATCTTCGAGGATTAATTTATTGCCGTCAGTTGTCCAACGTCCGAAAACGTCTGCCCACAGAAAGCAACTCATTCCTGTACGGTACTCTATTCTGAATGTATTGTCATTATTTATGTGTAACCGAGTATATCTCCAAGAGTCAAATAGCTTTACAGTGTCACCTTGTAACTCATATGTCCCAGATTGAATCTGAGAATAGGTTCTAGTAGCGAGTAATAATCCAAGAATCAGAAATCCAATTTTCATCTTGTCTGTTCGTTAATTGCCTACAACATCGGTATATGTGCCCAATAACCGTTTGATCTTATAATTAGCTTGCTAAAA
>CAZIGG010000057.1:0-13061 GCA_964538575.1 uncultured Roseivirgaceae bacterium
GCTATTGTGAGTAAAGAGAGGGTTCTGGTCAGTAATTTCATTTTTTATAAAAGCTTAGGTTTCGAAATTGCGATTAATAAGTCAAAAAATCAAATAATGATTAAAATTTGACACATTTTCAGGTGTTAATCGTGGTTTTAACGGGTTTGTAACCCTTATTTGTAGCGGGCGAGTGAAATTACTTCCGCATCTGCCGGATATTCATTTTTCTGATTCGAAGCGATAAAAATAAGCACATTTTTCTGAATCAGATTTTTTAGATTTTCGTGATACCAGCCAAAAGCATCCTCATCCAGGTTTGTTCCGGGCTCATCCAGGAAAATCAGCTGGGCATCTGTAAAAAAAGCTAACCCAAGCTTTACCCGCTGCTTCATCCCGGAGGAAAAATTAGCGATCTGCTTATCCCGGCTTTCGGTCATGTAAAGTTTTTCGATAATGCTTTCGATTGAATATCCCGGTCGCGGCTTACGCAGCTTAAAGTGAAATGCCAGATGCTCCGCTAAGGTTAATTCTTCGATTAAATCCATGTACGGGGCGGCAACAACAACCTCGCTGAAGATTTCTTCAACGGGAATGTTTTTCCCGGATAGCGAATACGAAAGCGTTCCGGACGACTGCGGCAACTGGCCCCACAATACCTGCATCAATGTTGATTTGCCGGAACCATTCGCTCCGGTGATGGCGTACGTCTTACCTGGTTGAAAGGTGTGATTGAGATTCTTAAAGATCCATTCACGGTTATACCGCTTACAGAGATCGCTTACCTGGATTGTCAATTGATCACTGATCATTGTCAATTGACATTAATCTCCGGAGCCATAACCCTTCATGATTCCTCGCTCGGAAGTTTTGATGAAGTTCACGATATAATCGCGTTCCAGGCTTGGTGCAACGGATGACTCAACAAGCTCAAGCGCTTTGGTGTTGTTCATGCCTTTCATGAACACATAGCGGTAGATCTCCTGGATTTCGTTGATCTTTTCGGAAGTAAAGCCTCTTCTGCGCAGGCCAACGGTATTGATACCCGCATACGAAAGCGGCTCGCGTGCGGCTTTCGTATAAGGCGGAACATCTTTACGAACGAGCGACCCTCCGGAGAGCATTACATGCGCGCCAACCTTCACAAACTGGTGCAAGGCGCTTGCTCCGCCAATGATCGCCCAGTCTTCAATGGTTACGTGACCCGCTACCTGTACCGTATTTACAAGGATACAGTTATTACCGATCAGGCAATCATGCGCTACGTGTACGTATGCCATCAGCAAGCAATTTTTACCGATAACAGTTTTCATTTTATCGGTAGTACCGCGGCTGATGGTAACATATTCGCGAATTACGGTGTTGTCGCCAATGTGTGTTTCCGTTTTTTCACCCGCAAACTTTAAATCCTGCGGAATAGAGGAAACGGAAGCGCCCGGAAATATCTTAACATTCTTACCCAAACGGGCGCCATCCCAAACAATTGCTCCGCCACCGATCCAACTGTTGTCATCAATTACAACATCGGCCTGAACGGTCGCAAAAGGTTCAATCACCACATTGTTGCCGATTTTGGCAGCGGGGTGTACGTTGGCTAACGGGAATCGGCTCATGCGTCTTTGCGGGAAATAATAGCTGTCATTGTACCTTCACAAACAAGCGCATTGCCCACGTAGGCACGGCCTCTCATTTTGGCAATACCTCTTTTAATAGGGGCGAGCAGGTCGCACTGGATCACCAGCGTGTCGCCCGGCAATACCATCTTGCGGAACCGGCAATCATCTATCCCCAGGAAATAGGTGTTATAATTTTCAGGATCAGGAACGGTGCTCAGCACTAATATGCCACCGATCTGTGTCATGGCTTCAACTTGTAACACTCCGGGCATCACCGGGTTGCCGGGGAAGTGGCCCTGGAAGAACGGCTCGTTCATGGTAACGTTTTTCACGCCCGCTACGCTGTCACTGTCCAGGTAGATGATTTTATCTAACAGCAGGAAGGGATAGCGGTGTTGCAGGATACCCATGATCTTATTAATATCCATCACCGGAGGCAGGTTCGGGTTGTATTTAGGCCGGCCCTGACGGTCAGCTTCCTGCATTTGTTTCTTTAATTTCTTGGCGAATGCAACGTTAGCGGCATGACCCGGACGGGCAGCCAATATCTGTGCTTTTAACGGACGGCCTGCCAGCGCAAGATCGCCCATCACATCCAGCAGCTTATGACGTGCCGGCTCGTTCTTGTAACGCAGTTCAATATTATTCAAAATGCCTTCGTGCCGGACTTCTACTTTAGGCTTTCCGAGCATCTTCGCGATACTGTCAAGCTCATCGTCTTTAACAACCCGGTCAACAATTACGATCGCGTTATTCAAATCACCACCGCGGATGAGATTATTTTTATACAGCATTTCAAGCTCATGCAAAAAGCAAAACGTGCGGCAGGATGCAATTTCTTTTTCAAACTGACGGATGTCGGTAATGGATGCGTGCTGGCTTCCCAAAACAGGTGAGTTATAATCGACCATTACGGTAACGCGATAGTCGTCTAACGGCAATGCAGCAATCTCAACGTTGCGGGCCGCTTCGCGATAGAACGTGGGTTCCTGTACTTCAAAGAAATCGCGGATCGCGTTTTGTTCTTCTGTTCCGGCTTCTTTTAAAATGTTAACAAACTGGATTGAGCTTCCGTCCATGATCGGGCACTCTGGTCCGTCAAGCTGTATGAGAACGTTATCGATCTCCAGACCAACCAGCGCAGCAAGCGTATGCTCGATTGTACTTACACGGCCACCGCTTTGTTCAATACTTGTACCACGCGAGATGTCAACCACGTTGTCACAATCCGCATCGATGATCGGAGATCCCGGAAGATCGATCCGCTGAAATTTAATCCCATGGTTGGGCTTTGCAGGGACGAACGTCATGTTCGTTTTAGCGCCTGTATGCAGTCCAACTCCGGAGAGCGTTACTGACTTTTGGATGGTTTGCTGTTTAATGTTTAGCATCGCTTATAAAAGTGGGCAAATTTACGCCCTAAAAGCAGATTATCAAAATACGATAATAGCTCACATTCAATGGGTTACAGCAGAAATGGATTGCATTAACCAGGTTTTGATGCGTTATGGTTTTTCGGCCGGCTGGCCGAAAGTCTTCATCTTTTTCTCAAGATCCCGGAGGCGCTGATTCAGGTCAGGTAAACTTTTGAATACAGCATACGATTTAAAATAATCACCTACATCGAAAGCCGGAGAACCAATTATTTTCTGACCCTCTTCTTTTATTGACTTGGAAATACCGGCCTGGGCTCCGATACCTGTATTGTTGGCGATCACAAGATGGCCGGCAATTCCAACCTGTCCGCCCAGAATATTGTTCTCGCCAATTTTTGAAGAACCCGATATACCCGTCTGGGCGGCAATTACTGTATTCTTTCCTATTTCAACGTTGTGAGCAATCTGAATGAGATTGTCAAGCTTAACTCCTTTACGGATGATGGTCGAATCACCAAACATGGTTGCGCAATCAATTACTGTATTGCCGCCAATGGTTACATTGTCTTCGATGATCACGTTTCCTAATTGCGGGATTGTTTTGTATGTGCCATCGGACTGGGGTGCAAAACCGAATCCATCACTCCCGATTACGGTACCCGAATGAATTACACAATTGTTTCCGACTTTAGTGCCGCTATATAATTTTGTTCCGGGATGAAGAATGGTATTGTTGCCCACTTCAACATTATCGCCTATGTAGGCATGCGGATAAATTTTTACGTTATCCCCGATCTTAACATTGCTGCCGATGTAAGAAAATGCGCCTCTGTAAATATTTTTCCCGATCACGGTTTGTGAGCCTACAAAACTCGGCTCCTCAATACCTGATTTCTGGAAGCTTATAACCTTGTGATATTCTTCCAGTAAAACTGTAAAGCTTAAATATGGATCATTCACTACAATGAGCGTAGAGGCTATTTCCTTCCTGGGTGTAAAATCTTTGCTGACGATAACGGCTGTTGCCTGAGTAGTATAGATGAAATTCTCGTACTTGGGATTTGACAGGAACGCGATCTGCCCCGGCTTCGCATCCTGGATTTTGGCAAGCATGTTAATCTTTGCATTGCCATTACCCTTTATTTCTCCGCCAAGCATGGCGGCTATTTGCTGTATGGTAAACTCCATTCTTTAGTCGATAGTTGGTCAGTCGATTGTCCATAGTACTCTTCGGGCTATGGTCTATCGACCATCAGACTATCGGCTACTTACAAAGATACATTTTTAGGCCAGCAGAGGTAATTTTTTTTCACGATTTTACTGATTGCCTTGATGTTGGGAAGATCGGACGCCTGTGCGAGATCGACCAGTTCGCCTGACTTCATCAGGATGTTGATTTTCTGCCCTTCTGCATAAGCTTCGTTACTTACAGAACCGTAGGAGAAAAAGTAAGACGATTCCGACCGGAGGGTTCCAAACGTTTGCGTTACTTTTTCACGGATGTTTTCAATCTGATCTTTGCGGATGGCTTCAGTTCCGAGTTTGATCTGAAACAGCTTTCGCTCCAGCAACATCTTGCAAAGTGTTGACAGGATAAAATCCGGATGGCTGCGCCAGAGTTTGACGGCCCCCCAGATGTCATTATCATCCAGCAAACCATACGCGTTGAGTACTTCTGTTTTGTCTTTAAAATTTTCGAGTGAATACGTGTGCCGTAAAAACATGAGCAGCGATTCGCTGGCAGGTAAATTCTCGCCAGACTTTACAAGATGCTCGGCACGCCTGATCACATTCACCATCATGCGTTCAGCGCTGACGGTTGTTTTGTGAAGATACACCTGCCAGTACATCAGCCGCCTTGCATTTAAGAAGTTTTCGATGCTGAGAATCCCTTTTTCCTCTACTACTAATTGATCATTATGAACGGTTAGCATGGAGATGATCCGGTCAACGCCAATGGTGCCTTCCATAACACCGGCAAAGAAGCAATCACGTTTTAGGTAGTCGAGCCGGTCAATGTCCAACTGACTGGATACTAATTGATGAAAAAATTTTCGTTTATAGGTATTCTGAAAAATCTTTAAGGCAATGTTCAACGCTCCGTTAAATTCTTTATTCAAACGCTGCATGAAAAGATAGGAAAGGCTCTCATGCTTAATGCTATGAAGTAAGGTATGCTCAAGCGTATGCGACAGCGGTCCATGCCCGATGTCATGCAGAAGAACAGCAATGATCGCAGCTTCATGTTCGTCATCCGAAATTTCAATGCCTTTGCTTCGAAGATTATCCAGCGCCTGTTTCATTAAATGCATCGCGCCAAGTGCGTGCTGAAAACGGGTATGCTGCGCACCCGGGTAAACAAAATCGGTTAAGCCCAGTTGCTTAATGTGGCGCAGCCGCTGAAACCAGGGATGTGAAATAATATCGAAAAGAAGCTCGCCCGGGATTGTGATAAATCCGTAAACGGGATCATTTATAATCTTCTTTTTGTTCAAGGGTTCGGGCGTAAATCGTTAACTTAAAGGAAAATTTTCTCTATGCAAAGATACAGCATTTTGTGGGCGGACGATGAGATTGATTTGCTGAAGCCGCATATCCTTTTTCTCGAGCAGCGCGGGTATGATATTACCCCTGTAAACAGCGGGTCGGATGCTGTTGAAATGTGCGAAGAAAAGCACTTTGATGCTGTTTTCCTCGATGAAAACATGCCAGGTATGTCGGGGCTGGAAGCGCTGGGCCTGATCAAGAACAGCAAGCCGAATCTTCCGGTGGTGATGATTACCAAGAATGAAGAAGAGCACATCATGGAAGAAGCAATCGGCTCCAAGATTGCAGATTATCTGATAAAACCGTTGAACCCAAGCCAGATTTTACTTTCTGTAAAAAAAATCTTTGATAACAAACGGCTGGTGATCGAGAAAACAAATCTTAACTACCAGCAGGAGTTTCGTAAAATCAGCATGGCATTTATGGATGACATGAACCATGAAGCGTGGGCTGATATTTATAAGAAGCTTGTGTACTGGGAGCTCCAGCTTGACCAGGCCGATAACCAGGATATGGCCGATATTCTGGATACACAAAAAATTGAAGCGAATGCCAACTTCGCCAAATTCGTGATTAAGAATTATGAGAAGTGGCTGAATGATGCGAATGCTGACAAGCCTTTGCTGTCGCACCAACTGATGAAGAAAAAAGTTTTTCCGGAATTGAAATCAGGGACACCGGTATTCATGATGCTGATTGATAACTTGCGGTACGATCAGTGGAAAGTAATCGAACCGGTTATATCCGAATACTTTACCGTTGAAAAAGAAGAAACCTATTATTCAATTCTTCCGACCACAACAGCCTATTCGCGCAACGCAATTTTCTCAGGCATGATGCCCTCCGAGATGGCCAAGCTGCAGCCCGACCTTTGGGTAGGCGAGGATGAAGACGAGGGCAAGAATAATTTTGAAGACAGCTTTTTAGAGAAACAGATTAAGAAGAACAACCTCAACATTAAATTCTCGTATCACAAGATTAAAAATCTGGAAGCAGGCCGTGACCTGGCAGATTCAATCAATAATTTATTTCAGAATGATTTGAATGTGATCGTGTACAACTTTGTGGACATGCTTTCGCATGCGCGAACCGATATGGCGATGGTCCGCGAACTTGCACCGGATGAATCTGCGTACCGTTCAATCACAAAATCGTGGCTTGAACATTCGCCTTTGCTGGAAATTTTCAGAAAGATTTCGGAGAAAAATGCGAAGATGATTATTACAACCGATCACGGAACGATCCGCGTAAAGCGGCCTTTTAAAATTGTAGGGGATAAGGCGGTGAATACAAACCTGAGGTACAAGCAGGGCAAAAACCTTAGTTACGAAGGCAGCAAGATTATGCAGGCTGCAAAACCGGAACGGTTGTTCCTGCCGAAAATGAATGTGTCGACTTCGTATGTTTTTGCCACGGAAGATCAGTTCTTCGCCTATCCGAATAACTATAACTACTACGTAAACTTCTATAAGGACACTTTCCAGCATGGCGGAGTGAGCCTGGAGGAGATGATAATTCCTGTAATTTCGCTATCTTCGAAAAATGCGTCCTGATGTGAAGGGCATCGCGTTTGAGAACGTGGCGCCCGGTGATTTGGAAGAACTGGCTAAAAAGCTGATCCGGGAAGCCGGCTCAAACCGGATAATCATTTTCAATGGGGAAATGGGTTCGGGAAAAACCACGTTCATCAAAGCCATTGGGCATGTTTTGGGCGTGAAGGGTGGCATGAGCAGTCCGACATTCTCGATTGTAAATGAATATGAGCTTTCAACAGGAGAAAAAATTTACCATTTCGATTTTTACAGGCTTAAAAATGAACTGGAAGCATACGACATCGGAACGGAAGAATACCTCGATTCAGGTTCATATTGTTTAATTGAATGGCCCGATAAAGTGCGAAATTTGTTACCGGAAAAATATGTTGAGGTCTCAATAACAAAACCAATTGCAGAGACGAAAAATGTAAAGACGCAAGATTTTGCGTCTCTGTCAAACACACGAACAATATCATTTATCACCCATGAGTGAAAAGAAGAAGCCGGGATTTGAAACCCTGGCGAAAGCAAGTCTGGCGACACAAGAGCAAATGCTTGCCGTGAAAAAGGAGAAGAATTCATTTGTCATCGGACTCCCGAAAGAAATCTCGTTACAGGAAAATCGTATCACGCTTACGCCAGATGCGGTAGCATTATTGGTTAATAACGGTCATGATGTTTGGGTTGAAACCAAAGCCGGGATTGCTTCCAAGTTTTCGGATCAGCAATACAGTGAAGCAGGAGCAAAGATTGTCTACTCACCGCATGAAGTTTATAAGGCAAGCTTCATCTTAAAGATTGAACCGCCCACTGTGGAGGAGATTGAATACATGCATCCGGGGCAAACGCTGATCTCGGCCATCCAGATGGGGCATTTGAACCCGGAAGATCTTCATGCGATGATGAAGAAGAAGATCACGGCCTTGGCCTATGAATTTATTGAAGATAAAGTAGGCGGCATGCCCATCATCCGTGCGATGAGTGAAATTGCCGGAAGTACGGTAATGCTGATTGCTTCCGAATATTTAAGCACGGCCAACAACGGCAAAGGCGTTATCCTGGGCGGGATTACCGGAGTGCCTCCGACAAAAGTTGTGATCATTGGTGCGGGTACGGTTGCCGAGTTTGCTGCGCGCGCTGCGCTGGGCCTTGGTGCGGATGTTCAGATATTTGATAATCATTTATACAAGCTGAGAAGAATCAAGCATATTTTAGGACAGCAGATCTATACCTCTACGATTGATACGATCACCCTCAGCGAAACATTAAAGACTGCCGATGTGGTTATCGGGGCATTACGTGCAGAGAAGGGAAGAGCCCGTCACGTGATTACCGAAGAAATGGTGAGCAGGATGAAGCCCGATTCACTCATCATTGACCTGAGCATTGACCAGGGCGGATGCGTGGAGACTTCAGAGATCACTACGTTAAAGAAACCAGCCTTCCGCAAGCACGATGTAATTCATTATTGTGTACCGAATGTAGCCTCCCGTGTTGCACACACGGCTACGAACGCATTGAGTAACATCTTTACGCCAACCATTCTGCGCGCAGCGGAAGAAGGCGGAGTGGAGCAGATGATCATGATGCACAAATGGTTTATGAAAGGCGTGTACACCTACAAAGGCAGCTTAACGAATGAGTCCGTTGCGCGGAAGTTTGGCCTGAAGCACAAGAACATTGAGTTGCTGATGGCTGCGGGGCGATTCTAGATCACGATTCTCAGGATTGTTGGATTTTCAGGATTGGGTAGATATCAAGATTAATCCTGTAAATCCTGAAATCGTACAAATCCTGATGCAGACGTTATAGTCTCGCTAAGCTTTCTTCGAGAGCCCTAATCTTCGCTTCCGCATCGGCTTTCTTCTTCCGCTCCATTTCAACCACTTCAGGTTTGGCGCTGTTCACGAATTTTTCGTTGGATAATTTTTTATCAACCGAAGCCATAAAGCCCTTTTGGTACTCGATGTCTTTTAGTAAAGCTTCACGTTCTTTGGCTGCATCAACTTTTCCCTCCAGCGGGATGGTGAATTCATCGGTTCCTGCTAAGAAGGAAATCCCGGCAGGCTTTTCAGCGGAAGTCTTAACTTCCCTGATGTTCGACAGCTTTTTAACAATGTTCCAGAACGTATTCAGCTTTTTAGATTCTTCTTTTTGATGAAGCGATAAAGTTTCTTTCGGAGAAATGCCTTTTGAATTACGCGCGTTGCGGATTTGGGTAATCAGTTCAAATGCAAATTCAGCTTCTTTCAGGATAGCTTCTTTTGCATGACCGGCAGCCGGCCAGGAAGAAACGATGATGCATTCATTCTCTTTTCTTTCCTTCAGTTCATGCCATAACTCTTCCGTGATGAACGGCATAAACGGGTGAAGCACTTTTAAAACAGTTTCAAACAGCGAAACCGTTTTGTCATACGTAGCTTTATCGATTGGCTTACCAAATTCAGGCTTGATCATTTCCAGGTACCACGCGCAGAAATCATCCCAGGTAAGTTTATACACCGTATGCAGTGCATCCGACATTCTGAATTTTTCAAAATGATCAGCCAGTTCAATCAGTGATTGATTCGTCTTTGATTCGAACCATTCAATCGCAGTTTTATTTTCTTCCGGTTGTGAAAGTGATGCGTCAACTTTCCAGCCCTTCACCAGCCGGAAGGCATTCCAGATCTTATTGGCAAAATTTCTTCCCTGCTCGACCAGCTTTTCATCGTACAGCAAATCATTTCCGGCAGGCGAGCTGAAGAGCATACCCGTACGAACGGCATCTGCACCAAAATTGGCGATCAGATCCAGCGGGTCAGGTGAATTGCCTAACGACTTCGACATTTTCCTTCCTTGCTTATCACGAACGATACCCGTCAGATAAACATCTGTAAATGGTTTTTTGCCCGTGTATTCGTAACCCGCAATAATCATTCGTGCAACCCAGAAAAACAGAATCTCCGGGGCTGTTACGAGCACCTGGGTAGGGTAGTAGTAGTCAAGCTCTTTGTTTTTGGAGAGATCAATTTTGCCTTTTGCCTTGTCAAAGTATTCGTCTTTAAATCCGCCAAATACTTCAATTGGCCAGAGCCAGGATGATGCCCATGTATCGAGCACATCTTCATCTTGTTTCAAATCGTTTTCAGCAATTGAACGGCCCGCTTTTTTCGAAGCGGCCTGAACAGCTTCCTGTAATGTTTCAGCTACAACAAAATCATTTTCACCGGAACCGTAATAATAGGCCGGAATGCGATGTCCCCACCAGAGCTGACGCGAGATACACCAGTCGCGCACGTTATCCATCCAGTGACGATACGTGTTTTTGAATTTTGCCGGGTGAAGAATTACATCATCTTCCTCAACAGCCTGTGCAGCCTTCCTGGAAATATCTTTCATCTTAATGAACCATTGCAGTGAAAGCTTGGGTTCAATTACAGAATTCGTTCTTTCGGAACGCCCGATGCGCGTGATGAATTCTTCTTCCTTCACTAAATGACCTGCTTCGCGCAGATCTTTTACAATTTCTTTCCGGACAGCAAACCGATCCTTGCCAAAGAATTTCGGCAGCTCGCTTTTTTCGTTGATCGTTCCGTCATCGTTAAGGGTATCGATAACCGGCAGGCTATGGCGTAAGCCGATCTCATAGTCGTTCACATCATGTGCAGGCGTAACTTTCAAACAACCGGTTCCGAAAGTTTTATCAACATAATCATCCGCGATAACGGGAATCTCACGGTTAATGAACGGAACTAATATTTTCTTACCGACCAGGTTTTTATAACGTTCATCGGCTGGGTTTACGGCAATCGCCACATCGCCCATGATGGTCTCCGGACGTTGCGTGGCAATTGTAATCCATTCGTCCGCAGTATCTTTTACTTTATAGCGAATGGAATACAAAACCGACCTTTCGCCATCTTCTTTGTATAAAACTTCCTCGTTCGATACGGTAGTCTTGGCTTCGGTATCCCAATTTACCATGCGAAGTCCGCGGTAGATGTAATTCTTATTATATAAATCAACGAATACCCGGATAACGGCTTTGTAGTATTCCGGATCCATGGTAAAGCTAGTCCGGTCCCAATCGCAGGAAGCGCCAAGTTTCTTTAATTGTTCGAGGATAATGCCGCCATATTTCTCTTTCCATTCCCAGGCGTATTTTAAAAATTCGTCACGGGTGAGGTCTGACTTTTTGATCTTCTTTTCACGCAGCATCTGTACAACCTTAGCTTCGGTAGCGATCGAAGCGTGGTCGGTTCCGGGAACCCAGCAAGCCTCTTTGCCCTGCATGCGGGCCTTGCGGATCAGCACATCCTGAATGGTATTGTTAAGCATGTGCCCCATGTGCAGCACGCCCGTAACGTTGGGCGGAGGAATGACGATTGTATAGGCTTCTTTGTCCGGATTAGGCTCGGAGTGAAAAAAACCTTTTTCCATCCAGCGCTGGTACCACTTGTCTTCTACTTCAGACGGATTGTATTTTGTTGATAATGACATGATTAGAGAAAAACGAATGGCAAAAATACGCAAAATGCGCTAAAAATGAGGGCTTGAAATGGGATGCTGCGCATGAAGTTGCAGGCATCCCTACCGGTAAGAAATTAAACTGGCTTTGGAAAGAAATCACTGCGTTAACTATCAGCCGGCCATTCTTATTCTCCATTCTTTCGGGTAAAGATTGTTCATCCGGTTATCGAGCACATTTGCGCAGCCTAACGGCAAACCTTTATAGGTGATTAATGTGTAGCCTTTTGGAACTCCGTTAATCTCAATTGGTTCTTTGCGTAAATACCGAAGCGCATCCTGTTCGTTAACCTCAAGCTGTAGAAAATTCTTTTTGTTAAGATTTATCGCCAGCGCAGAGGCATGTTCAGGGATAAGCTTATCATGCTTCATTGTTGCCAGGGCCGTTCCTGCCTGTACGAATTTTAAATGGTCGAGCAGAATTTCAGTATCTTTAGCAATGGTTTTTGGAATGGTGTAAACAACATCATTCCAGGTAAAGAATGTTGGAGATGGTAAGATTGTCCACGATTCAAGCTGCTCCAATATTTTTTTGGAAGGTGAACTTAAACCTTTCCTGATTTTGAAATGCGATTCAGGCTGCGCTTCTGTTTTCCGTATCGCGGCCAGGAAAAATCCTTCACCTGATACTTTGTGTGGATAGAAATGATAGCCGTAAACATTTTTCTCTTCAACGGTTTCAATTCCCCAATCAGGATTTACATTCAGCCTGATGGACTCAAACTCATGATTTTCATTCAACCATTTAATGTTTTCCTCATTCTCCAGCCTGTTGTAGGTGCAGGTTGAATAAATGAGAACTCCGTTTTCTCTTAAAGCCGGCCAAACCGCTGCTAAAATTCTGCGTTGACGTTTTGCGCACAACTCAACATTTTCGGGCGACCATTCTTTAATCGCATCCGGATCTTTGCGGAACAACCCTTCGCCTGAACAGGGCGCATCTACCAGGATCACATCAAAAAAACCGGTGAGTTTTGTAAAATCTTCGGGATCGTTATTCGTAACAATAACATGGCTATGACCCCACTTCTGAATGTTTTCAGCCAGGACAGAAGCGCGTGAGCGAATCACTTCATTGGAAACCAGCAGACTTTCTGAATTCAATAAACTCAACAAATGTGTTGACTTTCCCCCTGGTGCGGCTGAAATATCCAATACGCGTAAAGGTTTGGTCAGATCAATGGACTGCTTTAATGCTTGCTCAATGAACATTGAACTGGCCTCCTGAACGTAATAGGCCCCTGCATGAAAGATTGGATCAAGCGTGAATTTCGGACGCTCATTTAGATACCGACCGAATTGACTCCACGGGACAGCATTAAGATTATCTGAATGATGCTTATGGGGATTCAGGCGAATGCTTACCGGGGAAGGTTTTTGAAGACAATCAATAAATTCCGGAAATGAGTCGCCCAGCGTTTTCTGTAAGCTTTCTTCAAATTCTTTCGGTAAACCCTGGCGCTTTTCCATTCAGCGAGAAAAATAAAGATTATTTTTGG
>CAZIGG010000057.1:13161-18336 GCA_964538575.1 uncultured Roseivirgaceae bacterium
TTCGGTAAACCCTGGCGCTTTTCCATTCAGCGAGAAAAATAAAGATTATTTTTGGCCTGGTAACTATTCAAACACATTTAATGATTATAGGTGTCCTTATTGCTCCATTGTTAATTGTATCAGGATATTTTCTGGTGATTACACCGATACGATTATTTCTATACTGGCTGGCTATATTATTTCATGTGTTGTTGGTGGTCGGTTCGGTTTTGAAAATTTTACATCTTCCAGGAGCTGATGAGTTATTGATGTTTGGATTCATCAGTAGCGGTCTTTCGGGTGCGCTAATGATCTGGAATGGAGTAAAGAGTAATGCCAACGTTAAAGCATTTAAAATACTGCTTGGTTTGTGTATTATTATTCAGCCGGTGTTATCAACCCTGTATGTTGTAAATGGGTACTACGTAATTTTAAGAGTGGCTTTATATTTAGCATTTCCAATTTTGCTTTTAGCCGCATGGATTCTTATTAAAAAAGAAGCAATTCATCAGGGTGAAAAGAATTTGGTTATTGTTATTTTGGCACACGCGATTTTTGCAGTAGCTGCAATTTTTAATAATCCCTACTCGTCTTTCATATGATAAAAGCCAACAACCCCAAGCTTAAAACCTGGGTAGAAGTCCCGAAAGATTCCGATTTCCCGATCCAGAACCTTCCGTTTGGAATTTTTAAAACCAAATACCTCTCACCGGTCGCGGGGGTAGCCATAGGCAATTTTGTGCTTGACCTCGTTTACCTGCACGAAAACGGTTTTTTAGACGGACTTGGCTTGCCTCCGGGAATTTTCAATCAGCGTTTCCTGAACGACTTTATGACGCTGGGCAAAAAGAAATGCCGCGAGGTTCGTGAAAGAATATCGGAACTTTTGCAGCACGATCATCATGAGCTGAAAAATAATGTGGGCGCGCGCGAGATTGCGCTTATTCCCATGAATGAAGTGCAGATGCTCATGCCGGTGCGCATCCCGAATTACACCGATTTCTACAGCAGCGAAGAGCATGCAACGAATGTAGGTTCCATGTTCCGCGATCCGAAAAATGCATTGCTGCCGAACTGGAAACATTTACCGGTGGGGTATCACGGAAGACCGTCTTCCATTGTTGTTTCCGGTACTCCGATTAAACGTCCGAAAGGACAGATTAAAATTGGTGACGAACCGCCTGCGTTTGCTTCAACACGCAAACTGGATTTTGAGCTTGAAGTGGCATTCTTAACATGCACCGATACGAAACTGGGCTCACACATTACCACGCAGGAGGCTGAAGATCATATTTTCGGGTTCGTATTGTTTAACGATTGGTCGGCCCGTGATATTCAGCAGTGGGAATATGTCCCGCTGGGTCCGTTCCTCGCCAAGAATTTCGGCTCAACGATTTCACCGTGGATCGTTACCATGGATGCGCTTGAACCGTTCCGGGTAAAAGGCCCTGAACAATTCCCGAATGTGCTGCCATATTTGTATGCTGAGGGTGAAAAGAATTTTGACATCCGGCTTGAGGTTCTGATTCAGGCAGAGCGTTCAGAACCCACAACGGTTTGCCGTTCGAATTTTAAATACATGTACTGGAACGTGAACCAGCAGCTTGCACATCACACCGTTAACGGTTGTAACATACAGGCAGGAGATATGTATGCATCCGGAACGATCAGCGGTCCGTCACCGGGATCGTATGGTTCTATGCTTGAGTTAAGCTGGAACGGTCAGAAGCCGTTAACCATGCCTGACGGAACGGAACGTACGTTTATCGAAGATGGCGACACCGTAATCATGCGCGGATTTTCCGAGAAGGATGGCGTACGGGTTGGTTTTGGTGAATGCAAAGGAAAAATCTTACCCGCTGATAAATGATCACTATCAATCCAAAAGACCTTACCGTACCCAGGCTTCAGGCATACCTGCAAAGCGCTGTCTCACCAAGACCGATTGCTTTTGTAAGCTCGATTGATAAAGCCGGGAATGTTAACCTGAGCCCGTTCAGCTTCTTTAACATGTTTAGCATGAACCCGCCCATCCTCGTGTTTTCACCTTCGCGGAGAGTTCGGGATAATTCGGAAAAGCACACGCTGGAAAATATCCGGGAGGTTGATGAAGTGGTTATTAATATTGTGAACTATAGCATGGTTCAGCAAACCTCATTGGCAAGCTGCGATTTTCCGAAAGGAGTGAATGAATTTGTAAAGTCAGGATTAACACCGGAAGCTTCACAAATCGTAAAACCGCCACGCGTACAGGAATCACCGGTATCCTTTGAATGTAAAGTGAAACAGGTTATTGCATTGGGCGATCAGGGCGGAGCAGGAAACCTGGTGCTGTGTGAAATTTTGCTGATGCACATTAAGGAAGAAATTACAGATCAGAACGGCATTATTGATCCGCAAAAAATTGATGCCGTTGCCCGGATGGGGCAGAATTATTATTGCCGGGCGCACGGGGATAATATTTTCGTTGTACCGAAGCCGAATGAGAAGATCGGAATCGGGTATGATAAGCTTCCTGACTCTATCCGGAACAGTAAAATTCTAACAGGTAATGACCTTGGCATGTTAGCCAACGTTGAGCAAATTCCGGAAAGAGGACAGCTTTCTTCTGAAGAAAAGGAAATCGTCCTAAAGGGTGTTAAAGCTGTTCACATGCAGGCGCATCAGTATTTAATAGCAGGAAGCATGGAAGATGCGTGGCGGATTTTGCTGCACTGATTAACATCAAAAAAAATATCCGGCTGGATACCGGCCGGATATTTAAGAATCCTCATTCAATTTTATCAAACACTAAAAATCGCACGAGGTACAATCAACTTCTCAACTCTCCACACCTGTAGATTTGATTAGTGTCGTTGATTTTGATAAAATTTGTTTGGGACCAGACATTTGTACCTCCTTTCGTTTCGTGTAACATAAGCAAAGGCCTGTGTTCAAGCAATTTATGAATCATTGACCCATGCCGGCAGCGTTCGCGGCCAGAATTCAAACGCTGAAGAATTGAAAATCGTTTATTCTGTGAGAATTATTTTTCAACCCGACAAGGCTATGCAGCCTGAAGTTCATAGACATGGTTTTGCTTCATGTTTTTGAGATTATCTTTTATCTTTTGTATTTCTCTGAATTGCCGTTCTACATCTTTTAAAGCTGCATCGGGCAGAAAGCGCAGGATTAAGGCTGTCCTGTAATTTTTCAATGCATCTTCTTCAAGTTGTTCACATGCGCTGAAAATACCGTTTTGAGTATTGAAACTAAAGATGTCTTTAACCTTTTCCCACGCAGCGTTAAAAATACTATCACTGTTTTGCATGGTTTGAACTCCGTATGCCATAATCCAACGCCTTAGATCAGTATTTAGCTGCTGCGCCTGGAAAGCATAGTTCATAAATACAATTTTGAGGTGGATATTTTTAACCTTGTCAGCTGCAGATGTGTAATGTGCGGACCGTTTGCTATTAATCTCGGCAAGCTTTGAAAAGGCAAAGGTTGCTTTGGTAATGTCTTCCATAACTTTCAACAGTTTGTCCGGAATGATATAGAAAATCAATGCCATGAAATTTTAACCGAAAGCAACTATCAGGATTGATAATTTTAATGATTATAATGTAGATATATTTCTACATGGGTAATCAGTCAAGCAATCACTTGTACACAGTTGAATTCTGTTTTAAGCAGTTAAACTTTAGAATTGGCACTTTTTGCCACGCCAATTTTTTTCGTGCTCCATGATTTTGAGTTTTATTTTAAGCCCAAAACCCTGAAGGGTAGTGTAAGGATCGCGCCAATGAACCTGATTACTACCTCAAGCGTAAATCCGACAATTCTGAACGGAAGAAGAATAAGCCAGACAAAGGGAAACAATACAAGCATAACAATGGCAACCGGCCAGCATAACACCAGCAGCATGCACCACAGGATGAATCCAGTAAATATTCTCATGCTGATAGCAACACAAAACTTTCGCCATTCTAAAAAATGCAGTTTGGATTCAGAATTTAAAGAATTCAAAATGGTAATTGGTCAAACCTGAACAGTCTGCTGATCAAAAGTGTACAGTCACGTTTGGTTGTTTGTCAAGTCCACTCCACTCACTGTATGAGCCCCATAGGTCAGGAGTGCCGCAAGGTTAAAATACCCGTTTAATGTTGTGGCCAGTCCCAATTGTAGAGAGAAATCTACTCTTAGAATGAATTCCATTGAGATTATGCGGTTTTCCCTGCGGACTAATTATTGATAGGAGTTAACTAATCAAATTTTAACACGACTTATGAAAAATCTAATTCTCAAAGTTTCTCTTTTATCACTGTTCGGACTTTTGCTTTCCATCGGAGCCTTCGCACAGGAGTCTGGCCGGGTATGGAGCATTGGCCCCGAAATAGGCGCGGCATTTTCAAACCACGGTAAGGATGCTGATGATTCCGACTACAAATCAGGCTTAGTGGCCGGAGGATTTGTTACGTATAGCATTCGGGATACATATGCATTCACAGGTAAAGTTCTGTTCAATCAAAAAGGATCAAAATGGGAAGATGGTGATGTTAAAGAGCGATTGAATTACATTGAAATTCCGGTTCTTGCCCGCGTTTTCTTTAATCGCGAAGGAACCATCAGGCCGAATGTCTTTTTTGGACCCTCATTTGGTTTTTTAACGGGGGCACAAGTGAAACTGGGAGATAATGATTATGAGAACATTGAAGATATTAATGATTATCCTCTTTTTGATGGGGCAGAAAGTTATAAAGATGTTTACAACACATTTGATTTTGGAGTAAGTCTTGGTTTGGGTCTTAGCATTCGAGTTGCCAATGAAATGTATTTTATCATTGATACACGTTATACATACGGACTCAGCGAGATTTATAAGAATGCGGATGGCAGTTCCAATAATCAGAATGCAACTGTTACGGCAGGGCTTTCGTTTGGCATTGGTAAATAATCTTAAAAGAATTAGTGAAAAAAAATAAAGAGTCCCGCATGTGCGAGACTCTTTTGGTTTAAAACGACTTTATGACACTCTGGGCAATAAAAAAGCAATGCCTTTCAAGCATTGCCTCTTCGTTAACAAATCAATTGCTTAAACAAATTCTACAAGCTTCTCCAGTCTCAGGTTGCCGTTGATCCACACCGCATTGTGCACCAGCTTGTGCTCTTTTCCGTTGAACCCAGACACAATTGTGATGTGAATCGCTGCAACCC
>CAZIGG010000058.1:0-7193 GCA_964538575.1 uncultured Roseivirgaceae bacterium
CCCGCGCTGCCGATAAACATATCGGCTTCAACTTTCAGTACGATGCGGTTTTTATCATCCGAAAACCAGGCGGTGATGGAGTCTTTACCATCGAACAACGAGTTCTTAGGCATGGAGGGCTTAAAAACAAGCGCTCTGAATTTGCCTGCCTTGGTCTTCACGGTTTCCCGGCCTTTGAAAATAACCTTCAGGTTATAAACGGAGTCCTCAAAAAAACCGGAAACGGTAACCGTATCTCCCTTTTTTACTTTGCTGAGATCCTGCGTTCGCAAATACATAAACCCTGAAATCAGATCGCGCACATGCCTGGGGGCTTCGTGGTAAACCGGGGTTTTAAACTTGCCTGTTTTATGATTGAATACTTTGGCTTCTACCTTTCCGTTTACGTGATCAAAATTGACAACCTCATCTTTTTTGTATTTGCCTTCCCTGATTTTCCGGTAGGTCATGTGGGGCACTAAGGCCGCGGTATCAATATACGCACCCCACTGGTCGTCTACGTCAGCTACCCAGTCAACCATACCGACTGTTTTACCGCTAACTTCTACCTTGAAGCAATCCCGGTCATTAATCCTAAAATATTTGCTGTCAATTTTGGTTGTTCCCCTGCCCACCGTAAAAATTCCATAGCTCATTTTATAGTCCAGAATTTCACCTTTTGTAAAGCTGTCATTTTTCACGAACGGATAAACTTCCTGATCTGAGGTAAATGCTGCGAGCAATCCAAAGAGTGCAAATCCAAAAATCAGTCTTTTCATAAGGTTAGAGCAGAATGCGATGCTAAAATCGAGCATTCGAGAGATGATTGTCAAAGCAAGTGCCAAATTTAATACTCCCTTAATTTAGACAGAAACACTGTTTTCCCGTAACGCATCATTCAACGAAGTCTTTTTATCGGTGCTTTCTTTCCGCTTGCCAATAATAAGCGCACAGGAAACCGAATACTCGCCTGCAGCAAACTTTTTTGGATACGATCCCGGAATTACAACGGATCGGTCGGGTACGTACCCTTTGTATTCTACCGGCTTTTCGCCTGTAACATCAATAATTTTTGAACTGGCCGTAAGCACCACGTTTGCTCCGAGCACGGCTTCTTTACCCACCCTGACACCTTCTACAACAATGCATCTTGAGCCGATAAAGGCATTGTCTTCGATAATTACCGGGGCGGCCTGAACAGGCTCAAGCACTCCGCCAATTCCAACGCCACCGCTCAGGTGAACATTCTTACCGATCTGCGCACAGCTTCCAACGGTGGCCCATGTATCCACCATAGTACCTTCATCCACGTAGGCGCCAATGTTTACATACGAAGGCATTAGAATTACACCTTTGCTGATGTATGAACCATGACGTGCGACAGCGTGTGGTACTACCCTCACTCCCAACGATTTATAATTCCTTTTTAAAGCTATTTTATCATGAAACTCAAACGGCCCGACTTCGATCGTTTCCATTTGCTGGATCGGGAAGTACATGATCACGGCCTTCTTAATCCACTCATTTACCGTCCAGGCATTTCCATTTGGTTCAGCTACCCGGAGCTTTCCCTTATCCAACTGCTCAACAACTTCCCGGATGCCTTCGGCTGTTTCCTTTTGCTGCAGCATTGAACGATCTTCCCATGCTTTTTCTACCAGTAGCTTTAATTCCATTTAGTGATTAGTTTAAGCCTGTAAAAATCGCATTTGTCGGACGAAATAAAAAAAAGAGTTGTATTAGCCTCGGTTCTTAAACCGGTGGACGATACCCGCATGCTTGAAAAGATCGGGGCAACACTGGCATCGGAAGGGTTTGAAGTTTTCATTATCGGATACCCTTCTTCGGGTGTGGTTAACGTACCCGGCATTACCGTGTTACCGCTTCCCCGGTTTAACAGACTTAGCTTCAGGAGGCTTCTGATTCCCTGGGTTATCTTCAAAAAAATCAATCAAGTAAAGCCTGAAATTATCATTATTAACACGCCTGAATTACTGTTAGTTACGATACTTAACAAAATATTATCCGGACGTAAAATCATCTACGATGTTCTGGAGAATTATTATCGGACCATTCGCCACACACCTACTTACCCGGGAATTTTAAGATGGCCGTTAGCCGCCATAGTGAGGCTGGCGGAAGTCGTGTTTTCCCCTTTTATTGATCGCTTCATCCTGGCTGAAAAAGGATATACGCGCGAACTCAAATTTGCCCGGCAACCTGTAGTTCTCGAAAACAAGCTTCCCAAAAAAACAGCAGAAAAATTTAAGGCTACCCGGACCGCTTATCATAACCTGCTGTTTAGCGGAACCCTCGCGCCTACAACCGGGGTTTTTGAAGCTATAAAATTGAGCAAAGCGCTGCACGCGCTTAATCCGGATTATAAACTCACGCTTATCGGGTACGCTGCCTTAGCCGGGGTATTGACCAACATCCGAAAGGAAATTGCTGACGTTCCTTTTATTAATCTTATCGGAGGCGATAAGCTCGTTCCGCATGAAGACGTTCTTCACGAAATCAGTAAGGCCGGAACCGGGATAATCATTTACCCGCACAATCCCGGCACGGAAAGCTCAATCCCTACCAAACTGTACGAGTACCTGGCGTTAAACCTTCCGGTTATCATTTCCCACACAGAAAATTCAACGGAACTCGTGAAACAATGCAATGCAGGGATTGTGGTTCAGCGCGAAATTAATGCTGTTATTCTAAATCAACAGCTTGCCAATTCAACCTTCACATTCGATTGTGGCGAGGATATCTTTTGGGAAACCGGGGCTAAAAAGCTGATCGATGCCCTTAAATTCTGATATTAATTCCCTTTAAATAATTTTTTAGACTCGTCTAAACTTTATACCTTTGCCTATCGTTAACAATACGGTATGCTAAGTCTTACAGAAGAAAACTATCTCAAAGCCATTTATCACCTTTCGGAAGGAGGTGATAAACCGGTTCTCACCAACGAACTCGCAGAAGCCATGAACACCCGGCCGGCTTCGGTTACCGACATGGTGAAAAAGCTTTCCGTTAAAAAACTGATTACCTACGAAAAGTATTATGGCGTAACGATCACCAAACAAGGCAAAACGGATGCGTTAACCATTATCCGCAAGCACAGGCTTTGGGAAACTTTTTTAGTACAGAAGTTAAATTTTCATTGGGACCAGGTTCACGAAGTTGCCGAGCAGCTTGAGCACATCCAGTCTCCCCTGCTGATTGAAAAGTTAGATGAGTTTTTAAACTTCCCGATAGCCGATCCGCATGGCCACCCGATACCCGATAAAAACGGAAAGATCCACACCGGTCAGCAAGTTCCCTTGTGTGACATTCCCGGAAAGAAAACCGTTACCGTGCTGGCCGTAAATGTCAAAGAGAGTTCATCATTCCTTCAATACCTCAGCAAAATTGGCGTGTACATAGGCGCCAAACTATCCATTTTAGATAAAGCTGAATTTGACGGATCGATTGAGATCATGATTGACGGCAAGAAGAAAGTTTTTATATCAAAAGAAGCATCACAAAATATATTAGTAACACCATAGCCGATATGATTAAATCATTACACACCAGGTTTACCTATACCGTGCTTACCGCATTGATCCTTTTGGCCTGCTCGGGTAAAAAAGAAATCCCTGCTGGAAACAAAAAACTAAAAATTGTTACTACAACCGGCATGATCAAGGATGCTGTTGAACATGTGGCGGGTGATAAAGCTGAAGTAATTGCATTAATGGGACCCGGGGTTGACCCGCATTTATATAAAGCGACCCAGGGCGATCTGGAGAAGCTGACTTCCGCGGATATTATTTTTTACAACGGGCTTCACCTGGAAGGAAAAATGGGTGAAGTATTTGAAAAGCTGGGGCGTTTAAAACCGGTAATTGCGGTCTCGAAAAATATTCCGGAATCACGTTTAAGAACAATCCCCGGCTTCAACAACACACACGATCCGCACATTTGGTTCGATGTAAGTCTTTGGGCAGAAGCTGTTAAAGCTGTTACCGGTTTTATGACTGAGTTTGATTCAGCTTCTGCGCAACTGTACCGGCAAAATTCAACTGTTTATCTTCATCAGATGGATTCGCTGCACAATTCCGTGAAGCAACAGCTTCAGCAAATCCCGGCAGCGCAACGCGTGCTGATCACTGCGCACGATGCGTTCGGATATTTTGGTGATGCGTATGGAATTGAAGTCCGCGGACTGCAGGGGATTTCAACGGTTTCTGAGTTTGGGTTAAAAGACGTAACGGAGCTTGTCAACTTTATTATTTCCAGAAAGATCAAAGCAATTTTTGTGGAGACTTCTGTATCTCAAAAATCAATCAACGCGGTTGTCGAGGGGTGCAATCAAAAAGGCTGGAATGTAAAAATTGGCGGAAGCCTGTATTCGGATGCGATGGGTGCAGCCGGAACTCCGGAAGGAAATTATTTAGGTATGGTGAGCGCCAACGTAAACACAATTGTAACAGCATTAAAATAAGCATGAAAAAATTTGCAGTATTATTTGATATGGACGGGGTTATTGTTGACACAAACCCTGCGCACAAAATAGCAATCCTTCAGTTTTGTAAAAAATACAACAAGAATCTTTCTGATGAGGAGTTGACTAAGTATATCTGGGGCAGAACAAACAAAGAATGGATCAGGCATTTGTTCGGAGAAAGTATTTCGGATGCCCAGCTCAAAGCTTATGCTGATGAAAAGGAATCACTCTTCCGAAAAATCTATGAACCTGATATCAGGCTGTTAAAAGGATTGGGAGTATTTTTGGAACTTCTTGAAAAGAATAACATTCCAAAAGCAGTCGGCACCTCTGCCCCGCCCGAAAATGTTGATTTTGTTTTCAGGCATACAGGTATCTCAAGGTATTTTGATGTCGTGCTGGATGAGCGTGCAGTGACGACCGGCAAACCCAATCCGGAAATTTATCTGAAAGCAGCTAACGCATTGAATGTTGATCCGGCCGATTGCATTGTGATTGAAGATTCATTATCCGGTATTGAAGCCGGTAAACGCGCAGGCAGCAAAGTAATCGGTATCACCACAACGCATTCAGATGCTGAACTTTCAATGGCTGATCTTACTGCACCTGATTTTACAACACTAACACTAAACGATCTTACAACCTTATTTACGTCATCCAAGTATGGCACCTGAAACTAAAATACCGGCACTGGAAGTACATGACCTTACTGTTGCGTTCGACCGCAAGCCTGTTTTATGGAACATCGATCTTACGATTCCACAAGGCAAGATCGTGGGGATTGTCGGGCCAAACGGAGCCGGTAAATCCACGCTTATAAAAGCCGTGATGGGCATACTGCCGCTCAGCAGCGGGTACACCAGGCTGTTTGATCAGCCCATCAACGATGTGCGGCATAAGATCAGCTATGTTCCTCAGCGCGAATCGGTTGACTGGGATTTCCCGGCATCCGTGATGGATGTTGTTTTAATGGGACGTTACTCTAAAATCGGATTATTTAAACGTCCGCGAAAGGCAGATCGTGACGCAGCACGGGATTGTTTAAAGAAAGTCGGTATGGAAGCATTTGCTAACCGGCAGATTTCACAACTCTCAGGCGGTCAGCAGCAACGAACTTTCCTGGCGCGGGCGCTGGCTCAGCATGCGGATATTTACTTCATGGATGAACCTTTTGCAGGTGTTGATGCAGCAACCGAAAAAACAATTATCAATCTGCTGCGCGACATGACCAACTCCGGAAAAACGGTTATTGTTGTCCACCACGATTTACAATCAGTAACTACTTATTTTGACTGGGTGATTATGCTTAACACCCGGTTGATTGCAAGCGGCCCTACCGAAGAAATTTTTACCCAGGAGAACCTGCACGAAACCTATGGCGGCAAGCTTACCCTGTTGGCAGACGTGGCCGACCTGATCCGCAGGGAAAATTATCCGCAACGCGAAAAAAGTATATGAACTCGTTCGTTGAATTTTTCTCGTTTTCAGATCCAAACATCCGGTATGTGGTGATCGGCTCGGTATTGTTAACGGCCAGCTCTGCCATTGTAGGCACCTTTACCTTCCTGAATAAACGGTCGCTGATCGGAGACGCAATCGCACACGCGGTACTTCCCGGGATTTGCCTGGGGTTTATTGTAGCAGGAACTAAAAATCCATTAGTGTTGATCATCGGAGCGTTCATCACGGGCTGGCTTTCGCTTGTGGTTGTAGATTACATCAGCCGGAAAACACGTATTAAGGAAGATACGGCAATCGGAATGGTGTTATCTGTTTTCTTTGGCATTGGTATTCTTATGCTCACGGTTATTCAGAAGTCGGGTAATGCATCGCAATCCGGTCTTGATCACTTTCTTTTCGGGAAGGCTGCTGCACTTGTTGGAAGTGATCTGTACGCATTCCTGATCGTAGCCATTATCCTGCTGGTTGTTGTGTACATCATGTTCAAGGAATTCGCACTGCTTGCCTTTGATAAAGCTTATGCCAGGTCGATCGGCTATCCCGTTCGTACGCTGGAATTAATTCTTACTTCGCTTATCGTGTTAGCCGTTGTGATTGGCATCCAGGCTGTCGGGGTTGTGCTGATGGCTGCGATATTAATTACACCTGCAGCTGCTGCACGCTTCTGGACCGATAAAATCACGGTCATGATCTTTCTGGCATCTGCATTTGGGGCGCTCAGCGGATTATCCGGTGCTTACATTTCATTCGTTGCGCCAGCTATGCCTACAGGACCCTGGATCGTAATTGTTATTTCAACGATTGCTTTCATTTCTTTTTTCTTAGCCCCGAAACGCGGAGTTATTTCCAGAATGATCCGGCAACGAACCATTCACCAAACGATCAATAATGAAAACGTTTTAAAAGTGATGTACCAGCTTGGAGAAGAAAATAAAAACTTCTTTATCCCGCGGCATCTCGATGAAATTATCCGGAGAAGGAAGTATGAAAGAACAACGCTCCAGACAATTCTGCGAAGACTTTTAAATCATGGCTACGTTGCGCAGACGGGCAGTCTCTGGAGTCTTTCCGAAGAGGGGAAAAATAAAGCCCAGCGTGTTGTTAAAATTCACCGGTTGTGGGAATTGTACCTGACAACGTACATGAAGATTGCACCCGATCATGTGCATGAAGACGCTGAAACCATCGAGCACTTATTAACCCCTGAGCTGGAAGCTGAACTTGAAAAGCAATTAGGTTACGCGAAGCTTGATCCGCACCAGACAAAAAT
>CAZIGG010000058.1:7293-10244 GCA_964538575.1 uncultured Roseivirgaceae bacterium
ATCATACTAACCGCTTCCCTTGTAGCCTCAAGTTGTGCCCTGCTCGGATGCTTTTTGATTCTGCGAAAGATGGCGATGGTAGGCGATGCAATCTCACATGCTGTGCTTCCCGGGATTGTATTGGCGTTCCTGTTTTCCGGTTCGCGCGATTCGGTAACCATGCTTATCGGGGCTGGATTGATTGGAATTTTTACAACGTTCCTGATCGAGTTCTTTCATAAAAAAGCAAAGCTTCAAACCGATGCTGCCATTGGCGTAACGTTTACCTGGCTTTTTGCAGTGGGCGTTGTGTTGATATCCATTTTTGCCGGAAAAGTCGACCTTGACCAGGACTGTGTATTGTATGGTGAGATCGCATACGTGCCGTTAGACGTCATAATTTCTACTTCCGGAACCAGTCTGGGTCCTAAAGCTCTTTATGTGACGGGCTTTGTTCTTGTGCTTATCATTATATTCATCGTTGTTGGGTATAAAGAACTTTTCCTCACCACGTTTGATCCCGCCTACGCAAGCGCAATTGGTATCTCCACTACCCTGTGGCATTATTTATTAATGGGCGCAGTTTCGGTTACTACCGTCTCATCGTTTGAATCGGTGGGTGCTATTTTGGTTGTGGCCTTGCTCATTGCCCCCGCTGCTTCTGCCTATCTGCTTACGGATAATTTTAAATGGATGCTTGTATTAGCCTGCGTAGCCGGAACGCTTGCTTCACTATCGGGTTATTATTTTGCCGTTTGGCTTGATGGTTCGATTGCCGGGGCGATTGCAGCGATGAGCGGTGTTATTTTCGGGTTAACGATGATCTTCTCTCCTGCTCACGGATTGTTGTTCAAAAAACTTAAGCAGGTTGCACACTAAAGTGCATTTTGCTGAAGTAAGAATTTTCATCAATTTCGCTTTCAGGTACTGAATCTTTTCAGACCTTTGAAGCTATAGCCATTAATTGTTACTGATTTGAAAGTATTTTTTGCATGGATGGTGGTTTGCCTCGTAATCGCGCAGCCGGTTGTTGCCCAGGATGAAACCAGTCAGAAAGATGTTGAATGGTTTGAGCAGTTTTTCACCCGCAAAGCAAAAGCCTCCCTTAGCGAGTCGAAGGAAAAATTCAACGATGAAAGTCAGGATGCGCTTGAACAGGAAGACCGCGCTAAGCAAGTACGCACCAAAATAAAAATGGGTTTAATTACGCTCACGCACCCTGAAAAACAGGAGGAATCAAAATATGAGCGTGCCCTCGAATATTTTATAGCAGCAAAAGGCCAGGCGGACACGCTCAACCTGAAAACAGAGCAGATCCTGGTTTATCTTTCGATGGCCCGGGTTTTCGAAGAAGCCGGAAATCATGCCAAAAGCATTGAGCTGCTAACCAAAGCCCAGGCTATTGACGTAAAGACGGATGTTCCGATGAGCCTGCTTATCCTTACTGAACTGGGCCGTGTTTATACACGCGCTGACAGCACGGAAGAAGCTTTTTCTAACTACACCAGATTGCTGCGCCTCTCAAGGGATTCAAAGCAGGAGAAGCGCGAAGCGGACGCATTATTTTACCTGGGTGTGCTTCACATGCATCAAAATCATTACGACTCCGCGATGATGCGGCATAAAGATGCGCTCCGGTTAAAACGTAAGTTACAAGACAAGGCAGGCGAGGTTATCTCGCTAAATACAATTGGTGATCTGTACCTGAAAATGAAAAATAGCGAGCGTGCTTTGGCCAACTACACGGCTGCACTTGAAATAAGTCAGCGGCTAAAAGACGATGACGCCATTGCCGTTTCATACAACAATGCCGGTAAGCTTTATCATCATCAGAAAAACTATCCGCGGGCCATTGCCAATCTTGAACTTGGTTTTCAAAAAGCCCAACAGGTAAAAAATCAGGAGCAGATGAAAATCAGCACCGATTTTTTAAGCCAGGCATTTAAAGAGCTGGGAGATTACCAAAAAGCATTACAATACCGCGAGCAGTATATTGGGATCGAATCCATGATTCAGGGTGAACAAGATGAACGAAAGCTGCTGGAAATGGAGAGCAGTTCGGTGCTGGAGGCAAAGGAACAGGCGATTGACAAGCTGGAAGCCAAACGGCTCGCACATGAGAAACAACTGGCGGAAGAGAAGCGCACCCGGTATTTTTTATCGGCTGTTATTGTGTTAGCGGTGATTATTGCCGGGCTGGTGTTTTACATGTACCGCAGCAAACGCAAATCAAATCTCGTGCTGCAGGCCGCGAATGAAAAGATCGTCCTGCAGAACACTGAACTGCAACAGCTTAACGCGACAAAAGATAAATTTTTCTCCATCATCAGTCATGATTTAAAAGGGCCGTTAAACTCGCTTACTTCCTTTTCCGGATTGCTGATCAATTATTTTGACAGCCTGAGCAAAGAGGAAATTCAAACGCTTGCCAAAGATCTTGATAAATCATTGAAGAACCTTTTTGCCTTGCTGGAAAATCTTTTGGAATGGTCGCGGTCACAAACAGGCGCTATTGAGTTTAAGCCGGAGGCCTTTAATTTATCGGAGCTTATGCAGGAAAACATTGATCTGCTAACCGCCCAGGCAGGCACAAAAGAAATTACATTACACTATCCCAATGCGCAGCCGGTTACGGTTATGGCCCACAAAAACTCGGTTACAACCGTTATCCGGAATTTAATCAGCAATGCGATTAAGTTTACGCCTAAGGGCGGAACCATTACGCTGTCGGCTACAAAAAACAATGAGGAGGCGTTGATCTCCATTGCGGATACAGGCGTAGGCATGAGCAAAGAAGTTATCGATAAAATCTTCCGGATTGATGCCAAGCATTCTACCAAAGGAACTGCCGATGAAAAAGGAACCGGCCTGGGGCTTGTGCTTTGCAAAGACTTTGTTGAAAAAAACAAAGGAAGCATTGGCGTACAGAGCGAAGAAGGGAAAGGCTCTACGTTTTATTTTACGCTTCCCAC
>CAZIGG010000058.1:10344-18268 GCA_964538575.1 uncultured Roseivirgaceae bacterium
TCCTGAAGATTAAGCTTTCTATCCAACTGCAATTTTTTTCTGAGCCTGTACCGGCTGATCTCCACTCCTCTTACCGAAATGTTCAGTAAATGCGCGATCTCTTTGGTAGAGAGATTCATGCGGAGGTAAGCGCTGAGTTTCATATCCTGCGGACTTAACACGGGATAGGATGTCTTGAATCGTCTTGAAAAATCGCCATGCACATTGTCAAAATGCAGTTGGAAATGTTCCCAGTCATGGTCTGATGAAAGATTGCTTTCAATATCGCGCACCAGCCGGGTGAGTTCTTTGGAAACTTCTTCCGTGCTCTTTTTTGAAATGCTTCGTAAATTATCTTTCACCCCTGAAATAAATTCGTTCTTATTCAGGATCAGCACGGTTGAAGTTCCCAATTCTTTATTCATGTGCATCAGCTCAGCTTCAAGCTTCTCATTTTTAAGCCGCGTAATTTCTTCCTGGGTTTTCTGCGCAAGCAATTCCATTTCGTTATCCTTCCGGATAAGCTCTTTCTGCTGCTGAATATTCATCATCCGTTTTTCATGCTTATGCTTGCGCGTCAGCAATCCGAAGCCCGTATACAACGCTCCCATGATCGTAATCATACAAATCATATAAGCCCAGGTTGTTCTGTACCAGGGAGGCTGGATATAAAACGTAAAGGTCATCTCCTTGCTGACTTCTCCATACACATTCCGGGAGCGGACATGGAATGTATACTTTCCTTCTCCCAGGTTCGTATATTCCTTTTGTGTTTGCGGGGTCCATTCCGACCAGCTCTTTTCGAATTTTTCGAGGTAGTATTGGTGTACCACTTCACCATTACCTTCAAAAGAAGTTGCTGAGAATGTAAAGTTTACGGAATTACTTTTATAGGGAAGCGTAATGATTTCATTGCCGGACTGACTCTCCGTTATTTTATTGTTGTTCACGTGATTTCCGTAGAACAGCAGAGAATCACCCGAAGCGGTAGTGGAGAACCTGCGAATGTGCGTTTTAAACCTGGACTCGGAATTCATTTTCGTGTTGGGATCGTAATGAACAAACCCTTCCTTTGCGCCAAACAGCACTTCGTTATTCTCCAGCACGATCATGTTCTCGAGGTCGTCATTCAGGAAGCCCCTGATTTTGTTGAATGAATTTGCTTCGAGTGTATAATTACCAACTGTATTTTTCCGCAACACGCCAATCTGATCTCTTCCGGTAAAATAAATGTTCCCAAACGCGTCTTCCCGGATATGCCAAAGCTGGGCGTTTTCACCCAGCAGGCTGGTAAAGAATGGTTCGCGAACAAACCGGTCGGTTTTTTTATCGTATTTATAAATCCCGTTTTCGGATGTAAAGATCAGCTCATTGCGGATGTTAAATACATTGATGAGGACATTCGAAGGGAACCCTTTATCCGCTCCATAAAAATCTACCGAGCGGATGCGGGTTGCGGAATCATTAAACATGATTTTATAAACACCTTTATAACCATGCGTAATCCACAACGTGCCGTCACGATCCTGTTCCATAACGCGTGATGATTCCTTGAAGTCATCAAGCTTGTGGCTGAACGCCCAGTGCCCGTTATTTCTTTCCAGCAGTTGAAGTCCGTTGTATGAACCCTCTACGAGAAAGTTCATCTTCTGCCTGAGCTGCAGAAAAATCCAGGCGCCCGGTTCAGTTGAAATCTGCATGCTCTTACCATGCTCGATCCGGAATGACCCGTTATGATGACCCATCAATAAATCATTTCCATACCGGCCAACATGATAAACCTGCCCCCGCGTATTTTCCACGAGCGTATAAGCTGAAGCCTTACTGGATAAATCCTTTACATAAAGACCCGTGTTGGTACCCAGGTAAAGTTTAGTATCATCGAGGTAAGCCGTGTATCCCGTTCCCGGAAGCCCGACCTGTTCGTTAATAAATGTAAACGGTGAACCAAGTTCAATGTATGCAAGCCCGTTATTCTGGCCAATCCATAAGTTTTGGAGATCATCCTCAAAGATGCTCAGTACCGTCCGGTTCTGCAGGCCCTTGCCGCTGGTGAGCTGCACCAGGATCTTCCCTTCGTCATTAATGATCCATAGTCCGTGGTTTTGAGTGCCCACGGCAAAGTTGCCATTCTTGAGCCTGACCATTACGTTAACGATAGCCTCTTTAAAAGAAGCCTGCAGGTGGGGGCGCCAGGGTTTGATAATTCCATTATTAAATTCGAAGACTCCCTGTTGAAAGGTGCTGACGATCAGGCGGTTTGATGAGTATGGTAAGATGGATGAAACTCCTTTATTCTTAAAGAATTCCCCGCCCTCCATCAAATTCAGGTTGTCGCTGTTGAGCCGGGTTATACCCCGTTCACGCTCTTCCACATAAACTTCACGGTTAACAAAAAAAGACAGCTCAAGCGGGTGAACCGGCTTTACTACCGAAAACTTATCATGGTCGTATATAAAAATATTTGAGAATGTGCAGAAGTATACCTTGCCTTCATCCAGAAAAACATTCCAGGTTTCATCAAAATTGCGATATTGGGCCGGTAAGCTATCCGCTAATGAAGTATAGTGAAGTTGTCCCTGCGCATCCGGAAAGAAATATCCAAAATCACCCTGGCACCCCACGAAAATTTTACCGGCAGCGTCAATGGCTACGCTCCGCATCTTTGATCCGTTCTTTACCCGGTAAATTTGCCAGCGGTTTCCGTCAAACTCAAGCAACCCGAAATTGTTGGCTACATACACCAGCCCCCGCCTGTCCTGAGCGATATCCCAATTTTGAATGCCCCCGCCATAGTCCTGCGTACTGAAGTTTCGGACGGACGGCACCCCGGCCAGATTTGACTGCGAATAGCATTCCAGCGAAAAAATGACAAAGAATACACAAAAAGCAACCTTGACGGATGGCATGATGAATCAAAATTTTAACAATGTAGTATTTAATTCGCCTATGATAAAACACAAATGTGGCTAAATACGGTAATGAAGGCACTTTTTTATACTTCTGATGTATTTTTGATGTAGTCAACTTTTACAAATGACGTAGGATTGATGCACTTATTTATTTGCTGCGGCCATCAATATATTCAAAATTTGTAAACGTTTGCATAAAACTCATAATTGCAAACTATTGCACAACCTTAACTGACTCTTTAATGAAACATTTCTACTCCCTGCTTCTCCTTCTTCTGTTGGGTGTACCATCGTTTGCTCAAACGACCGTCACCGGCAAAATAACGGATGGTAAAGGTGAAAGCCTTCCCGGTGTGAGTGTAGCCCTCAAGGGCACTTCCACAGGAGTTATCAGTGATGCCGATGGAGGATATTCCATCTCGGCCCCTGCTGACGGAACGCTCGTGTTCAGCTTTATTGGATTTAAATCGGCTGAAGTTCCCATTAACGGCCGCACCGTTATCGATACACAGCTTCAGGAAGATGTTACCTCATTAGATGAGGTTGTTGTGATCGGCTACGGTGTTCAGAAGAAAAGCGTAGCAACAGCTGCAATCTCGAAGGTTGATTCAAAGAAGCTGGAAGGTTTCAGCGTACAACGTCTGGATCAGATGCTTCAGGGCCAGGTTTCAGGGGTAATTTTCAAAAGCTCTTCGGGCCAGCCGGGTTCCGGACAGAATATCATGATCAGGGGCGTTGGAACAAACGGCAATAACAACCCGCTTATTATTATTGACGGAGTAAACGCAAATGACGGAGCGCTTGCAGCGCTTAACCCTGCCGATGTTGAATCCCTGCAGGTTTTAAAAGACGGGGCATCCACCGCAATTTATGGAGCGCGTGCCGCCAATGGAATTATTATGGTAACCACCAAAAGGGCAAAACCGGGTGAAGCAACGTTCAGTTACAATTTCTACTATGGATGGCAGCAGCCCTGGAAAGTGCCGCAGGTAATGAACTCCGATCAGTATGTTAAATTAATTAATGAAAAGTACGCCAACGATGGCTCTTCCCCGCAGGCAGGATACCCCACTTTTCCCACATCAACTGATGGTTCAACCACCAATTCACGGTGGATGGATAAACTATTCGAAACTTCCCCTACACAGACGCATAACCTTTCTATCAGTAAAGGAACCGAGAATGGCAGCGTGATGGCCTCTCTTTCCTATTTTGCACAGGATGGGGTTATTGCACCTGAAAAATCAAATGCAAGTAGAATAACCGGAAGGTTCAGCATCGATCAAAATATCAACAAGTTCTTAACGTTCGGGCAGCAGATTAATTTCGCGCATGCAACGAACGAACGGATTGGCGATAATAACGTTTTTGGATCGCCTATTAGCGAAGCGCTTGTTTACGATCCGATCACACCGTATTACGATGAAAACGGAACATACGGATTTGCGCAGTCTCCTTATGTGCAGAAGGAATATATAAATCCCCTGAGCCAGATTTTCATAACCAACAACTCGACTGCGCAGAACTATATAAACGGGCATGTGTACCTCGCGCTGAATCCCGCCAAAGGATTAACATTCAAAACTGATTTAGGTGTCGATTACAATAACTATACAGGAAAAGGCTTCTCGCCTAACTACACATTCCATGATACAAACGGCAATACATTGCCTGTAATGGCAGCCCAGAATTCCATTTACGAATACTCGTCTAACGTATTTTTCTGGCAGTGGGAAAACTATGTTACGTACGCTAAATCAATAGGTCAGCATAATGCGGAGATAACGGTGGGTACAACCATACGTGAAAGGAGTCAGTCGGAATTTAGCGGTTCTTCGCAGGGCATTGCGCAGGAAGTTCAGTTTGATCCGAACTATTGGTACATGGCAAATACGCCTGATTCCCTGAAGCGTTCGAGCAGCCGGGCAGATGAAGATGAAGTTTTAGCCAGCGTATTCGGCCGGCTTATGTATAACTACGATGAACGATACATGGCGACCTTTACCCTGCGCAGGGATGGCAGCTCGAAATTCGGACCTAATAACCGGTATGGAATTTTCCCGTCTGCCTCAGTAGGCTGGATTGTTTCAAAAGAATCGTTCTGGAATGTTAATCCGGTCAGCTTTCTTAAAGTACGGGCCAGCTACGGTATTAATGGTAACGACCGCATCGGGAACATGCAGTTCGTTTCGCTGATCGGAAAATTAGGCGTGTATCCATTAGGCAAGCCGGGCGCTCAAACGATGTACGATGCATTTGGTAATCTTTCGCTGAACAACCCGGATCTTAAATGGGAAGAAAGCAGGCATTTTGATGTCGGGCTCGAAGCAGGACTGTTCAACGACCAGTTAACATTTGAAATTGACTACTACCACAAAACCACTTCGGGCCTGCTCATGGCTAAAACAGTACCGATTATTGTAGGGAATAACCCCCCGACCGGTAATGTGGGAGAAGTGGTAAACAGCGGGATAGAAATTGAAACAAACTACCGGAGAAATTTTGGAGCGGTTGGATTTACGGCCGGCTTAAATGTTACCACGCTAAAAAATGAAGTTACAAAAGTTACCGAAGGCGGCTTTGTAAGCGGTTATACGTGGCCTATTCGGAATTTCCAGATAACCCGAATGCAGGTAGGCGATCCTATCGGGTATTTCCGGGGTTACCAATCGGCTGGTGTTTTTAAAAGTGTAGAAGATGTATTCAGCTATATCAACAGTGACGGCAACCCCTTGCAGCCAAATGCCAAACCTGGGGATCTGAAATATGTTGATGTAAATAAAAATGGTTCAATAGACGAGGGCGATATTACAAATATCGGCAAACCCTGGGCCGATGTGATGATCGGGGTAAACCTGGGTGCAACCTATAGAGGGTTTGACATCCGCGCATTGTTTTCAGCCAGCATAGGCAATGATATTTTCCGGTCCTTTGAACGCCAGGATGTTCCGATGAATAACTACACTACGGAGTGGCTCGATCGCTGGTCTGAATCAAACATCAACGGAAGCTACCCGAGAGTTACCGCAGCCGACCCTAATAATAATTCAAGAGCTTCTTCCTTCTACGTTGAAGACGGTTCCTACCTCCGGTTAAAAAACCTGCAAATCGGGTATAGTATTCCCAGGAAAGTGCTGGACAAAGCTTTAATTAAAAATTGCAGGGTATACGCATCCTTTGATAACCTGCTGACACTAACCGGTTATTCCGGCTTCGATCCGGAAATAGGCAATGACGGATGGATTCTCGATACATCGATCGACAAAGGGTACTACCCGCAATTAAAAACAATGGGATTTGGGTTAAACATAACATTTTAAGACAATGACTTCCTTAAAGAATATTTTAAAGACAGGATTATTAGCCATTCTCTTCATGACCGCATCATGCGATTCCATGTTTGACGTTGATCCGCAGGATAAATACTTATCGAACAGCTACATGATTTCCGAAAGCCAGGTATTCAGTGTACTCATGGCAGCCTATGACCCCTTAGAATGGTCGTACGTTGACGGGCGCTGGGTTTCTGCTGTTATGCTGGGTGAAATATGGAGCGATAATGCCAACGCGGGCGGAGATCAAACCAATTTCGATCAACCCGGCTGGCAGGACATTGATGATTTGAATGCTTCACCTCTTTCACCCGATGTTGAGGCAATCTGGAAAAAGTACTACTTCGGCATTAACAAGGCCAACCAGGTTCTGAATAATGCCAAGATTACAGGCCCAGTAGTTGACCAGTATCAGGCTGAAGCAAAATTCCTAAGAGCTTTTTATCATTTTGAACTCTTCAGAACCTTCGGCCCCGTACCCGTTATAACTTCAGAACCATCTCCGGACGACAGAAGCTTTAAACGCAACACGATGACGGAAGTATTTGAGCGGATAACAACAGACCTGGAAGATGCTATCCCTCTTCTTCCGCTTTCCTATTCAGCAGAGTTTGCAGGCCGTATTACTAAGGGGGCTGCCCACGCGCTGCTTGGTAAAGCCTACCTGTACTGGGCTGATCTGAAAAATGATGATAAAGCACTCTTCGACAAAGCAGCAGAAAATCTTTCAGAGGTCATCAGCTCAAATCAATATGAATTATTAGATGATTACAATCAGCTGTTTGCGTTTGGCGCTGCCAATACAACTGAATCGGTGTTTGAAATACAGTATACAAATGAAGTAGCGGCCGACTGGAACGTGCCTTTCAATCTCGTAAACGGAAACATGATAGTTCAGCTCTGCGGCATTCGCGGGTTATGTGCAAGTCATCCTGACTATATCGAAGGCTGGGGCTTTATGTTAATAACAAAGAATCTTTACGATTCCTATCTACCCGATGACTTAGTTCGCAGGGAAGCTTCTATCATTTCACTTACATCATTACAGTTAAGCGGCTGCCCGGTTACATCCACAGTTCAAAACCCTGTTGATTTTGAAGGTTACTGGCAGCGTAAATATGCTAACTACAAGGCCTATACTCCGCCTCACGGGGGCGATCCGAATGTGCAAAAAGATGCCAACCAGCCTGTTATTCGTTATGCCGATGTTTTGCTTATGTACGCGGAGGCGTTGGTACGCGGAAACGGAACCCCGGCAGAGGCCATGACCTATGTGGATATGGTGCGGGAGCGCGCAAAAGGTCCTGGCGATAACACCGGTAACTTCCGTACAGCATCCCAGTTGATGACCGATGAAGGCTGGACTTTGCTTGAAGTAATCTGGTACGAACGCAGGGCCGAGCTTGCCGGTGAAGGCGACCGCTGGTTTGACCTCGTTCGTTCAGGAAGAGCAACTGCAGATCTGTTTGAACCCGGCAATCCGCGAAATGGAAATTTCACAAGCGATGATCGCTTCCTTCCCATTCCCCAGCGCGACCTCGATGTTATGAATGGCAACCTTTCTGCCTATCCCGATGAATCACTTTTTCAATAAATCAATACCGTAACAATTAATAAACAATCTAATCTAAAATCTAACTATCAACTACTTAAAATCGAATCTATGAGAAAACTACTTTTAAACCGATGGCTATTCTTTAC
>CAZIGG010000059.1:0-5882 GCA_964538575.1 uncultured Roseivirgaceae bacterium
CCGAAGGCAACCGGTAAGCAGTCGGAGTTTGAGCAAGTGGATTTTCATCAGCTCATGAAACGTTACATGAGCAAGGGGCACTCAAGTGAAGGTGATATCGAAGGAATCTATTCAGTGTCGATTGTGGTTGAGAAAAAAAGCACCCCGCTCTTTTCAACTCAGGAACGGGAACGCGTAATGGAGCGTAAAGAAAATTACGCAACCGTAGCTATTCTGCGCGACCACCATTCGAAGCGGGAGTTTATGGAGATCTCACTGGAGAAAGAAAAGCAAGTTTCTTACCCGGTACGGGGTGAGTTCACCGCGATGAATGATGCAAACATCATGATCTACAAACATTTTGAACCGAAAGGAAAAAACACGACTTACACATTTTCGTATGATAAAGATCGCGATATGCTGGAGGGTATTCGCACGGAAGTAAAAGGAAAGGCTGAGTATACCTATAAGCTTGTGTATTTAAAGCTTCAGGCGAACCAGGTGAACTTGAACAGCAGGAAGTAATACTTATACGTCATTCTGAGCCTGCCTGTCGACAGGCGTTAGCGAAGAATCCCCATACTGGTTATACGAGCTCATTCAGCGTCCTATATTGGGGGATACTTCTCCCGACAAGTCGGAAGAACTATGACATGTCCTTATTCTTTCTAAATACAAAACGCCCGACATTGCTGCCGGGCGCCAACCTGTAAACTACCTATCTGAAAATTCTTACTCTTGCCGGGCCTGTCCCGGCATCCCCCTTTAGAGTTCTCTATCAGGGGATCGCGGCATCCGCCCGGATGAATCCATTCGGACGGGCAAGGCAGCGAGGGTTTACCTTATGCTAATTCTCTTATGCTCAGCTTTACGACCTGAATAATAATCCGTTCTCCAGAGCGTGGCTTCGCAGAAGTCCTTACGGGTGCCTTCGTAACGGTCGCGTACGTAATAGTTCAGGCTGATCTGGTCACTATAAATGGTCCCCGCGCCTTCAATTTCATAGCCGTCTATAACCTGGAACGGAATATTAATCGCATCATACGACACCGTGGCGTAAACAGACAAACCATCGATATATAAATTTTCGATATACACTTCATTGGAACGCGATCCGGAAGAAATCCAGACGTTGTACTCATAGTATTCGTGGTACGTTTGGCTGTATTCTTCGGCATAATGTCTGCCGATGATGCGGTCGCGCGAACGATAAGGTCGTTCCGTATCGAGATAGTAGACATCGCAGGATGCTAAACTGATCAGCGCAACAAGAAACAACAATGACCTTTTCATAACTCCGGGTTTTAATTCAGGTCATGTAATACAAGTCACATGCCAATTTAAAAAGTTGCGTTCCTGAATTGATTTTATTGCTTTTACGTTTCATGAATTACTTTTCTTAAAGCTGTTCAATGTTAAAAATTGTTAATCAGGAATGAGTTATCCGTTGATACATCTCTATTTTTTGCGTTATCAAATCTTTGCGCTTTTTAGTACGGGATTCTTCGGTCGTTCCTCCCTCAGAATGACGCGCATTATGGATAGTGCGCATAAAAACAAAAGCCCCGACCGTCTGTCAGGGCTTTTCAAAGGTTAAAAAGTAGTCCCGCGGGTTACGCGGGATTGATAAACAGGCAATTCAGCACCGGCAAAAAATATTTACCACCAACAACCACTACGAATGGAGTAAAATACCGGACATGCTGAATATGCCATACCTTTGAAGTCTTAGAAACCTTTATGCTTTATTAATCGACATTATCATGCAGGAACTTGTTATTGCCCAGCAGGCTGTTGTCGTCATTCAAATTATACTTGGAGATCAGCGGTTCGGATGAATGCGGAACGTTGTCCATCTTCACGCCTCTGCGTAAGTATGCAGGCAATGCCCACTTTTCATTGAATTCTTCCTTGGTCATTTCCTGCTTGCGCGCATTCTTCAATTTCTCCTTGCGATTCTGTGCTTGTTCCTGTAAACGCTGCTTTGCAGAACGGATTTCCATCATGCCCTCTTCGCTGATGATCTGATCGCCATATTTTTCAGTTTCGCGCTCAAACTCATCGTCATGATTTCCGAACAAACCTTCATCGCCAAAATCATTGTCGGCATCTTTTGTGTTGGTGACGGCCGGCTCGGGCTTTACGAAAACAAACTCACGCTGCAGCGGCTTCTCCTCTTCCTCTTCTTCTTGCTCTTTCGCTGCGGGCTTAACCGGTTCTTCCGCCTTCTTCAACTGGATTTCGGCTGAATGATTAATATTCTCCTGCTCAAACATCCAGATCTGGCTGCGGTCAAGATCATGCACCTTCTTTTTATCTTCTTCCGCATCAGACTTTTTTACTTCTTCGGGCTGCTCATCTTCACGATCAAAACCGGTAGCAATAACCGTTACCCGTAAGCGATCACCCAGCGCTGAATCCACACCGTGACCGAAAATCATTTCAGCTTCCTGGCCGGCTTGTTCCTGGATATAATTCGTAATTTCTGACAGTTCATCCATGCGAAGTTCTGCTTCAGTTCCCGATACGATCGATAACAAAATCTTCTTCGCACCCATGATGTCGCAGTTGTCAAGCAAGGGTGAGGTCAATGCTCCCACCGCGGCATTTTTCGCGCGGTTCTCACCTTTTGTTTCAGCTGTTCCCATAACCGCATGGCCTGCATTGCGCATTACGGTACGCACGTCCATGAAGTCAACGTTTACATAACCGGCAAGCGTAATAATCTCAGCAATACCTTTTGCAGCAGTTGTAAGTACATTATCCGCCTGCGCGAATGCAGTGCCGATCGGCAGATCACCGTAAATCTCACGCAATCGCTCGTTCAGAATTACGATCATTGTATCGCAGTTCGCACGAAGCGCTGCGATGCCGGCATTCGCCTGGTCTAATTTTTTCTTTCCTTCGAACTGGAATGGTTCGGTTACAATACCCACGGTAAGGATGCCCATGCTCTTCGCGATCCTGGCGATCACGGGAGCCGCACCTGTTCCGGTGCCACCGCCCATACCGGCAGTGATGAACACCATCTTCGTTCCTTCGAAGAACTCGCGGATTTGTTCTTTGCTTTCTATCGCTGCGCCTTTTCCTACTTTGGGATTTGCACCGCAGCCCAGACCTTCGGTAAGGTCAACACCAATTTGTAATTTGGTTGGAACAGGGCTGTTGTTGAGCGCCTGCAGGTCTGTGTTACATACCACAAACTCTACGTCTTTAATTCCCTGACGATACATGTGGTTAACAGCGTTACTTCCTCCTCCGCCTACACCTATCACTTTGATAATTGATCGCGGAGCTCCCAGCGTATTCTGCCTGGGGATGTCGAATTTGTACGATCCGGTTTCTAACATATTACTTCTTTTTTAGTGGTTGCTCTTTAATTTTAGGAATTAGGCATTGGGCATTGATTTCCCAAATGCCTGTTAATATTCATTCTTACCATCCAAATCATCAATCAACAGACTCTTGGTTTTTGTCAGGATGTCGTTGAAGAAGTTTTTAGACGAAACGGGCTTTTTGGTTTGCTTCACATTTATCTTCACCATTTCCCGTGCTTCCTTGTAGCGGTCTTCGCGCTCATCGAGTGAACGGAAGCCTGCGAGTACAAGTCCAACGGCAGTTGCATACATCGGGCTCTTCACGGCCTCAACTTTGCTCTTGCCTAAGTGCTCGTTCGGATACCCGATGCGTGTATCCATGCCGGTCATATATTCTACCAACTGTTTCAGGTTTGAAAGCTGCGCACCGCCTCCGGTAATCACGATACCACCCGCGAGCCTGTTTTCAAAACCAGAGCTGATGATCTCCGTATGTGCCATTTCAATAATTTCTTCCATGCGTGCCTGGATGATGTTCGCCAGGTTCTTCACGGAGATTTCTTTTGCCGAACGGTTACGGATTCCCGGGATTGAAACGATCTCGTTCGGAGACGCTTCTTCGGAGATTGCCTTTCCGAAACGGGTCTTTAATTGCTCAGCCTGTTGCGGAAGAACCATTAAGCCCGACTTGATGTCGTTGGTGATGATGTTTCCGCCAAACGGAATCACTGCCGTGTGACGGATGATGTTGTCGTAGAAGATCGCGATGTCGGTTGTGCCACCACCGATGTCGATCAGGCAAACACCCGCTTCTTTTTCTTCGTCACTTAAAACAGCGAGGCTTGACGCAAGGGGTTCAAGGATAAGCTCTTCCGTTTCGAGGGCGCCTCTGCGCACGCACTTGTTAATATTGTTGATCGCGTTGGTTTGCGCAGTAATGATGTGGAAGTCGGCCTCCAATCGTACACCTGACATACCAACGGGTTCTTTAATTCCTTCTTCATAATCCACCATGTAATCCTGCGGCATTACGTGGATGATCTGGCTTCCCGGAGGAACGACCATGCGGTACATGTCCTGCGTTAAGCGCTCTACATCATCGATGGTGATCTCGTCTTCTTTCGAAGAACGGGTGATGCCACCGTGCTGGATGAAGCTGCGGATATGCTGGCCCGCGATGCCGACATTCACCACGCCAATATCGATGCCGGACTGGTCACTGGCTTCTTTGATTGCCTTTTCAATAGCCTGAACGGTTTTGTCGATATTGAAGACAACACCTTTCACGACACCTTCGGATTCGGCTTTGCCCATGCCGAGCACTTCGAGCTTGCCGAACTCGTTCTTACGACCCACGATCGCACATATCTTTGTTGTGCCGATGTCGAGTCCTACTATGATTTTAGAATTTTCCATGATCGTATTTTTATAGTGGTTGTTCTTTTTAATTAGTATTTAGTAGATAGTATATAGTAGTTAGTATTTGTCATTGTTTATTCAGCGATTATCTGACCCTCATATTCGAGGTTTATTCTTTTATACGTATTCCAGCCGCGCTGCGGAAGAATCTCCTTGTAGAAGATCTTCATCTTCCTAAATTTTGTTTCCAGGTTATCGGCCACGCCAAACTCAATCACCTGCCCGCCAATCTGCGGCATGATGCTGATACGGCCTTTGCTGTCGATGTCGAGCTGGGCGATTTGTGCGCGCCAGAAATCATCTTCGCGAATCATTTCAAGCATGGTCATCAGCTTTTTGGTTTCCTCGTTTTTGTTCAGGTTCTCGAGTGAGAGCAAGCCTCTTATATAAGAGCCGCTGATCAGCACCACGCGGGTTGTGAACTTATCCGATACCGGCATTACCGTTCCGTCTTCCGCGATGTAGCCATCCGGACCATCGTTGCGCACAAGTCTTGCTACAGGCCTGCGGAGGGTTGCCTTCACAACAAGATTTCCTTTCAGGTCGCTGTAGAGCTGCGCATCCTTCACAAAGCGGTTCATCTTGATGCGCGTTTCGATCTGCTTCAGGTTGAGCTTGTCAAGGCTTGCGCCTTTCAGGTTCTCTTCATCCAACTGCATGAGGTCGATAATATCAGACTCATCGATAAACTGGTTGCTTTCAATATTTTCGATCTTGATCACAATATCCCTCACGGCAACTGCTCCCTGCCTGCGTTCGCTGAAAGCAATCAGCCCAAACACAACCGCGAGGATGGCCGTGATTTTCAATTCTCTTTTTATGTTGAACTTAATTTTCATACTTATTAATCAACATTTTCTTAATAGGCTGAACAAATGTGTCGATGTCGCCCGCGCCCACGGTTGCCAGCACATCGAAATCCATGGTTTCTAATTTTTGCATAAGGTCATCCTTGCCGCAGCGTACTTTCACCTTGCTGGTGATGTCCCTGAACAGCACGTCTGATGTTACGCCCGGGATCGGAAGCTCGCGTGCCGGATAGATATCCATCAGCACCACTTCATCCGCCAGGCTTAAGCTTTTTGAAAATCCTTCCGCGAAATCGCGCGTACGCGTAAACAGGTGCGGCTGGAAAATCACTGTCAGTTTTCTTCTCGGGTACATGGA
>CAZIGG010000059.1:5982-17503 GCA_964538575.1 uncultured Roseivirgaceae bacterium
GCGTAAACAGGTGCGGCTGGAAAATCACTGTCAGTTTTCTTCTCGGGTACATGGACTTCATTGAACGAAGGAATGCTTCGATCTCAGTCGGGTGATGCGCATAGTCGTCAACAAAAATTACCTTCTCTTCTTTCAATACAAACTCAAACCTGCGCTTAACACCTTTGAATGAGGCCAATGCTTCCTTGATCATGCTCATCTTCACACCGCACAAGTGTGCTGCTATAGATGCAGCGATGGCATTCTCCACATTATGAAAACCAGGGATACCAAGCTTTACGCGCTCATCCTTCGGACCGAAGCCGCAAAGGTCGAATTCAAAGAACCCGCTGTGCGCAGTAATGTTGCCGGCAAAAAATTGCCCCCGGCTCATGCTGTAAATATGTTTGGTCACGTGATCAATGTCTGATGCCAGTTGTTCGGCAATCGATTCATGGATAATCAGGTGGCCGCCTTTCCTGATTTGTTTAATATAATCTTTGAATGAAGTCACGAGGCTGTCGTGATCGCCATAGATATCGAGGTGATCAGCATCTGCGTTTGTAACAACTGCTATTTCCGGAAATAGTCTTAAGAATGAGCGATCAAACTCATCAGCCTCTACCACTACCGTTGTTCTCTCGTTGACCATTCCTTCCAGTACAAGATTGGATTCGTAGTTGGTGGTAATACCACCTAAGAATGCAACCATGTCTTTTTTGGCAACCTTGAGGATATGTGCAACCATCGATGAGGTTGTTGTCTTACCGTGTGTGCCTGCAACACCAATCGTTTTATAGCTTTTGGTGATCAGGCCAAGCACTTCCGACCGCTTCATGATCGTGTAGCCTTGCTCTTTCAGATACGCATGCTCTTTATGATCTTTTGGAATAGCAGGAGTAAATACGATCAAGGTGTTATCCTTCCCTATCTTCACTTCACCCGGAATATTGCGCACGTCATCTTCGTAGTGAACGCTCATGCCTTCACGCTCAAGCTCCTGGGTAAGAACCGTAGAAGTTTTATCGTAGCCAGCCACATTCAGTCCACTGTGCATAAACCAGCGTGCAAGCGCGCTCATGCCGATGCCCCCGATGCCGAGAAAGTAGACGTTATGGTATTTCTCCAGGTTCATTAATTCTTATTCACCCCGATTAACTTTTCAATTTCATTTACAATCTCACGCGTTGCGTTCGGCCTGGCCAGCTTCGCAATGTTGGCGCTCAGTACGTTCGCGCGTTGCTCATCGAATAACAGCTTCATCGCTTCGTCCACGAGTGTTGCTTTTGCATCTTTATCTGCTACAAATAATGCAGCCTGTTTCTCTACCAGTGCCATGGCATTTTTTGTCTGGTGATCTTCCGCCACATTAGGTGAAGGCACGAGGATGCACGGCTTACCTGCGATGCATAGTTCTGATACAGCCAAAGCACCCGAACGCGAGATCACCACATCAGCAACGGCATACGCGAAATCCATTTCTTTCAAAAAATCCACTACGCGAACTTTTTTCAGGTCATACCGGGTTATTTGCTGACTCATGATTTGATAATAACCTTTGCCGGTTTGCCAGATCACCTGTACCTGCGCATCAATTAATTTTTCAATTCCACCGAGGATGCTTTCGTTGATTGTTCTTGCTCCCAGGCTGCCGCCAATGATCAGCAAGGTTCTTTTGCCTGCGTCAAATCCAAACTGCAGCAATGCCCGCTCGCGCTTGGAGTGAATCACGAGAATATCCTTGCGAACCGGGTTGCCCGTTAACACGATCTTGTCTTTCGGAAAATATTTTTCCATGCCTTCGTAGGCCACACATACTTTGCTCACTTTGCTGCCCACCTGCTTGTTCACCATTCCGGCAAATGAGTTTTGTTCCTGGGCAATTGAGGCAATTCCAAAACGTGTTGCTGCCAGCATGATCGGCCCGCTGGCATAACCACCCGTTCCAACAACAACATGCGGCCTGAAACGCTTTATAATGAACATTGCCCGAATGAAGCTCACAACAACTTTCACCGGGAACAATAAATTTGAGATCGTTAACGTGCGCTGCAGTCCGCTGATCCAAAGACCAATGATCTTATATCCTGCTTCCGGCACGCGTGTCATTTCCATTCTGCCTTTTGCTCCAATGAACAGTATCTGCGCATCCGGGTGACGTTCACGAAACTCGTTCGCGATCGCTACCGCAGGAAAGATGTGGCCACCGGTGCCGCCTCCGGAGATAATCAGTCGATATGGTTGTGTTGTACTCAATTTCTTTTCTTGTTCTCCCTCACCCCGTCCTTCGGACACCCCTCTCCCGAGGGAGAGGGGACGGGGATGAGGGTATTACGCTGCTACCGCTTCTACGTTTTTATTTTCTTTTTTCTCTTTCACTTCACCTTTGTTCTTCTCAAAAACTTCGTCACGCTCGCCACGGCTTACGCTCAGAATGATCCCGACCGAAAGTCCGGTGAAGATCATGGACGTTCCTCCCATACTGATGAAAGGCAATGGCTGACCGGTGATCGGACCGAGTCCTACCACAACGCCCATGTTCACCATCGCCTGGCAGACCAAATCGAAGCTTAGCCCTGCGGATAATAATCCTGCAAAGGCACGCTCACTGTTATACGCTGCTTTCATTCCGCGATGGAGCAGAATTAAATACAGGATGAGTACTACCGCGCCACCAATCATTCCGTACTCTTCAATTACAATCGCATAAACAAAATCTGAATATGGGTGCGGAAGAATATTTCGTTGATCGCTATTCCCGGGGCCTTTACCGATCACACCACCTGTTGCTACTGCGATGCGCGCGTGTTTGGCCTGGAATGGAAGCTCTTTACCTTCAATGAAATTAGTGATCCGGTTCTTTGCCGTTTCACCGCGAACGCCAAATTGAATTGCTGCTGCACCGGCCAGAATTCCCACAAGCACAAGCATGGCGAGGTATTTCACTGGTACCCGCCCGATAAACATGATCAGGAAACAGGTTGCCAATAATAAAATGGCTGTTGATAAGTTGGTCAATGCAATCAATCCGCAGATCAACCCGCACCACATTAAAATTGGAATGAGTGACTCTTTAATATCATCAATGTTCTGCTGACGCTTTGAAAGCATGCTGGCGATATTGATGATCAGTGCAAGGCTGGCAAAGTCGGATGGCTGGAATGATCCGAAAATCGGAATCGCTATCCAGCGGGATGCATCGTTTATAGAAACACCATTGGTGAATGTATAGATCAACAATGGAATGCTGATCCACAATGCTATTTTAGAAAGACGTGAATAAAATCTATAGTCTATTTTATGTGCAATCCACATCGCGCCAATCGCCACCATAATGTGAGTGGTATGCTTAAGCAATAACCATTCGGTGCTGGATGAATCGCGATAGGCCCTTGTACCGACTGCACTATACACTACCAGAATACTAATGAGCGACAAGCCGAACACTGCAGCCCAGATCACTTTATCGCCCTGTAAATTTTTATCAGCCCACTCTTTTACCTTGTTCATACGAGTTGGTTTTCCTTTTCTTTCTTCAAATTCGATACTGCTTTTCTGAACTGATCTCCCCTGTCCTCATAGTTCCTGAAGAGATCAAAGCTTGCGCATGCAGGCGATAATAAAACCACATCACCTTTTTGCGCCTCCCGCAACGCCATGTGTACCAGCTCTTCCACGCTTTGTGTTTCGAGAATGGTTGGTACGATGCCGCCAAAAAAATCTTTGAGCTTACTGTTATCTGTACCGAGACAGATCAGCGTTTTCACTTTTTCTTTCACCTGGTCTTTAATCAGGTTGTAGTCATTTCCTTTATCGATACCGCCCGCGATCCAGATCAACGGTTGATTGTAGCTTCCCAATGCATAAACAACGGAGTCTACATTTGTAGCTTTTGAATCGTTGATGAACTCCACTCCGTCTATCGTACCAACGGGTTCCAACCTATGCGGAGCATTTTTGAATGTCTTTAATCCTTCGCGGATCGCATCGAGCTTCGCGCCTGCGAGATAAACAGCAGAAACTGCAGCCATCGTGTTGATCAGGTTATGCGGGCCTTTCAGCGTTGTATCAGCTTGCAGTACATTGAATTTTTCAGTCAGGTTGAACTGCATGGCTTTGCCATCGTAGAAAACCGGTGACTTCGTATTCTTTAACGAAACCGGGATTTTCGATGCAGTTGTATTTTTAGCAGCAATCTCTTTCGCAATCACTTCATCATCGGCATAGTAAATGAATTTCGAGGCGCTGTCCATTTTCCGGATCACCTGGAATTTAGAATCGATGTAGTTCTGAAGCTTGTATTCGTAGCGGTCGAGGTGATCGGGTGTAATGTTTAACAAGATGCCGATCTCCGGCTTAAATGTTTTTGTTCCGTCAAGCTGGAAGCTGCTTACCTCTAATACATACCAGTCAGCATTACCATTGGCAATCTTACGGGCCAGACTTTCGCCTACGTTACCGGCCAGCGCAACACTAAATCCGGCTGACTTCATTAAATGATAGGTCAATAAAGTCGTTGTCGTTTTTCCGTTGGTACCGGTGATGGCGATCACTTTTCCATTGATGTAGCGGAAACCAAACTCGATCTCATCGATGATCTCAACGCCTTTAGTTTTCAGCTTCTTAATGATCTCAGTTTTTTCCGGAATGCCAGGGCTTTTGATTACCAGATGTGCGTTCAGAACTTTTTCTTCCGTATGCTTCAGCTCTTCGAATTCAATCTTATTTCGAACTAAATCATCCCGGTATTTATCCTTTATGCTTCCCTGATCGGAAACAAAGACGTCAAAGCCCTTCGCTTTCGCGAGCAATGCTGCACCCGTTCCGCTTTCGCCTGCACCCAATATCGCTATGCGTTGTTTCATTGCAGTTTCAGGGTTGCCAGTGATAAAATCGCCAATAGAATTCCCACAATCCAAAACCTTGTTACAATCTTGGATTCGTGAATACCTTTTTTCTGATAGTGATGGTGCAGTGGCGACATCAGGAAGATGCGCCTTCCTTCACCATACTTTTTCCTGGTGTATTTGAAATACGCTACCTGGATGATCACCGAAAGACTCTCGACCAGGAAAATTCCGCACAATAACGGGATCAGTAATTCTTTACGAACCGCTAATGCCAGTACGGCAATCACACCCCCGAGTGTCAGGCTGCCTGTGTCGCCCATGAACACCTGCGCGGGAAATGCATTATACCACAAGAAACCCAAACAAGCCCCAACGAATGCCGTGCAAAAAATTACCAGTTCGCTCAAATTAGGGATGTACATAATGTTGAGATAATCCGAGAAGTCAACACGGCCGGAGAGATAGGCAAAAATACCGATGGTAATACCGATAATACCTGCTGTGCCCGCAGCAAGCCCGTCAATGCCATCGGTGATGTTGGCACCGTTGGAAACCGCGGTGATGATGAAGATCACCACGAGCACATAAATCACCCATGTATAATTTTCACCGAGAAAGGGAAGAATGTTCTTATAGTCAAGCTCGTTGTTCTTGAAGAACGGTACAGTGGTTTTGGTCGATTTTACATCCTGATAGTTTCTAACCGCTACGCCATCCACCACTACAACTTCAGCTTTCGGATCTTTTACCCTGCGCTCAACCACGTTGTCGTTAAAATACAACGTAAGGCCAACGATCAGCCCGAGCCCAACCTGACCCACAACCTTGAACTTGCCTGCAAGGCCCTGCTTGTCTTTCTTAAATACTTTAATATAGTCATCCAGAAACCCGATCAGTCCCATCCAAACCGTGGCCATGATCAGCAGGATCACATATATGTTATCAAGCTTTGCGAATAATAATGTCGGAATGAGAATCGCAGCAATAATGATAAGCCCGCCCATCGTTGGTGTTCCGCGTTTTGCGGTCTGACCTTCAAGTCCGAGTTCACGAATTTCTTCACCGACCTGTTTTTTCTTCAGGTAATTGATCAGCCCTTTGCCGAAAGTGATCGTGATCAACAGGGAAATAGCTGCCGCCATGCCTGCGCGGAAAGAGATGTACTTAAATACACCTGCACCCACGAGGTCAAATTGCTTATCTAAATAATCGAATAGATAGTACAACATTAGTTTGCGAACAGTTTAAGCATGCGTTCAACAACCTCTCTATCGTCAAAAGGATATTTCACTCCTTTAATTTCCTGGTACGTTTCGTGGCCTTTGCCTGCGATCAGCACGATGTCTTTTTCCTTCGCCATCATGCAGGCGGTTTTGATCGCTTCTTCGCGATCCGCAATCACCAACGTTTTACGTGCGTCACTCGGGCCGATGCCGGTTTGCATGTCGCGGATGATAGCCATCGGTTCTTCATCGCGCGGGTTATCCGATGTTAATACAACCTTATCGCTGTACCGGCATGCGATGGACGCCATCAACGGACGTTTTGTTTTGTCGCGGTTGCCGCCACAACCAACGATAGCGATCACCTGTTCATTACCGGTTCTTAATTGTGCGATGGTATCCAATACATTCTTCAAGGCATCCGGAGTGTGAGCATAATCAACAATGGCAGTGATCTTTGATCCCGGAAGGATCAGTTCAAACCTTCCCACCGCGCCTTTAAGCGCAGATAATGTAGTTAATACCGTTTCTGAATCTTCACCCATCAGTACGGCTGCACCGTAAGCAGCCAATAAGTTGTAGGCGTTGAAGTCACCGATCAGTTTAAACCAAACCGGCTTGCCGTTGACTTCCAGTTCAAGGCCTTCAATTGTGTTGCTGATGATCTTGCCTTTAAAATCGACCATCTTCTTCAGCCCGAATGACTGTTTCTTCGCTTTCGTGTTCTGCATCATCACCATGCCGCGCTTGTCATCGGCATTCACTAACGCAAATGAATCTGCGCCAAGCTCATCGAAAAATTTCTTCTTGGCCTTGATGTAGTTCTCGAACGTTTTGTGATAATCGAGGTGATCGTGTGTGATGTTGGTGAACAACCCACCAATGAATTTCAATCCTGCGATCCGTTCCTGGTCAACTGCGTGCGAGCTCACTTCCATGAACGCGTGCGTGCAGCCAGCTTCCACCATCTTTGCCATCAGGCCGTTCAACTGAATAGGATCAGGTGTTGTGTGCGTTGACGGGATCACCTCATCAACAATGCGATGTTCAACGGTTGAAATCAAGCCGGTGCGATAGCCCAATGAACCAAACAATTTGTAAAGCAACGTGGCTACAGTTGTCTTGCCATTGGTACCGGTTACTCCAACCAGCTTTAATTTTTGTGACGGGTTGCCAAAAAAATTAGCAGCAATAACTCCCAGCGCTTGTGCGCTATTTTTGACTGTGGCGTAGTTGATTTTTTCATGTATCGTATCGGGTAATTTTTCACATACAATAGCACTCGCACCCTGCGCAATGGCTTTCGCGATGAACTGGTGTCCATCGGACTGGGTGCCTTTTACAGCAACAAATACATAACCTTCCTTAACCTGACGGCTGTCAAAGCACACGCCTTTCACATCCACGCCCATGTTTCCATACGAGGATGTGATCGACACTTTATATAATATGTCCTTCAGCTCAGCCATTCAGCCTGATAAAAATTTTACTTCCTTTTGAAATGCGTGTGCCCGGTGAAAGCGACTGACTCGCTACCCGGCCTTTGCCTTCATAAAAAACTTTGAGTCCTGATTTCTCTAATAAGAACAATGCATCGCGGAACGTCATGCCTGAGACATCGGGCACAAGGTTTTGCTCCACCGCATTTTTCTTCCAGTTTACTGCATTGCCGTTTTTCGCAGCACGCACCCACTCTTCCTCGGTCTGCGAGTGATTGGAAATGCCCATGCTGTTGCAGAGCATGGTCAATTCCTGCTGGTTGCCTGCGCGGATCACCGGGAAGGCACCTTCCTCATTCAAGCGTTCTTTCGACATGGCGTGGTGCAGCTCGATGTCGCGCGCGTAAATGTTGTCGGCAATTTCTTTTAGTGCCGGAGCAGCAACACTGCTTCCATACTGGTACCAGCCGCGCGGATTTTTGATTAATACAATTGCAGTGTACTTCGGATTATCCGCAGGGAAGTACCCCACGAATGAAGTGATGTATTTTTTGGTGTAACGGCCGTTCTCTAAAATCTGCGCAGTTCCTGTTTTACCGGCTATTCTATAATGACTGTCTTTAATATTCTTGGCCGTTCCTTCCTGCACCACACCCTCCAGCATGAGCTTTAATTTCTTTAAGGTTTTGTCCGAACAGATGCTGCTTACCATGGTTTCGGTTTTGAATTCTTTTTCCACTTCATCGGCTTTGCTGATCTGCGTTACGAAAACCGGCTTGATCATCTTGCCGTTGTTCGCGACAGCATTGTACAGTGCAAGTGTGTGCAAGGGAGTGTTTTCAATTCCGTACCCATACGCCATCCACGGCAAGCTGATCCCGCTCCAGCCTTTTTCACCCGGACGCCTGAACTTCGGCATGGGCTCACCGGCAATCTGGATTCCGATTGGCTTGTTTAGTTTTAAATGATCTACATGATCCAAAAATTTCTGCGGGCGCAGGCCAAAGTTTTTATCCACAAGCTTTGCCATTGCTACATTGGATGAATGTTCGAATGCCTGACGAACTGTGATTTTTCCAAGACCGCCTTCTTCGTGATCCTTGACTTTATTTTTATAAAATGTATATTCGCCATTACCGGTGTCTACGCTGTCCGACAATTCAATTTCACTGTCCTCGAGCAACGCTATCATCGTTACAAGCTTGAATGTTGAGCCAGGTTCAAATAATCCTGCAGTTGCGAAGTTGAATTTCTCGTGGTAGTTACCTTTGCCATCGCTGCTTAAGTTGGAGATCGCTTTGATGTGTCCGGTGGCTACTTCCATTACCATCACCAGGCCGTCATCGGCATTGTGCTGGCGCATGGCTTTGTGCAAGGCAGTTTCCGCAACATCCTGCAAGTTGATATCTAAGGTTGTATGAATGTCAAAACCATCAATAGCTTTTACATTGTTAGCATCGAAGACCGGCTTCCAGATACCGCCTGCAATTTTCTGATAGTGCGCATAGCCTTCCTGGCCGTCAAGCTGGTCGTTAAAACTGTATTCCAGGCCAACACCTTTATCGTTTTCATTTACGTAGCCGATGGTTCTGCTGCTCAGGTTTGAGAACGGGCGGTAACGCACATCAACTTTCTCGAAGATCACACCCCCGCGTAACCTGCCTTCGCGGAAGATTGGCCATTCCGTCATCATCTTCTTATCCTGATAGTCAATCTTTTTACTGCGGCTCAGGATAATGTATTGCTTACCGTCACCACGAGCGTCCTGCAGCATAAGCTTATAGTCGCGTTGCGACCGGTCGCCAAAAAATCGTGAGAGACGGTAGGCTAATGAATCAAGGCCTTTCTCCCACACTCCCTGTTTCGGCAGCGTGGCATCGAAGGCTACTTTATAAAAAGGCAGTGAGGTTGCTAATAAGCTTCCGTTGTCGGAGTAGATGTTTCCGCGCGTGGCTTTCACCTTCATCGGACGGAAAGTTACTTCTTCACCCAGCTTGGCCCACTTCTCACCTTCAACGAACTGGATGTGACCCGTCTTCACCACCACGGCAATGGCGAAGAGCATAACAAAAATGAACGCTACTCTTACTCGTAATAATATCGACCGCTTAATATTCACCTTTCTTGACTACGATTTTATGTGGGGGTTCAAGACTTTCCTCGAGGCCAAACTGACTTACCTTCCGCGCAACTTCACTTTGCTTGCTGGCAAACATCATGTCTGACTTCATGGTTGTATAATCTGCGCGCAGGTCTTCCACTTCAGCCTGAACATGGTTAATCCTGCGCACTGTTTTTTCTGCGTAATGGGTATTGCCTATATAAAAGAGACAGAGGAACATCACAAAGGCGATCTTCGGCAACTGATGCGTTGGAAAACCTTCTTCGAAGTACGTTTCAAGCTTCAGCTTTTTCTCGAGACCGGAGAAGACGCTCGCACCACTGGTGGTGCTTTTAATTGCGGGCCCTGCTCCGATTCTAAGTTTGTTCTCTGCCATATCTTTCAGTAGGCAATTGGCAAATGCAGTAGGCAACGTGTCTGTTTCATTCTACTGCATTTGCCTATTGCCATTTGCTCCTTGCCTATTTAATTTTCTCTGCCACTCTCAACTTCGCACTCCGTGCTCTGTTATTCTCTGCCACTTCCTCCTCGCTTGCCTCCACCGGTTTCCGGGTTACGGCTTCGAAAGGTTTGATCTCGTTTCCGTAGAAGTCTTTTTCCACTTCGCCAAACACTTTACCCTTATTGATAAAGTTCTTCACCATCCTGTCTTCCAGCGAATGGTAGCTCATCACCACCAATCTTCCGCCCTGCGCCATTACTTCGCCACACTGGTGCAAAAAATCTTCAAGTGCTTTCATCTCGGTATTAACCTCGATGCGGAGCGCCTGAAACACCTGGGCGAAATATTTGAACTCCTTTCCTCGCGGAGCTATGGGTTGCAATACTGCTTTCAGGTCTTCTGTACGGCTGAACGGCTTTGTAACGCGTTGCTGCACAATCATTTTTGCGGCTGTTCTCGCGTTTTTGATTTCTCCATACATTCCGAGGATCTTATGCAGATCAGCTTCGGAATATGTGTTGAGCAAGTCGGCTGCGCTGGTCGCTGCGCTTTGATCCATCCGCATATCGAGCGGGCCGTCAAAGCGGGTTGAAAATCCGCGCCCGGGAGAATCGATTTGGTGCGATGATATCCCGAGGTCGGCCAGGATGCCATTAACTTGTGTTACTCCGTTCAGCTTCAGGTACTTTTTCATGTACATGAAGTTTGCCTGGCAAAATGTGAAAGAACGACTTTGAATATTTTCGGCCTGTTTCTTTGCGTCCTCGTCCTGATCGAAGGAGATTAATCTTCCGCCCTTCAGGTTTTCAAGAATCGCTAAACTATGACCGCCTCCTCCGAATGTGACATCTACATAAATGCCTTCCGGATTAATATTCAGGGCTTCGATACATTCGGTGAGCATGACGGGCTTGTGATAGGTTGCGCCCATGTCAGTTACTCATTCAAATATTTCGCAGCTAACTTCGACAACTCACTTTGGTCCTGGATTCTGTGCTTCTCGAACACCGTTGGATTCCAGACCTCGACTTTATTACCGATGCCGACCAGCAGCGCGTCTTTTTCGACCTGCGCGTAGGTGAGCATGTTTTTCGGGATTAAGAACCGGCCGTTGCTATCGAGCCCGACCGTAGCAATGCCCGACAAAAAATTCCGCTGCAGTGTGCGGTACTCTTCGTTGAACTCGCTGAGACCTGAAATTTTTGAGAAAACCTTTGCGAACTCTACCATGGGGTAAATGATGAGGCAGGGCTCAAAACCGCGCCTGATCATAAGCTCTGTGTCACCTTCCGGCAACTGGGCTTTGATCCGCGCAGGCAGTACTAACCTGCCTTTGGCATCGAGCTTACTTTCATATTCACTGGTAAAAAAGGTCATTGACTGTAGTGGTTGCCTATGTTTCATCCCGCTTTAGCAGGAATCCTTCTAACAAACATAAGTAATTTTCTTCCACTTTCAACCACTTT
>CAZIGG010000060.1:0-17495 GCA_964538575.1 uncultured Roseivirgaceae bacterium
AGCTTACAAACACGGGAAAACTATTGGCCGATAAAATTTCATCTGATCTTTTTACCGCATGATCATACAGGTAACATTTAATAATCGAACTTACAGGACTGACCTTACCAGGCCGCATGATATTTCATTACCCTTAAAAGAAGGTAATGAAAATCCCAATTGTTACCATGCTGAACCGGTTACGATAGAAACAATCCGTTCGGGTGATTTTATCGGAAGCGTTCAGGAAGGCGGAAGTGTTAACTATCAAAAGCTTTCGATAACACCTCATGGAAATGGCACGCATACGGAATGCTACGGACATATTTCAGTTGATAATGCGACAATTAACCAATGCCTTACTGACTTTCATTTTATGGCTGAAGTAATTTCCATAACGCCCGAACCGACAGCTTCAGGCGACCTTGTTATCTCCCGCCAGTCATTAGCTGAAAAAATAAAAAACAAAACCGTTCAGGCAATCGTCATCCGGACGCTTCCCAACGTTGATGCGAAACGAACTGCACAATATTCCGGCACAAACCCACCCTACCTGGATCATGAAGCTGCGGTTTACTTAGTTGAGCTTGGGGTGAAGCACCTGCTTATTGATCTTCCAAGTGTGGATCGCGAATCAGATGGGGGAAAACTCCTTGCGCACAAAGCTTTCTGGCAATTCCCTGAACGTACGCGAAAAAACTGTACGATAACCGAGCTTGTATATGTGCCTGATGCAATTAAAGACGGCCTTTACCTTCTTAATTTACAGATCACCAGCCTGGAGATGGACGCCAGTCCAAGCAAACCTGTTTTATACAACCTCACGGAAGTTTTGTAATTTTCACACCTGAACCCCACAATGAAATCTCCGGAAGAAAAGAAAGTTTATATGTTGCTGAAGGCTGTGATCTTTTATTATCACGGACTGGATGAACCCGAACGCATTGACCTGGAGAAAACTGCGGATGCCTTGGATGCGCATGCAGAATACAAGTGGGCGCTGAAATTTATCGAAGAAGACTACATTACATCTTTTGAGCGGGCACGCGAATACCTCAATGAAACTATTGCCGATTACCCGAAAGATAAACGGACCGAGCTGATCAACATGGTTTGGCAGTCCAACAACCTGAAAGGATACGTTACCGAAATGGAAGCCACCGCGATGCTGAAGCTCGCCAAAGACTGGAATGTACAAAAAGAGTTGATTGATCTGGTGATGAAATAATCACTTCAGATAAAAAATCCCTTTTAATCTTGCCTCTTCCCAGGGGCGTTGTTTCCCACCCGAAAGCTGCTCTACGTTGTTACGCGTGTGCATAAAGATGTCTTCAATCCGTTGCGAGATTTTTAATTGTTTGATCAGTTCTCCGGTATACAGTCCATTAGTTCCGTCACCATCTGAGGCAACTGACCCCGGATCGGTTGCATAAGCAATCAATGTTCCACTCGGTGCGTTAATTCTGGCAAGGCCAGTGCCGCCACGTTTGCCTGTAGGGAAAGGGTTGTTCCGACAAGCATCCAGAATGATCATGTTCAAACCTTCATCGTTAGCAAACTCCATGGTGTTTGATACGCCTGTTAGCGGAATACATTTCTGTTTTACATCCAGGTGTGATTGAATATTAGCATCAACAGGTACCAGATAATTTGTGCCATCAACCTCAAGCCCGTGGCCTGCATAAAAGAACAACGACACATCTACATCTTGGATACGGTCGCCAAAGGCATAGATCGCATTTTTAATGGTTTCGTACGTACCATTTTCAATCGAGATCACTTCAAAGCCAAGATTTTTCAATGTTGCCGTCATGGATTTTGCATCGTTCAGGGTATTGCGCAGTTTACTCGTTGAGGTGTAATCCGCGTTGCCGATTACCAATGCTATACGCTTGTTATAGGCTTTTGAGTTTTCCGTTGGTTGAGTCTTCTGTGCCGCAGGCTCGCTGTTGAAATACAGATCTTTGCTAATAATTTGTGATTGTGTGTTTTGTGCAGAAACGCGAATCCTGTTTTTTCCCGGTTCCAGGTTAACAATGCTGCGGAATGTTCCGTCAAAATTCAGTTCAGCTTTTTGATCATTGATTACTACCTGCGTGATCCGGTCGGTTGTTTCAACCTTGCCCTCAACCGCAATAGATGAACCTTGGATAACTTGTTGCCCATAGTTCCGGTTTACAGGCGGGCTGATAATCCTGATCTCAGCAGGGTCGTTACGAACAACTTCAAATAGATAAAGGATGCCTGCTTCTGTGCCTACCGCCAGAATACCCCCATCATCAGACAGGGCAATGGAGCTTGGCCGTTCATCAACAGCAACGCTTTGACGCACCTCTCCTTTATCAAGATTTACTGTGAAGATTGTTTTTGTATCGCGGCTGTAATAAAAAATGATGCCTGGTGTGGGACCAACAGCCATTCCATCAGGACGATAATGTACGGGTACACGTTTCTTTTCCTGGCCTGTTGTCCAGTCATACGCAATAACTATGTTATTCCTACTCGGTTGACCTCCATACATGCCCGACCCGCCAGCAGGTTGGCTTTTTACTGGACTACCTTGAACATTGGGCTGATTTTGGGGAGCAGATTTTGAAAAGAAAACCTCTTGCATGCCAATGACAAAATTATCTGATCCACGACTTGTAGCAGCTGAGTGAATTACAGACCGGGATCCAGTGTAATCTCCACTTTGCAGCTTAAGCTCACGAATGAATTTCTGATTGATGAACTCCCAGTTATGGGTTTCGCCAATGTTATTAATAGATGCCAGTTGTTGGCCAAACCGGTCGAAGCCGAGAAATAATGTGTTCTTCAATGGTTGCGCAGACACGATGCGCGACTGTGTCATGTTAGCTTTCAGATCATAAATTTCAATCTGATCATTCTTTTGCAACACGGTCAAATAGCCTTGGTTGGGATCAAGTGTTGCGAGTATGGGAGAAGCAAAGGTTTGAGCGCCTTTTGTTCTCTCAAATGAAGTAAGTGAATACGTATAAAACTCCCCATTTGATTTAACGGCCAGAAATTTTTTGTTCTTATCGATAAACTCTTGGAAAATCACTTTGCCTGATGCTGGTTCTTTTTTGAGAATGCTTGACGTTTCAACGTCAACGATCATCAGGTTCCCCTTTTTGTCGTACGTTCCGATAAGTTTTGAGTCCTCTGAAAAGGAAATACCTTCTACATCGTTTGATGTGCCGATAGGAATTTTTTTATAGGCCGATAAATATATATCCTGCGCATGCACTGCTGCCGTTACCAAGACACTTAAAAATAAAAGGGTAAATTTCATTTTATAAAGTTATCGAAAATAAAAAAGAGGATATGTTCCCACATCCTCTTTTTTATTTTTTACTGAAAATTTATTTTAGCGCGCCTAGATTAAGACCAATACCCAGGTTAAACGTAAATGATGATCCGCTAAAATCACCTAACCAAGTAGTGTAGTTTAAGCTCGCATCAATGTTGACAGCTTCTGTTATAAAATACTTAGCACCGCCAAAACCACCAAGCTGGTTGATTGCATCAACACCTTCTATACCGCTGTTATAATTAAGGAAGTTAGCACCTATGTAAGGTAACAACTTAGCATCCGCGGTTAAGAAGTTATACACTGCATACGGCCCGATGCCTGTAGATGTTGTTTCAGCAGCATTTGTAATTTGTAGGGTAAGACCAGCTTCAATGTTGTTTGTAACAAAATAACCTGCGCGTATGTTAAACAAGGCCATTTTAAGAGCATCGCCCCCTTCCGGTTTAAAACTGGAAAAGCTCACGTTTGCCGTACCTGTGATATCTCCTTTTTCTACTTGTGAAAAAGCTACTGTGCTTACAGTCAGGGCAAAAACAAATAGTATTAATTTTTTCATAAAGGGTTTTAGTTGTTTAGGTCGCAAAAAGTAAAAAGATTTTGAAAATATCAATACGTAGTTGCCGGTATTTTAAATTTTACAAACTCATCATATCCTTAAACTTAGCCGCTTGCCTGCGGCTAACTTCAACTTTATCACCGCCTTTGAGTTTTACCATCAAGCCACCATTAAACCATTGTTCAATACTCTCCACCCAGCTCAGGTTTATAATGTGCTTGCGGCTTGCCCGGAAAAATGCACGCTCGTCAAGTTTTTCATCGAGTGCGTTTAACGATTTATGAATCATCGGGCGGTTGTTATCGAAATATACTTTGATGTAGTTTCCATCTGATTCGAACATGCGAACATTGGTAAGGCTCACAAACCAGCAGCGGTCACCATCCTTTACAAAAACCTGATCGTTTAACCCAAGTTTCTTATCCGCATTGCGTACAGCAGCTGATTTACTTTTTTCTTTCTCTAAGATCTTACTTACCGTTTCTGAAAGCCGGTCGGCCTGGATTGGTTTAAGTAAATAATCAAGTGCATTTACTTCGAATGCTTTCAGGGCAAACTCATCGTACGCGGTAGTAAACACCACAAACGGAACAGCATCCAGCTCTTCAAGCAATTGAAAGCCGGTTTTGCCCGGCATTTGAATATCCAGGAAAAGCAGATCCGGGTTAAGCTCGTTCACCATATTTATAGCCTCCTCGGCATTCATGGCTTCTCCAACAATTTCAATGGACGGATGCTCTTCCAAAAGTTTCATCAGCTCCTTGCGAGCTAATCGCTCATCATCAACAATTAATGCTTTCATTTTGCTGTACTGTTAAAGTGATTGCGGAATAATAATTTCCGTTAATACAAAGTTGTTGCTTTCATTTACAATTCTGAAAGATGCCTCCTCTCCATACAAAAGTTTTAACCGTTGCATGGTGTTCTTGATGCCCGTTCCTCCGAATTTACCCTTTCTTGCCCCATTCAGCAGATGGCCGCTGTTGCGGATTTGTATCTTCAAACGGTTTTTATCCACCAGGGTTTTTACGTGAATCGTTCCGCCCTGCGTAAGCTTGGAAATCCCATGCTTAATGCCGTTTTCAACCAGTGTTTGAATCATGAAGGGGGGCACCAGAAACTTGGACGATTCGGAATGAATGTCGAGTTCTGTTTTTAAACGCTCTTCAAACCGGATGCTCTCTAAGCTCAAATAGTCCTTTACAATTTTAAGTTCGTCATCAAATTTAGTAAGGCCTTTCTTCTCGAAGGTTAATGAGTTCCTTAAAATATTCGATAAATGGTTAATAGCCTGTTTTGATTTATTCGGATTCTCATCGACTAACGCCCGGATGCTGTTGAGGGCATTAAAGATAAAATGCGGGTTAAGCTGATTCTTTAAATTATTCAGTTCGATCTCAATCATGGAAGCTTCGTACTTCAATGATTTATTATACCGGGCGATATAGTGATAGGTGAAATAAAACAGCGACCACACAAACAAAATAATAATGTAGAACGAACTGCCTATTGTAATCTGCCGGGGGTCAAACGCTAACCGTTGAACGGATACGATGTTGAGCAAAAAGCTAAAGGGTACACGCAGGAAAAAAATCACAACCCCCAGCATAAAAATTGTGGGCAGCGCCCGAATCATCATTTTAGGAACGCTCAGGTCAACCCACTTCCATCGATTGACATAGTACCGGAACAGGTGCGTAACCCCCAGGCAAATCAACCCCTCAACAAGGAAGAAGAGAATTCTCCGTAACGGAATTTCATTTTCCGTACTGAAACTATACCAGACAATCTGCAGCAACACATACGTCACCCAGCCTGTAATCTGCAGCGTCCAGTATAATCGTTTTTTATTTACCATCTCCGAACCACAAAAGTAAAGAATTCAAAACCGGCACGGCAAGCTGTTACATGAATGGATTAAAACCACCGAAACTGAATCAGGTAAAGCAACAAAAGGCCGGTACTGATAATGAGCAGCCATGAAATAATCGTGAGCGGTTTTTTATACTTCACCAGCTTAGGCTCCAGGGTAAGTGCATTAAAAACGAAGGCAAGGCCCGCTACAATATATAAGGATGACTCAAACCAGGAACTGTGCGTGATGTAATAAATTCCAACTCCGAAAAAGATCAAACCGAAAAGATATTGTCGTTGCGTGGCGTTCATCGTTAATTCAGTTCAGCCTTTAAGAACTTACCGGTAAAGCTGGCCGGATTTTTTGAAACTTCTTCCGGAGTTCCTTTTGCAATAATTTTTCCTCCTTTTGCCCCGCCTTCCGGACCAAGGTCAACAATATAATCGGCCGATTTGATCACATCTAAGTTATGTTCGATTACCAGAACTGTATTTCCCTTGTCTACTAACTTTTGAAGAACATCCAGCAAGTGTGCAATGTCCTGGAAATGCAGGCCGGTTGTCGGTTCATCTAAAATATAAAGTGTTTTACCCGTGTCACGTTTTGAAAGTTCAGTGGCCAGCTTCACACGCTGAGCTTCACCGCCCGACAGCGTTGTAGCATGCTGGCCCAACGAAATATATCCCAATCCCACTTCACTCAGTGTCTGAATCTTTCTGAGAATCTTAGGCTGATTTTCAAAGAACGTTACAGCCTCCTCTACCGTCATATCCAGCACATCCGAAATGGATTTACCTTTAAACCGAACCTCAAGCGTCTCACGATTGTAACGTTTGCCTTTACACGTTTCGCAGGGCACATAAACATCGGGCAGGAATTCCATTTCAATTAATCTCAATCCTGCACCTTCACACGTTTCACACCTTCCGCCTTTTACGTTAAATGAAAATCGCCCGGTTTTATACCCGCGAATCTTGGCTTCCGGCATTTGTGCAAAAAGATCGCGGATATCGGTGAACACCCCGGTATAGGTTGCCGGGTTTGAACGCGGTGTCCTGCCGATCGGGGATTGATCGACTTCAATTACTTTGTCGATATGTTCAAGACCATCTATTTTTTTATGCTCCAGCGGTTCGGTTCTCGAATTGAAGAAGTATCTATTCAGAATCGGGAAAAGTGTTTCATGAATCAACGTTGATTTTCCGCTTCCTGAGACTCCGGTAATACACATGAACGTTCCCAGCGGAATGTTGAGGTCAACATTTTTCAGGTTGTTGCCTGTGGCGCCAGTAAGTGAAATTTTATTTCCGCTACCCTTACGTCTTTCTTTTAAATATTGAATGCCCAGCTTGCCGCTCAGGTATTTTGAAGTTGCACTGTCTCCTTTCAAAAAAGCTTTAGGATCGCCTTGCGCAACAATCTGCCCGCCATGCCGGCCGGCACCCGGCCCGACATCAATTACGTAATCGGCTTCAAGCATCATATCTTTATCATGCTCTACAACAATTACCGAGTTGCCGAGATCACGCAGGTCTTTCAATGCTTTGATCAGCTTTACATTATCACGTGCATGCAGGCCGATGCTGGGTTCATCCAGAATATACAACACCCCTACAAGCTGTGTTCCTATTTGTGTAGCCAGGCGAATGCGCTGCGCTTCACCTCCGCTCAATGTTCTTAATGGCCGGTTAAGATTCAGGTAATCCAAACCGACATCGAGCAAAAATCCAATGCGCTTCCGGATTTCCTTTAATACTTCCGTGGCGATGATTCGCTGCTTCTCATTGATCTTATCTTCAAGGCCTGTAAACCAGGCGCTCAATTGCTGGATATCCATCAACGCCAGTTCAGCAATATTCTTATCATGAATTTTAAAATGAAGGGATTCTTTCTTTAATCGGGCTCCGTTACATTCCGGGCAGGTTTTCACCATCATAAAATCTTCCACCCATCGTTTAATGGCTTCCGAGCCTTCATCGCGCTGCTTCTCCAGGAAGTTAACAATGCCTTCAAATTTTGTATTCCAATCTGTACCGGGGTACTTAACGGATGCAACCGCTACCGGAACATCATCGCCATACAGTAAAATTTTTATAACTTCTTTCGGAATATCTTTAATGGGTGTGCTGAGCGTAAGCTTATAGCGCTTCAGGATCGCTTCCACTTTTTTGAAGATCCAGATGTCGCGGTACTCACCTAAGGGCAAAATGCCTCCGCGGCTGATGCTTAAGCTTTTATCCGGGATAACGGACTCTTCCGTGATCTCTTCGATTTGCCCAAGCCCGTTGCAGGTCGGGCACGCACCGTAAGGCGAGTTGAATGAAAACAAGTTTGGCGCAGGCTCATCGTACGACAACCCTGTTTTCGGATCCATCAGGAACTTGGAAAAGTGATGAACCTTGCCATTCTCTTCCAGCAGCATTACAACACCTTTGCCTTCTTTCAGTCCTTTATTGACAGACTGGCCAATGCGTGCACGATCTTTTTTATCCGCAACAATCCGGTCTATCACAACTTCAATGTCGTGAATCTTATACCGATCAACCTGCATTTTTGCGGTGATGTCTATCACTTCTTCGTCTACCCGCACTTTTGTGTACCCTTGTTTTCTGATCTGCTGAAACAGCTCCCGGTAATGACCTTTGCGCCCGCGCACAATGGGCGCAAGCAACACCAGTTTCTTTCCGTTAAAGTTGTTGAGAACTGCATCCAGGATCTGATCCTCCGATTGACGGATCATTTTCTCACCGCTTAAATACGAGTATGCCTCCCCTGCCCTTGCATACAGCAGGCGCATGAAGTCATAAATTTCCGTAACGGTTCCAACCGTTGAGCGCGGATTTCGGGAAGTTGTTTTCTGTTCAATTGAAATTACCGGACTCAGGCCGTTGATTTTATCAACATCCGGGCGTTCGAGGTTGCCGATAAAACTTCTGGCGTACGCGGAGAAGCTCTCCATGTACCGCCTTTGACCCTCCGCATAAATGGTATCAAACGCGAGTGAAGATTTTCCGCTTCCGCTGATGCCGGTAAGCACCACAAGCTTATTGCGGGGGAATGAAACGCTTACATTTTTGAGGTTGTGCTCCCGTGCGCCTATGATTTCGATGTATTCGTGGCCTGTGCCGTCTGTTACCTTTTTCGCTGCTGAACCCTTCGCCATGAATGCTTTGCTATGAATACAAAATTGAAGGAAGGAATGTTACCGCACAAAAGAAAATAATCCCGGAAAATTCTCACTCTTTATAAATCACGATCGGGAAATCGTTCCCAAACGAGTAAGCAGAAGGAAATTGCGCAGTGCCTTTATATTTTTCCGACAGTTCGGGTACTTTATTTTCAATAAAGGTGCTGAGCTCACGCACCGTAAGCTTTTTATCATTATTGGCATCTCCGGCCCCGGCTATGCCTTCCAGCAGGGCATAGGTAAAAACCCCATGCCCCAGCTTTTCAAACTCGGTTGCAAACTGGTTCGAGCCGGTGGCGGTAATCCAAAACGTTCCCGTGCTTCGCGCCAGTTGTGCGATGGCTTTTTCTTCTGCTGCACCGCGAACCGCAACGGTTTCGAGCGCTCCGGCAGATTGACAGGCATCTAAGATAAAAACCTGCTTCTGCGCATTGATTTCCTGGGCATACTGTTTTAATGAAGTGGCCGAAACGCCTTTATCTTTCAGCATGTCCTCTTTTCCATAGAGCTGAATGATGTCGTGCGGGGCAATATAGAATTCTCCATTAGCGCCCTCGGTCATTACGCCATGGCCGGCATAATAAACCAGCAGCACATCCTGCTGAAGCGATTTCTTTTTAATGTCATCCAAGGCTGCGAGTATGTTGGTTTTAACCGCCTTGTCGTTCCGGATGGTGTAGGCGACCACTTCTTTAAACAGCGAGCCGGAATTTGTTTTAACAGCCTTTTCAACTCCGTCTGCATCCGCTTCTGCGTAATTAAGATTGTACTTGGCGTTTTTGTATTTGTTAATGCCTATTGTAACGAGGTAAAGCTTCGGCTTATCTTCCGTTGCCCCTTTATATAAAACCGTGAATTTTATTTTTTCGGATTCAATACCTGACTTGCTGCCTGCCGTGATGTAGAAAAAATTATCCTCGCCAAACGAAGTGTTAAGCGTAGCCTCAAATGAATACTTGCCTGAGCCGTTGCCCGGCATGGTTTTTACAAGCTTGCCATTTTGAAACAGCTTGAGCTCGGTTATTTCCTGCGGATTTTCCTTTACCTGGATATCGAACTTCGCACCCTTGAGTTGTGATTGAGCTGACATGGACGCGCCCGGAGGTTTCCCGTTAAAAGATTGCAAACTGATAACCGGAATCTTTGCCATTACCTGCTCAACTTTAAACTCCTGCTGCGGCATAGCTTTATCGCCCACAACAGCGCCTAACAGTTTAGGTGAAAAGCCCTGTTCAAAGGTGCTCTCCAATGAGGTTTTCTTAGTTGAGTTTCGGGCGGTCCAATAAACTTTTGCGAGTGCATCCGGAGTGCCGTCAACCCTGCCATCGCGCGAAACAACTGCGAAGTCATCATTGCTGTCGGAGAAAAAATACCCGACAATTGAATTGGTCTTTACATCATAGATCTGGTTGATGTTATTCTTTGAGCCGTTGAACAGCACCTTACTTTTTGACAGCGGATAGACATTAAACGATCCAACGCCTAATATTCCATATGCAGGAACCTTATACTTATCCGACTTGGTGGTAAACACCCGTTGCCCGGACTGGAGGTCATTAACATTAAAAGACGAAGAAGCTGTTATCGAGAGGAATTTTTTATCCGTTACAATACCGCCATAGGGGATTAAAGCATTAAACACGATTAAATCCATCTCCAGTTGATTTATAAATGATAGATCAGTTCCGTCAAAAATTGTAATCACGGTTTTTAATCCAAGGCCATTCATCCCCGAGGTTACAAGCTCGGTTCCGGCATCATTATAAACGGCCATACTGTAAATCCCTCCCGATGAACTGGCAATTACATTGCCGGTAGCAATATCAAATTGCTTTAGCGGATTCAGGCTCTTGAGAAAGGTCATCACTCCCACAACAATACTTTTGCCGTTAGGATGAAATGCCAGCGCACTCACGTGATGCATTTTATAAACAAGCTCATTGAGTTGTTCCGCTTTTTCAACATTAATTACAGCTACTGTTCCTTCCTTTTGCCCGACCGCAAGAAGATTATGTTTCCCGGAAAAAGCTGTTTTAGTAGCCTGGTTGGTGAGCTTAAATGTTTTTACAAGCTGTTCTTCTTTCCAGTTCCAAACCTGCACTTCGTTCAGACCGATCAGGATAATTTTTGTGGGTGTTACCTGCACATCAAATAAGGTTGCATAGGGGCCCGTGAACCGCTTTACAAATTTGTTTGCGGCAATGTCAAAGATCTTGATCGTTTTATCATTGTACACAAAGGCGACAAGATTGCCGTCAGCGGAAACAGCCATTCCAATCTGTTTGGCAGAAACTGCCGATGGCGCATACCCGAGCCTTACAAGATCAACCTCTTGCGGATAGGCTATACTGACAATCGTTAAAAGAAACAGGGTTACGCTTATTATTCTCATACACCGCATTCATATCATCTGTCAAATGTACTTCAAAATAGCATTATGCTACATCCTTGCCGGAAACGGCTTTTAACAGCTCAAACCAGTGTTGCCTGTCTATGTTTACGTTTACGGCTGCTGCCCCATCCTTTATCCGCTCCGCTTTTGTTGTCCCCAGAATCGGCAAAACCCCGGATGGATGTTTTAGCAACCAGGCCAGCAAAAGCTGCATAGCGGTTGCATTATACTCACCCGATAATCGCTGAAGCAATCCTTTTATTCTTTCATCATCAAAAAATTTCCCGCCCCCCAGCGGTGACCACGCCATAGGCCTGACCTTGTGTTTCATCAGTACATCCGTATCGCCATTAAAGAACGGCTCATTCCTGAATAAGGATAACTCAATCTGGTTGGTCACCAGCGGAAAGGGCAAATATGACTGAAGCATTTCAAATTGAGCTGGCGTAAAGTTCGAAACCCCCACGTGAAGTACTTTACCTTGCTGCTTAAGCTTTGAAAACGCCTCCGCAACTTCCGTTGGATTCAGTAACGGATCGGGCCGGTGAATGAGGAGCACATCAATCCGGTCGGTGCCTAATGCTTTCAGGGAATTCTCAACTGACCGCACCATATGCTCTTTTGATGTGTCGTAGTGTTTTACTGCATGCTCCGGTCTTTTGTCGGAAAGCATCCTGATTCCAAACTTGGTGATAAGCTGCACCTTATCCCGCAACGATGAATTCTTTCGCAATACATTTCCAAAGCTCTCTTCACATGTATAATTTCCATAAATATCGGCATGGTCAAAGGTGCTGATCCCGTTTTCAAGCGCGGTATCGATCAGCTTTTCAATGTCAGACGCTGACTCATTCGTCCAGCGCCAGGCGCCCACAATAATTCCTGATAATTCCGGTCCCTCCGAATGAAGCTTTGTTTTCTGCATCATCAAAAATACGAATGTCATCCCTGAACGCAAGCGGCTCAAAAAGCTCATTTAAACCATTTGCAATACGTGTGCTTCTGCTAACTTGGACTAAATTTTATCGCATGGCCCATTCCGAGATTCTTGCCCTTGTCAGGCAACGCAACCCAAACGAACCCGAATTTTTACAAGCTGCCGAAGAAGTTATTGATTCCATTTTACCCGTGATTGATAAAAATCCGGAATACAAAAAGTTAAAATTACTGGAACGCATGCTTGAGCCCGAACGGCTCATCTCCTTTCGTGTTACCTGGCTTGACGATAAAGGCGAGGTTCAGGTAAACCGCGGGTATCGGATTCAAATGAACAGCGCGCTCGGACCTTATAAGGGCGGGCTAAGATTTCATCCTTCTGTTAATAGAAGCGTGTTGAAATTTTTAGCATTCGAACAGATTTTTAAAAATGCACTTACCGGTATCCCGATGGGAGGCGGAAAGGGCGGCTCTGATTTTGATCCGAAAGGAAAATCAGAAAACGAGATTATGAAATTCTGCCAGGCTTTTATGGGTGAGTTGGCCAGGCACATCGGTCACCGGCTTGATGTGCCTGCGGGTGATATTGGTGTTGGCGGTCGCGAGATTGGATATTTATTTGGCGCGTATAAAAAAATCAGGAATGAGTTTACAGGAGTTCTCACCGGCAAAGGCATGGGGTGGGGCGGAAGCCTGATCCGACCGGAAGCTACAGGCTACGGCCTGATTTACTTTGCCGAAAACATGCTGCAGAGCAAAGGTGACAGCATTAAAGGAAAAACGTGCCTTGTTTCCGGTTCCGGAAATGTTTCGCAGTACGCAATTGAAAAAATAATTCAAATGGGCGGTAAGGTCATTACCGCATCCGACTCAACCGGTTTCATTCACGATGAAGCAGGATTCACTCCTGAGAAACTTGCCTTTTTAATGGACTTAAAAAATAACCGAAGAGGCCGGATTAAAGACTATGCGGATAAATACAGCTGTATTTATAAAGATGTTGATCCCAGGGGAGATCACAATCCGTTGTGGAGCATCCAAGCTGATTGTGCATTTCCATGTGCCACGCAAAATGAAGTGAATGGAAAGGATGCAAACCACCTTGTTAAAAACGGAATAAAAGTATTGGGTGAAGGCGCGAATATGCCCACCACCATTGAAGGTATTAATATCCTCATCGATAATGGTGTGATGTATTCACCGGGTAAAGCTTCTAATGCGGGTGGTGTGGCAACCTCCGGCCTGGAGATGACTCAAAACTTTATGGGAGCCAACTGGACACGCGAAGAAGTTGACGCAAAGCTGCGTGCTATTATGAAGAATATTCACGACACATCATTAGCTGCTGCGAAAGAATATGGCAAGCCGGGCAATTACATGATTGGGGCGAATATTGCCGGTTTTGTAAAGGTTGCCAATGCGATGAAGGCGCAGGGGGTTATTTAATGCGCTTGTAAAAATAAAGGTGCTGCGGCATCTTTTTCTTCCGTTCGCTGATGGTATAATAACCGTCTCCCCTACGGGAAAACGCGATAGATTCCCCCTGCGGCTCGGGCGAATAAGGCAATGTTTCAGGAGTTCGCCTGATTGCTTCCTCAACCGATTCTCCCGGCAATCGCTTCCAGTAAAAAATGTTGTCATAATTCTTTGCCAGGATTTCGCTGCCATCTTCCGAGATATCCGCAGCAACAATCAGCGTAAAGGGTAATCCTTCCGCAACTTTTTCTGCGGTCCTCACTTCAGATGTTGATAACGTATCCGAAAGCTTATAAAGATTAACCTGGCTCTCACGTTTGGAAAAAACGTAAAAACTTTTTGAAACAGGATCAATTATCAGCGCCTCCGTATCGCGGGATCCATCTGAGAGTTTGAATTCTACCTTGTCAATTTTAGTAATAGTGGTATCGGCTGTTCCGGCTGCAATGCGTGGCTCTTCTATCCGGTATAAAATTTTCTCATCATAAACAGCGTTGTTATCTCCAATCTCTCCTATGTAGATATATTGTTTCCCCTTCTCCGGCCCGGAACCTACCGCAATATCTTCCCAATCGCGGTTTTTAATGCCTGACAAATGAACTGCGCACTTTATTTCTCCTGTATCATTGATTAAAAAAATATCCGCATTATTACCGCTGTCATTGTGTGTCCACAACATTCCCGGATTGTTCGCACTGGCCACCAGGCCTGAGGCCTCACGGATTTTATTGTTCTTAATTTCCCCCCTGCTTACTGCCGCTTCGAAAAGCGGTGCTTTACCGGGTTGCTGGCAGCCCGCCAATACGATGCATATGATGAATTGAATGTATTTCATGACTAACACAACAGCGGCATTCTATTCGCACGCAAAATCAGTAATATTGCGGGGAATTAAAAACGCATGGGTCCGATACAAGACGAAGAGGATGATGAATTATTGTTCGAGCATCACCGGATTGTTGCTGATCCCGGCCAGGGGCTTGTTCGTATCGATAAATTTCTGAATGCCCGGCTCGCCAATGTTTCCCGCTCTAAAATACAACAGGGCATCGAAGGCGGCTTTGTAAAGGTGAACGATACCGTTATTAAATCGAATTACAAAGTTCGTCCGGGAGATGTGATTGTTATTTCCATGCCCGAACCTCCGCGGGATACCGATGTAAAGCCTGAGAACATTCCGTTGAATATTGTCTATGAAGATGAATATTTATTAATTGTTAATAAAGAAGCAGGCATGGTGGTTCATCCTGCTTACAATAACTGGAGCGGAACGTTGGTTAATGCGTTAGCTTATCATTTTCAACAACTTCCGCACATGCCCGGTAATGACGGACGGCCCGGACTTGTTCACCGGATTGATAAGGATACGTCTGGTCTTTTGGTTATTGCCAAGACTGAGCCCGTGATAACTGCACTTGCCAAACAATTCTTTGATCATACCATTGAAAGAACATACTGGGCTCTCGCCTGGGGTGAAATGGATCCTCCGGAGGGAACGGTAAACGTAAACATTGGCCGGAGCTTAAAAGACAGGCGGCTTACGGTTGCTTTCCCGGAAGGAGACATGGGCCGAACCGCCATTACTCATTATAAAATGCTTCAGGGGTTTCGGTATGTTTCATTAGTTGAGTGCAAGCTTGAAACCGGGCGGACTCACCAGATCCGTGCGCACATGAAATACCTGGGACATCCGTTGTTCAACGATGCCATGTATGGCGGAGATCAGCTTGTTAAAGGAACGGTGTTCACCAAGTATAAACAGTTCATTGAAAACTGTTTCAAAATTATTCCGCGCCAGGCACTGCACGCAAAAACATTAGGCTTCATGCATCCTGTTAAAAAAGAATGGATGCAATTCGAATCTCAACTGCCGGAAGATTTTAAGGCAGTGTTAGAAAAATGGGAAAATTACGTGAAGTATGTTTGAGTAAAGGGGGTACGAAATCCCTTCAGGCATTTTTTGAGTGCCTGTTGTTGACGAAATCAGCGCTCAACTTACAACGATAATTTCAATCGTCTTGAGCCATTCAACGCCTGCCGGATCTCCTTCATGGCCTCGCGCTTTGTACGTTTGTACTCCTGCTCTTCCTTATTCGGTGCCAGCATGCCTTTAATGTAAGCCAGCACTTTTTCAGTCTGAGTTTTGTCAAGCGCGTTCAGCGATTCCAGAATCTGAAGCTTTTCAGTAACTGAATTCATAACAATTAGTGGTTGTTATACTCTACAAATTAAACGTTTATTCCGCAGAAAAGTTCTGTGTAACCGACTGATAACCAAAACAAAACAATGCCATAATGCGATTTCAGGCAGTTTTTGCGGTTGATCTTGTTTTACTGCTTCAAAACAAGGTTTTGGCTCTCGAAAAAGCTAAGTTTTTACTACTCCCCGGGAAACAATTTCCTCAAACTGCATCCGATTTTATCAGAAAAGGCGTCTCTAAAACTCTTAGAAACTTGAGCCAGGTGGTGGCCTTATTACATATCCGGAATTACTTATTACTCCATTACCTCCACGATCATCTCCACCTCAACCATCATATTGCCCGGTAAGGCGTTAACGCCAATGGAGGTCCGGGCATGCAGACCATTTTCTTTATACAAAGTCACCATCAGCTCAGAGAACCCGTTCATTACCTTGGGCTGATCCACAAAATCTTCCGTGCAGTTTACCATACCCGTAACTTTTACGATGCGTTTAACTTTATTCAGGTCGCCAATCTCGGCCTTCAGCGTAGAGAGAATTGAAATTGCCGTTTGGCGTGCTGCCATGTAGCCTTGTTCGAGTGTAGCGTCCTTTCCAATCTTGCCGGTCATCGTGCTTCCATCCGCTTTACCTGGTCCGTGCCCGGAAAGAAAAATCAGGTTCCCGACCCGTACGGCCTTTACATAGGTACCGATGGGCTGAGTGGGTTTCAGCAACTCAATTTTCATATCCTTCAGTTTCTTTTCTGCATCCTGGGCAAAAAGCGGGGTTGAAAGGCCGATTAAGAAAATAATGATGAGGAAGCGCATAGGAGTTAATTTAGTTACTGACATAACGCTGTCATTGGCGTATCTTTATTTCACAATTGAATTTATTTCAAGCCCTGTCAAGTAACCATTAATTTTTAACAAAATGAAAGAAAAAGTCCGCTGCAGCTGGTGCCTGAAAACCGAAAATTACATGAAGTATCACGATGAAGAGTGGGGCCTGCCTGTTCATGACGATCAAAAACATTTTGAGTTTTTGGTTTTAGAGGGCGCGCAGGCGGGTTTGAGCTGGCTTACGATACTCAACAAGCGCGAAGGTTACCGTAAAGCTTTTGCTGATTTTGATCCTGCTAAGGTTGCCCGGTTTACGGAAGTAAAATGTGAAAAGCTCCTGCTCGATCCCGGCATTGTGCGCAACCGGCTGAAAGTTTATGGCGCGGTTAACAACGCCAAACGATTCCTGGAAGTGCAGAAAGAATTCGGAAGCTTTGATAAATACATCTGGAGCTTTGTGAATGGAAAGCCAATCGTTAACAAATGGAATTCGTTAGGTCAACTTGCTCCGACAACAAAAGAATCTGATGCATTAAGTAAAGACCTGATCAAACGCGGCTTTAAGTTTGTCGGCAGCACCGTAATCTATTCGCACATGCAGGCCTGCGGCCTGGTGAACGATCACCTTACAAGCTGTTTTCGGTATAAAGAGGTTAACAAGAAATAGTTGGATCGTCATAAAAAACAAAAACCCGACTAAGCCGGGGTTTTTTGTTGAATATAATTACAAGTCATCTCAAAAATACTCATAATGCGGTCATCCCGAGGAACGAGG
>CAZIGG010000061.1:0-8368 GCA_964538575.1 uncultured Roseivirgaceae bacterium
CCCACCAGCAGCGCGATGATTATGGCCACGTATAGCTGGCCGCAAACAGCAATGAGAATAGATAACGATTTGGCGTAAGGCTTTAAGGGAAGCAGATCACCAAAGCCTAATGTGGCGAAGGTTACAAATCCAAAATACATCGAATTGTGGAATTCGCTTCCCGCTTCGCCAGAAAAGTTAAAGGAATCCTGATCGAACTGAATCATCATCCCGATTAAGAACGTAAACACCAGCCCCAGCAGCAGGTATCCATTGATGGCGTCAAGGATGACTCGTCTTGTCACATCTTGGGCTGAAGCAATCTGCCGGATGAGCGAAGTCACAATAAAACTGAAGAAAATGAAATTCATCAATTTCGAAACGGCTTCAATTACAGGCATGTTGACGAATTTGAAAACTACCTGAGCAACCAGGATAATACCTGCCACCCAAAACATGGATTCTTTATTTTTATCTAAACCTCCAACCGCAGTCAGGTAGAGTGCCGAGTAGATAACCGGGAAAAGAACGGGTTGCCAGTTTTCAGGAAAGAATCCGGTTAAAAAAATCAGAATGAATATTTCCAATAACAGAACCCAGCTCCAATAGTTCTTATTCATGGATCACGATTTTACCAACCTCCTCCAAGCGCTTTATACAAACGTACTGTAGAAATCAACTGATTCTGAAGCGAAAGTGATTTTTCAAATTGTGAGTTTTGGTATTCCCTTTCGGCATCGAGTACTTGTAAAAAAGATGAGTATCCGTTATCGTAAAGCGCTTTTGAAAGCACCAGCGCCTTTTCGGTAGCGGCCACCTGTATTTGTCGTGCATTGAACTCGTTACGATATGTGCGTATTTCAGCCAGTGAATTTTCAACTTCCGCGAAAGCGTGCAGTACAGTTTTTTCATAGTTGTATCCGAACTGTAAAGCCACAGCCCTTTCAGCTTCTACCCTTCGTTTATTCTGCTGAAACCGGAAGGCCGGGCCTGCCAACTGTCCCGTTATTGAACCCAGGAAAGCATCGGATTGAAATAAATTCGAAATATCCGGGCTGGCCACTCCCAGGAAACCCGTCAGGCTGAGCGAAGGGAAACGTAAGGCTACAGCAATTCCCACGCGTTCGGTTTGGGCAATTAAAAGCTGCTCGGCCGAGCGAATGTCAGGCCTGCGTTCCAATAACTCTGACGGAAGACCGCTTGGAATTTCAACAGGCAACTGCTGTTGATCGTTCAGTAACCCGCGGGTAATGGGTGCATAGCTTTGCCCTAATAAAATATTGATGGCATTTTCCGTGGCAATGATGGAGCGCTCTAAACTGTATAATTGTGCTTCTGCGGATGCAGCTATATTTTCCGCCTGCAGTTTGTCTAATTCGGATACTTCGCCTTCATTAAATCGTAACGTGATAATGCGAAGGTATTCTCTTCTGGTTTCAATGGTTTTGCGCATAATCTCAAAACGATCATCAAGACCACGCAGTTGAAAGTATAATTCGGCCACCTGCGCCACCAGACTGATGTAAACAGATTTACGGCCTTCATCCGTAGCCACCAGTTCAGCAAATGCTGCACGATTCGCATGCCTCAACTTTCCCCACAGATCAATTTCCCACGACACATTGCCTAATACTGAAAATGAATTACCGGGGAATGCCACACCTGCACTACTGGCGGTATTTCCAAAGTTGGTTGCACGAGCAGCTCCCGAGTAGTCAAAGAAAGGAAACATGTTGGCCTGGTTAAAACCAAGGATAGCTTTTGCTTCTTCTACCCGTGCAAGGGCTACCTTCAGATCCAGGTTGTGAATAATGGCGGAGTCAATCAACGCAATTAAAACAGAATCCTTATACACATCCCACCACTTCATGTTCGTGATGGAATCGCCCGCTATGGAATCAATCTTTGCCTGCGTGTAAGCTTCCGGTTTTTTTGTTTCAGGTCTTGAATACTTAGGACCTACTGCACAGCCGGCCAGTATAAGGAGTAAGGATGCGATGAAAATTATCTTCTTCATATCAATGTGCGTGTTCAGAAGGTGGTACGGATGCATCGATGCTTTTCTTTTTCGCACCAATGCTTTCAATGAAAACAAACAACGCAGGAACCACAATCACACCAACGATCGTTGAGATTAATGTACCCATAAATACGGCCATACCCATTACTTTTCGTGCTTCGGCACCCGCGCCCGAGGCAGTGAGCAGCGGCACCACGCCCAGCATAAAGGCAAATGAAGTCATCAGGATCGGACGAAGACGAAGCTTCGCGGCTTCTAAGGCTGCCTCATACAACGGCTTACCTTGTTCGTATAACATTTTGGCAAACTCAACAATCAAAATTGCGTTCTTCGCGGTAAGTCCGATCAGCATCACTAACCCGATCTGCGCGAATACGTTATTTACATAACTCGGACTCCACAATCCGCCAAGCCACAACCCAAAGAATGCCCCAAGAATAGCGGCAGGCACTCCAAGCAAAACACTGAACGGCAGTTTCCAGCTTTCATATTGTGCAGCCAGAATCAGGAACACAAATACGATAGCTGCTATGAATACTGCTCCTCCGGATCCTTCTGCAGCTTTTTCCTGGTACGACATGTTACTCCATGCAATTCCGAGTTCCTTTGGTAAAGTTGCGGCTACTTCTTCCAGTGCATGGAGTGCGTCCGCAGAGCTGTAGCCTTCCGCTGGCGCTCCTGAAATTTCAGCAGCACGAAACATGTTGAAACGATTGGTGTAGGAGGGACCTGCAATATCTTTTATTTCTGCTAACGTGGTTAACGGAACAATTTCTCCGCTGCGGCTGCGCACATAATAACTCGCGATATTATCGGGGTTGAGCCTGTCTTCCGCTTCGGCCTGGATAAACACTTTATACTGCCGGCCAAACCGGTTGAAGTCATTCACATAGCTGCTGCCTAAATAGGTTGAGATCGTACTGTTGATTTCGGTCAGATCGATGTTGAGTTTTTCAGCTTTGTCGAAATCAATGACAACCTGTTTTTGCGGAACGTTCGACCGGTACAGGGTAAATATATTTCCGATTTCAGGTCGTTTTTTTGCTTCTGCAATAAAATTGCGGGCCGCCTGGTCTAAGAACTGCGGAGTGTTCCCTGAGCGATCCAGAAGTTGTAAGGTAAAACCTGCTGATGTTCCCAAACCTTCGATTGGTGGCGGACCAAAAGCAATTGCGGTAGCATCGGAGATGGTACTGCGGAGCGCCATATTCGTTTGCTGAATTAATTGCTTGGCGGTTTTCTCCCGTTCTGCCCAATCTTTTAATGAAATAAACACGAACGCATTGTTGGTAGAGTACGATTGCGTAAGCATACTGTATCCAACCACCATGGTAGAAAAAGCAACACCTTCGGTTTCATTAATGATTTTTTCGATTCTTTTAGCTACTTCATCGGTGCGTTCCATGGAAGCCGCATCCGGGAGCTGTACGTTTAGCAGATAATATCCTTCATCTTCTTCCGGAACGAAACCACCCGGAATGAATTTTCCTAAAATTCCCGTTCCGACAAGAACCACGCCCATGATCATAATAGAGCGGATTGACTTTTTAGCGACAATGGCAGCCACTCCGGTATAGCCCAACGTGAACTTATCAAACATGCGGTTGAAGGCATCGAAAAAGCGTTGCAGCCATCCGGTTGATTTCTTTTTCGGCTTCAATAAAATTGCGCTCAATGCAGGGCTCAGGGTAAGTGCATTGAATGCCGAGAATAATACGGAGATAGCAATGGTGATGGCAAACTGCTGATATAATCTTCCCGTGATACCTCCGGCAAACGCAACCGGCACAAACACCGCGGCAAGGATAAGCGCGATGGCAATTACCGGCCCGCCCACTTCCTTCATAGCTTTCTGCGTGGCTTCTTTCGGCTTCATGCCGTGCTCAATGTTGTGCATCACGGCCTCTACCACCACAATCGCGTCATCCACCACCAATCCGATGGCGAGTACCAATCCCAACAAGGACAAAACGTTTACCGAAAATCCCAGCATGGGGAAAATGATAAACGTTCCGATCAGCGAAACGGGAACCGTTAACAACGGAATGAGTGTTGCGCGCCAATCCTGTAAGAACAGGAACACAACGATGATCACCAGGAAAACCGCTTCAAAAAGCGTGTGAATAATTTCTTCAATACCCACCGAAACTGCTTTGGTTGTGTTCAGTGAAATATCGTACCGCAGATCTTCCGGGAAACGCGGCTGCAATTCAAGCATGGTTTGCTGAACAAGATCAGCAACATCCAGCGCATTAGAACCCGGCATCTGGTACACCACAATCGTGCTGGCCGCTTTGCCGTTCAACCGGCTGAATGAATTGTAATTTTCCATTCCCAGCTCAAGGCGTGCTATGTCTTTTAGCCGGATGATGGAGCCTTTCTCGTCAGATTTTACAATGATGTCTCCGAATTCTTCTTCGGTAATTAAACGCTCTTGCAGCAAAACGCTGTAGGTATACTCTACACCCAGCGGGGCTGGTGGTGCGCCAAATTTTCCACCGGGTGAAATAGCGTTTTGTTTTTTCACTGCGTTCATCACATCGGTAACGGTGAGATTGAGTTTGGTCAGTTGATCAGGTTTTAGCCAAATTCGCATCGAATAATCCGCTCCGCCAAACAGGATCACATCACCAACCCCTTTCAGGCGTTTCAACTGATCAACAATATTGATGTTGGCGTAGTTGTTCAGGAATAATCCATCGTATGTTGAGTTGGGGGAGGAAAGTGAAACCAGCATCAATGGAAACACGAGTGATTTTTTTGTTGTTACGCCATATGCCTTTACTTCATTTGGCATTTTGGCGCTGGCTTGCGACACACGGTTCTGTGTAAGCATGTTCGCGTTATCGAGATCCGTACCTACTTCAAAGGAAACTTGTAACGTGAGTGATCCATCGGCTGCATTGATGGACTTCATGTAAAGCATTTCCTCCACACCGTTTACCTGCTGCTCAATGGGTGTGGCAACAGCTTGCTCTACGTTTACCGCGTTGGCACCGTTGAACAAGGTTGTAACCTGCACCATCGGTGGAGTAATTTCAGGGTATTTTGAAATGGGAATTCCGCGCAGTGTAATTAACCCCATGATGACCATCAGGATGGAAATCACCATCGCAACAATCGGCCTTCTGATAAAAAATTCACTCATACGATATAAGGATAGGGGAGGTTAATTTTTTCTAGTTGCTTTTCGCAGTATCACCCGGCCATTTCACTTCCACCTCTTCTATTTTCGAGTTGGCTGTAAGCGAAGCCGTTCCGATCACGGCTACTTTATCACCGGCCTTTAAACCTTTTTTAATGATCCAGGCATCTCCGACTTTTTGCCCCGGCTCAACAATGGTGACTTTGAGTGTGCTGGAATCTGTTACGGTAAATACCTGAGACAGATTTTGTAACTGGAATACCGCGCGCTGGGGTATCATTACTGCGTTTGGATAGGTACTTAATAAAATGCGTGTCTTTACGAATAATCCCGGGCGTAACAAGCCGGTAGGATTCGGGAAAGTTGTTTCAATGGTAAGGGTTCCGGTTTTGGGGTCAATCTCGCGCTCAGCGAAATCCACTTGTCCCAGGTGCTCGTAAACGGACCCATCGGCTAAAATAAGCTGAACATTTTTTTTCGCAGCCGCCAGTTCCTCCGGAGTGAGTTTAGCTATGCGTAAGTATTCACGCTCACTGATTTGAAAACGAACCCGTACATTGCCAACGCTGGAAATAGTTGTAAGAACAGAGGAAGTACCAAGCCGGCTCACATAATCGCCAACGCGCATGTTTGAAGCGCCAACAACGCCATCGAAGGGAGCGTACAATCTGGTAAAGCCGTATTCAATCCGGGCATTCACCAGCGATGCTTCGGAAGCTTTTACCTGTGCTTCGGCCGCATCATACGCAGCAATGGCATTATCGAGATCTTTTTTACTGAGGGCATTTTGTTCCGTCAGCGGTCTTACCCGGCTCAGATCATTTTTTGCCCGAACCAATTCAGTTTTTGAGCGCGCTAATTCACTGGCTTCACGATCTACCTGCGCCTTATACTGAACGTCATCTATAATATAGAGCAGGTCACCTTTTTTAACCTTGGAGCCTTCCTTAAAATTCATGGAAATTATCCATCCCTCCACACGGGCGCGAATGTCTACATCAGATTGGCCGTATACCTGGGCCACGAAGTCTTCATACAAAGGAACATCGTTCTGGATTGCCTTTATCACGTTTACTTTAACCGGGGGGAGTGTTACGGTTTCGGATTTTTTGCCGCATCCTGCAAAAATCAGCGCTGGAAGCAGAATTAACATTCTTTTCAGGACGACAGCGTCCATTACGAAGAGTCTCATACTTGATGATTATTTGAATTGGAAAGATAGAAAGATTGCTTCATGTATCTACTGAAACCCTTCAAAATAGGCGGATTTTTATTCCTGATTGCTGTGGTTATCTTCCGGATAAAAGGAGTCATTTTAAAATGACACGTATGGTTTAATTGCTTAAATTTTGGGTTGATATGTGTGTGGAACCTCTTAAAATCTGTAATTCCTGCCAATGAAAAGCTTCCTGAAACCAAGCATTTACTGGTTCTTTGCTTTCATTCCGATAGCCATTTTTCTGGAGCAAAGTCATGCCTCATCACCCCTGATCTTTTTTTCCGCAGCACTTTCCATCGTTCCCATTGCCCGGCTGATTGGAAACGCAACGGAACAGTTGGCCACATATACCGGTGATGCGGTAGGTGGTTTACTCAACGCAACGTTTGGAAACCTTCCGGAATTAATCATTGCCGTGATTGCGCTGAAGGCGGGCCTGCACGGAATGGTACTGGCCTCCCTGGCGGGAGCGATTTTAGCGAACCTTTTGCTGGCGATGGGTGTGTCGTTTTTGGTGGGAGGCATCAAATTTCACAATCAGGATTATAATGTTACCAGCATCCGGATATACAGCTCCATGATGATGATTGCAGTCATCAGCCTTACGATACCGAGCAGTTTTCATTTGCTCGCTGCGGAAAAAGCAGCTATTGAAAATGAAAATATATTGAATATTTACCTCGCGGTTGTATTGCTGACCGGATACGTGCTGTATTTGTTTTTTATGATTAAAACACATCCCGATTTCTTTAAAAGTGAAGGAGCGCATGAAGCACATGGGGAACGATGGTCGGTGGCACGCGCGCTGGTTACCCTGGTAGTGGCATCTGTACTGGCTGCCTTTATGAGTGAAGTGCTGGTAGGCGCTGCAGAAGAAACCGGTCAGGTACTGGGCATGTCCAGCGTTTTCATTGGTGTAATTTTCCTGGCAATTGTAGGTGGTGCTGCAGAAAGTATTTCAGCGATCACCATGGCAGCCAAAAATAAAATGGATCTCAGCATCGGTATCGCATTGGGCAGTTCCATACAAATTGCGCTTTTTGTGGCCCCTATGCTGGTGATCATGAGTTTGTTTGTGGGCCCCGGCCAGATGAACCTCACCTTTCCAAAGGGTTTGATCGTAGCGTTGTTTTTGTCGGTTATTCTGGCGGCCATGGTAGCGGGGGACGGACGCTCCAACTGGTATAAAGGTATTCAATTGATTATCGTATATCTGATTCTGGGCATGATGCTGTATTTTATACCTGCAGCCTGAAAAAAATCATATGCATGAGAATGTTATCATAACTTTTATCTTGTAACTTGGTGGCGCATCGTTTATTTATCACTAAAGATTTCACTTTACAACAAAAATAAATTCACCTAAAATTAAATACCTCCATGAAAAAACTAGTTACAATTTTGGCTTTCGTGGCTTTAGCTTCAGCGGCAAAAGCACAAGAACTTGGTGTTCGTTTTGGCGATGTGGTTGGCAATGATGTGGCCATAGATGCGTTATTCAGTACAGGAAAATTCAGTCGCATTCATGCAGATGTTTCATTCGGAAACGGTGTTGGTGTTGAAGTTTTGTGGGATTTTTTATTTCGTCCGCTCGGAGGCGAAGCGTTTAACTGGTACGTAGGTGTAGGTCCTTCGCTGTTATTTAACGATCCGTTCTACTTAGGTGCCAGCGGTGAAATTGGCTTATCGTACAAGTTTAATGGTGTGCCGCTGTCCCTGAGTGCTGACTGGCGGCCAACGTTTTACATTATCGAAGACACCGACTTCCACGCTGGAGGATTTGGTGTCAACCTTCGATACGTATTCAACAGTAAATAGCGGGAGCAATAAAAAGTTGTTGGGTTGATTATCGGCACCCTGATGAGGGGTGAGATGCTGTATTTTATACCCACTGCATGAAAGTGACTATGGGTTGGCATCAGCGGACAGCGCACCCGTCTCTATCAAACTGATCTTGATATACAGCGGGGCTTGCTTATCGGAGCCGGATTGAAAAACCGGGAGC
>CAZIGG010000061.1:8468-17278 GCA_964538575.1 uncultured Roseivirgaceae bacterium
GATCTTGATATACAGCGGGGCTTGCTTATCGGAGCCGGATTGAAAAACCGGGAGCTGAGTACGTATTTGTATAACATCGGTTTCGACAATCCCTTTGCAATCATCAGCCTTTCTGTAAGTTTTTAGCGTATAACGCAATCAGTTCAAATAAAAGACCCTTTCCATAGGAGAGGGTTTTTTACGTTACAAGGAGAGTGATGTGAATTCCGTTATTCCTTTTTCTTTGCCAATAGCTGCAATTGCCCGTAAGTAGGTATCTGCATCATGATTTGTACTCTTATTTGCGTGAGTAAATAAACTTCAGCCTGGAAGAACTCGAACGCAACAACAGCATTGGTGGCGGCTTTTACTTTCTTGTAATAAACCTGAAGCGTTTTTTCCTGTTCCCCGCGATTAATAAAATACTGGTTAGACAGCGAGTCGGCCCGTGCAGGAGTCATTTTGTTGTATGACAGCGCAGTTTTTTCATAAAGCTTAATCCGGGCAAGGGCTGTATGTTTGTTTTCCACCTGGTATTCATCTTAGATCTTCCAGAAGGCTACAGAATCTTTTCCAGAAACCTGCACAAGATGTGCGATGGCTTCTTTTTTCTGAACACCCAATAAATTGATTATAGCCTCAGCTTCAGCATCGGATGTTTGCGCGAAAGAGGTTGACGCGCATACGCAAAGTATTGCAATCAGTACGTTGTTTGTTTTCATAATTAAGTGTTGGTTATGTATTTTGAGTTTATCTTCTGCGTCCGCCTCCACCGCCCATTCTTGCGCCACCGCCCATATTTCCACCCCGGTTCATATTGTTGAAATGGGAGTTTTGCTGGGCGCTTCGCTGCCGGTTCTGGTAGTCGCGGTTCATATGATCATTCTGCTGGGTTTTATTCCATTGGTTGCCGTTACGTTGATTCCAGTTGCCATCGTTGTTGCGCTGATACACATTACCGCTTTTATCGGAATACACATTGTTGTCTCTGCGCGGCCCGGCATTGGAAGGCTGCTGACCTGCCTGTGGTTGTCTGTTTTGCCCGCGGTTTTGATCGTTGGTTGAAACCCCTGGCTTGTTTTGAGAACCTTGTCCGCGCTTCACATCATTGGTAGAAACATCATTTCGTTTATTATAAATATTATTCGACCGGTCTACATTGATGTTCACATCACCGTTTATATAGGTCGGGCCGCGGCCACCGTACATGCCTCCACGATAAGGAGGATAATAAGGAGGCCTGTGGTAAGCAGGGCCCCAGTAACCGCCACCGCCATACATGCTGAAGGAGAACCATCCCGAACTATAATGAAAGCCCATGCTCCATCCCGTCCAGGGATTGTAGTGCATGCTGAATCCATAGGTTACCGGCCTTGGATAGTAATACGGCCCGTACCACGGTGTATAATAATAGCCTGTTCCATATACTACCGTGGGTCCGTACACATAGCAACCCATGTAGCCGGGTGTATAGCCAACGTACACAACGTCCGGTGTGGAATCATAGACATATACATATTTGGTATTGTAGGCCGGTGAACTTGGCGGGATTTTCTCAACATCCGCAGGCCGCTTTTCGCTTACTTTCCACGGACCTTTGGCGCTCGCGGATTCAAACCACACGCCTTTATCAACGCAATAATATATAGCGCCTGATTTAAGTACCGTGCTGCTCGTGTTCATGGCCAGTTCCAGCGAAGTTCCTTCGATCTTTTCAAAGGCCGGTTCACCATCGTACGTAACAGTACAGGTTGCAGTTTTTCGGTCTACCTTCGCGGTTTGCGGAACCTGGGCATCGTGTATAGCATCTTTACTTGCCTGTGTGCCGGCTACGCTTGAGAGTACATTGTCTTTCGGAGAACCTTCGGGGATGGCTGCGAAGTCAGCAGGCAGCTTATCGGATGCAATATATTCCCACGGCCCTTCTAATTTCAGAGCTGCATACCACCGGCCGGAAATTAAAACATAGAACTTCTGGTCGTTCATGTTTTTGAAAATATCATTTTCCGAATTTGATATATACAAAAGATTGATTCCGGAAATATTAGCATACTCTGCTTCTCCTGCCGACTGTATGAGTTCTGCCGGGGTAGTGCTGACCAGGATAGCCCCAGCGGTTGTTTGAGAAGAAGCAGTGGTTTTTTCAGTTTGTTGTTTCTTTAATTCTTTGTCTAATGCGGCAATGGAGGCCGGCAGTTTGCTCACCGGCTGATATCCTTCTGTGATGGAAGAGGAGACATGCCAGAATTTTCCTCCGTAGAGATAGTACTTTTTGTCATCCGGGTTCTCCACGATCAGAAAGGGGCTGTTGATAACCCGTTTCATTTTCAGGTTCTTGTCATCCTGAAGTTTGGGTTCGCCATCAATAATAACCAGCGTAGTCGGGGTGGAGGCATAGAAAATTTTAGGAGGATCGTTTTTCAACTCATCGCCCGAATACTGCTGCTCTTCTTCAATGGTCGCAATTAATTCATCCAGCGATCCGGTAAGGCCCCATGCGGGTATTTCTGTTTCCAGCAGGCTTTTCAGTTTACTGATTTTGGTGGTATCCTTAATTCCGGGAAGCTTCACATCGGTGATTTTGATGTTCTCCAGGGTAAAGGTCCGCGTGTCGCGATTCGTAACAATCTTCGAGAGGTACCAAAATACTCCGAACACCGGCTCATTTCCGGGTTTTTCCAAGGCCGAAAATGCAGAACGGCCTTGTACCTGATCCCCTTTCATGGATTCGGGTTGCGGCTGATAGATCGTGATAACAGCACCGTTTTTAGCTTTGATTTCTTTTGGCCATTGGGCTAATGCCACACTGCTTGTGAGCATGAATACCAGGAAGTAAGCCAGTGTTTTCATGTGAGTAATGAATTAGGTTTGAAAGTTTAATAAACCACCTTTTTAAACATCGTTAAATTTATACTGCTTCTCTTACAGGTGAAGTAAAAGATATTGCCAATCTATAATAATCCTTGCTGATTTTGTCAGTATTCCGGCAGATTTAAAATGCTTCCCCGATTCTGAAGTATAAACCGTAATCACCTTTTCCAACGGCTGCATCGAATCCAACGTTTATGCCAATGTCGGGGATCATCATAAAACGTATGCCGGCCCCGCCTGCCGGGAGTAAATCGTTGAATGCGGCTGCTTCGTTCTTGTTAACAGGAATTGCAGCGCCCGCGAAGAATACGGCTCCCCATTTTTTATGAAAGCTCCACCGGTATTCTCCCTGCAAAGAATATACCTGGTCGCCACGATATTCTCCTTTGCTGTAACCGCGCAGCACATTTCCCCCAACAATGGTTTGAGCCTCAAATGGAACCTCGCCTAATGCTGTGTTGAGCGAAGCCTTATACGCGAAAACTTTTCCGGTTACCTTGTGAAAATAGTGACTGGCATCGAGGTCCATTTTCGTGTACTCCGTTGCGCTTCCAAAGGCTTCATCGAAACGGTTGAACCGTGCATTTGCGTACCAGCCGGAAGACGGATTTTGAACATGATCGCGCGAGTCGAAGGTAACCGGGATGCCCAGGGCTTTGTAAACTTGCGCAGTGGTATCACTCTTCACATCGGCTTCAAAAGAAGTCTCCACTTTGAAATAGGTAAAGGCAGCACCGGTATAAAGTTTTCCATAAACCCGTACCAATTGTTCGCCATAAAAAAAGTTCATCAATGTGGAATAATTGATGAACGAACCAGATACCCCGTAGTTTTCATTGTAATATTGAAAGTTCTGATTGCCCTTGCCTACAGCCAACACCGTACGGAAAAGGTCCTTGGCGAAATACAGTTTTCCAAAGCCAAAGCCGAACCAGGTTTTATTCGTGCTGATAATTCCTCCCGCTCCCGCAGACGATGCGGGTGAAAGTGTGTCTTTTTTGTTCAAAGGAAAATACAACGAACCGAATGCCCCGAAAATCCCGCCATAACTTTTGTTATACGTAATGATGGGAACAGCTGCGACTTTCGGCTTGTCGATATGCTTGTCAAACTGGGCGTGCGCATGAAAACACAACAGGAACAGAATAGGGGTAATGAGACATAAAAATTTGCGAATCATACGACTAAAGCGTTCAGGCGGTTACATCCAACGAAAAGTCTTTAATCGCAATATTATCCATCCCCTTCGCATCAAACGGATACTCAATCATCGTTTGAAAATTGTTGAGCGTTACCAGGATCAGGCTTGTAGTGCCCAGAAAAACATAGATGAGCCATACCGGTATGATTGCCCCCAGGTGATACCATACAATAGGCGCCTGTACAAGCGGAAGAATGATAATGAAAAATGCGCTATAAAACCGCATGCCTGCCATGGTGCGATGTTTCACGAGGCTTAACAGGTATACGGAACTTTCGGTAACATCGCGCAGGTAACGAACCATGCGCAGGGTATTTCGTTTCGAAATTTCTTCGCGATTGGTTTCGATGAAGGCAAATAGTTCATTTAACTTTTGCTGCAGACTGTTGTAACCCGCAATCCGGTATTCCAATTGCTGCATAAGCTGGCTGGCTACGCCCTTTAACAGGCCCGTGGCATTTTTCTTTTTTTCGTGGGGCAATTCTTCTGCAATCTGAAAGGAGTAATGCAGCGCCATGGCGCCTCCTTTAAACAAGCTGAAATACTCAAGGGCCCGGTCCCTCCGTTTAAAAGCTGCCTGCATTGAAAAATGTAAGGGAAATACAATACAGAGCCCGAACAACAGAAGGTCAAGATGAAATTTTATGTCATAGGATGTAACTAAAAATGCTGCGGCCTGGGATATAGCAAGGGCTAAAAAAGTTCGTACATTGAAGTAATAAATGAGCTTCATTATGAAAAGGAGTTATATACTAACCGGCATCCTGTTCATTCTTTTCACACGATCATTCTCGCAGGACGCTGTACTTTTTCAAACACAAGAGCCTGTTCACCTTCGTGCCACGGGCTCTGTCAAATCTATCAAAAAGAATTCAAATGACTCTACCCTGGTTACGGGAAAGTTCGAGTATCAGCAAGATACAATGTGGATAACGGTGCCTGTTAAATCACGGGTGCGCGGAAATTTCAGATTGAAAAACTGTTTCTTCCCTCCGCTAAAAGTAAAGTTCAGTAAAAAGGACGTGGCTGCTACCATTTTTGAAGGCAATAAATCGCTGAAGCTGGTTTTGCCCTGCCGTACATCCTCCGATAAGGACGAGCTGATCCGAAAAGAATATTTATGCTACCGGTTTTATCAGGCGTTGTCTCCGTATTATTTCAGCACACGCCTTGCTGCCGTAGAGCTGAAGGAAATATCGCGTAAAAAAACGCGCACCTACAACCTGCTGGCATTTTTTGTAGAGGACAACTCCATGGTGGCAAAACGGGCAGGAGGGGTGGTAACAAAAGCTAAGGGAATTAACCCGGCTGCCTTTGATGAAAAGCAATCGATCCGCAACGACTATTTTCAATACATGATTGGCAATGCAGATTGGTCGGCTGTTTACCAGCACAACAGCAATACACTTTTTGTAAAGAAAAATTTTATTCCATTGTCATACGATTTTGATATGTCGGGTTTTGTGGATGCCTATTATGCGCAAGCCAATCCTCCCACGCTGGGAACAGGTGATCCGCGTGAACGTGTTTACCGCGGATTCTGTAAATCGAAATCTGCTATGGAAGAAATCCGGAACGAATATTTGGAAAAGGAAAAAGCGGTGCACGCAATCATCGATGAGCATGAAACGCATTTCAGTAAGTATGACCTGAAAGACATGCACGGTTACATAGATCAGTTTTTTGAAATCCTAAAAAGCGATAGTAAGTTTAAACAATCTATTCTGGAAGGATGCCGTACCGAATAGATCATGTTTATTCAAGGTCATATTTTTTAATACCCGTGAAAAGACATTAACTTGTTGGCCTCTTATTTAACCGGCTAAAAATAACACCTCAACCGACTATGAAAACGATTCTTGCCCCCATTGATTTTTCTGACGCATCGATTAATGCGCTTTCATTTGCAGCAGAGCTTTCAAAGCGAACCTCTGCCCGTCTGCTGATCGTGAACATTTTGCAAAAAGATGAAGATGAGGGGGAGGCAAAAAATAAGGTAGAGTCCTATACTTCAGACTTGAAAAAAGAATTCGGTAATGAATTGAAGTGCGAAGCGGTTATTGCACATGGAAATCTGATCACCGCTCTTGAAAAAATAATAGCCGACCATCAGCCCGATCTTATTGTAATGGGCACCCGGGGAGCCAGCGGCTTGAAAAGAATTTTAATCGGCAGCAATACCGTGAACGTGATTGCCAGGACCAGGGTGCCCGTGTTTGTGATTCCGGAAGTGGCGCGATTTAAAGATTTTCTTCATGCAGGAAAAAACAGAATTGTGCTGGCTACGGATCTCGATGAACTGGAAAATGAAGACGCGCTCGACATTCTTAAGGAAATAGCCTTGTCAATTGTTGAGCCAAAAGTGCGGGTGTTAAGTGTCAGGCCGAAAAACACCGATCTTTCCTTTTCTAAAAGAATGGAGCGTGAAGCCCTGCTTTCACGGTTCAGCCCCGAGGTTGAAAGTGAACGCGTCACGGTCTTCAGCGGAAACGTGATGTCCGGGATTAATTTTTACCTGAACAAAAACATAGATACAGGATTACTGGCGATGATTGCCCGCGATTCAGGACAGCTCATTCAGAAGCACTATACAAGAGAGATGGCGTCTTATACGCATTTGCCGCTGCTGGTTTTGTACGATTATAAAGTTTGACGCTTTTAAGCGAAGCGTTGTGGGCAATTTCAAACAGATTAGGGGTATGCTGACATAGACTGGCTATAGTCGGTTGACTAAGAAGGAATAATTCAGACCATATTACAACTAATTGAATATAAAGTGTGTCATAAAAATGAGGACTGCGAGAAGATATGAAAACTAGATACTATGCTGCCATTCTAATGATTACACTGTTATCGTGTACAGACAATAATGTGGTTGAGACGACAAAGGAGTTTAGTATAGAAATAATTGATAAAGTACCCTATTGCCCTTTGACAATAATTGAATTCCTACCTGAGGACTTAAAAGACCTGGAAAGAATTATTGGACAAATTGAGGAATTGAAGTGTCAAACCGGTAATCTGCCGGAGAATTTTAACCAAATTGGACAAAGACTGACTATTACTATACGAAAGACAAGATCCGAAGAATATCCTGTGTGTATTACATTCGGACCGAGTTTTCCTTACCCTTTAGTGACAGTAATTGATGTAATAGATAAATGACAAGAGTACTGACTTACCAAATCCACCACTCCGTCTTCACGCCAAAGTAATGTCCCCATCGTTTGCTTCCGGCTTGGGCCAGGTAGGGTGAGTAAAGATTATCCGCAGCAAACTGGTTGTAACGGGCAACACTGTATACGAATCTAAAATGCGGGCGGCTCCAGACATCCCGCTTTCCGTTGGGTACCACGGTTGGGGCAATGCTGAACTTAATCAGTTGGGCAGGGTCCTGTGTTCCATCCGTTCTTGAAGCAAAATTTAATTCGTGCAATAAATGGAACCAGTCTTTAATATACCATGTACCCCGTGCTCCCAGGGCAAAATCAATTTTTCTATTGTATACCATTCTTTCCTGGTAATCGGGTGTTGTGTTCAGGCTATCGCTTGCTCCCTTGCTTTTTGTAAAAACACCATACGCCTGGAGGGAATAATTCCGGTTGATATTCCAGAGTATGTTTTCCGTAACAGCAACAGACCATGCACTCCTGAAATTTTTGGTATCCAGGTTAGGGCCGCCATAAGTGAGAAAGGTTTTACTTCCACCGCCATCACCGCCATTCGCAATTCCGGAGCCCAGCCGGATACTGAAATCGTGATAAGAACCCGGCAAAGGTGTGGAGATATTTTTCTTGAATTTAGCCCCCAGCACAAACCCAACGTCAGACGGATAATTTGAATCGGTAGTTGTGTCTGCTAACGTGCCCTTCGCTAACTGGTGAAATTCTGTCATCAGTTTTACGTACCCATCTTTTAAAGGAATAGCGTGTTCAAGAATGTAAACCGACCGGTTGCGCAGCCCGAGTACCGGAGCCCCGTTAACAATGTTCAAATAAAAGTAGGGCGGCAGAGAAGATGCGGTGTCAACCGCTGCGGGAAACATGATTGAAAACTGCGTGTTCTTGTATTGTATGCCAAACCCCTGCGAGCTGTGATCATCAAAATAAAAATGATCTGCAATGTGAATGTCATCTCCGCGAAAAAAACGGGCGCCTACCCATATACTCCAGGGACTTCCCATAATGTTGCGGGCTTCGGCAAAAAGTTCAGGCAACGCTGCTGTAATGCCACCGTATGATTTACTTGTAACGTTGCCTATAATCTGGCCTTGTGTTGTGTAAAAAGCCATGCGGGCTTGTACGGTTATGTTTGTCGTGTCCGCAGCTCGTACCGGTGCAAAATGGAGAGCTGTAGCCAATTCAAAGTAATCGGCTTCCTCCATCCGTCCTCCAATGGAGCCCATTCCATTTAAATTAAGCGACCGTGGATACTGAACATCGTCTCCGCGCGCAATGCCTGCCCGGCCGTAACTGCCGATGGAAAAGTTTTTGTTGGTGGTTACGGTTTGCTGGGCCTGGACAGAGAAGAGCATGCCGAGCAAGAAAAAACACAAGGGGTAAATTTGTTTCATTTCTGTGTGATTTTGTTTGATCGGTTACTTTTCCGGGAGATCAATTTGCTGATTTTTTTTATTCAAGCCAAGCTCATAGTGATATCCAATATTGGACGTACGCGGTGAGAAATAAAATCAGAGAGACTTGCAAAGCTTACACCGGTTTGGGGTTTATTGATTTTTTTAGAACTCATCTCAAAAATA
>CAZIGG010000062.1:0-2031 GCA_964538575.1 uncultured Roseivirgaceae bacterium
TTATCCAGCCCGACTACGGGTACATTATGCCACTCGGCAAACATGTGGACGTAGTTATCAAAATTGGTTAAGAGTATATACTGCCCGAATTTGGTTAACGGCTGTCCCGTATAACGCGGGAGCCAGTTCTCTACAATTTCCTTTTTTGTCTTCATGTGTTGTACTTTACGGAATGGTTAAGCTTGATCTGCCGGGGTTCGACTATCAAATCAGTAAAGCGGAAGGCAAAATATGGATTTTTGACATCATTAGGAAGAAGCAGGTGGTGCTTACGCCCGAGGAATGGGTACGCCAGCACATCATCCATTTTTTCATTAATCAGTTGAAGTATCCGAAATCGCTGATCAAAATCGAAAGCGGACTGAAGTACAATAAACTGCAAAAACGTTCGGACGTTATTGTGTACGACCGCGAAGGGAAGCCCTGGTTATTAATGGAATGTAAAGCCCCTGATCTGAAACTCAATCAGAATACAGTGATGCAGGCCGCTGTTTATAATAATGATGTGAAGGCAAAATACATTGCCCTGTCAAACGGGATGCAGCATGTGTGCTATGAAGTGAGACAGGATGTTTCGGAAACGGAATTGTTGAAGACATTTCCGGAATATCTATAAAAAAACGGCATTCTGAGCCTGCCTGTCGGCAGACAGGCGGGAGCGAAGAATCCCGTAGTACAGATCTGCGAATTAAATCAAGCACTCTATACGGGGATGCTTCGGCAGAGCCTCAGCATGACGGTTAAATGATAAATTTTTGCTTATAAGAACTTGCTCACATCACTCAACGGCAGGTTAAAGGTATCCGCAACACCTTTATAAACCACCTCGCCCTTAATCACATTCAATCCTTTCTTCAGATCAAGATTCTCCTGGCACGCTTTCTTCCAGCCCAGGTTTGCTAACCGGATCGCGTAAGGCAATGTTGCATTCGTTAACGCAAGCGTGGACGTATACGGAACTGCACCCGGCATGTTGGCCACGCAGTAGTGAACTACATCGTCAATAATAAAGGTGGGGTTTTCGTGCGTGGTGGGCGTGCAGGTTTCGATACAACCGCCCTGGTCTACCGCAACGTCAACCAGGACCGTACCCGGTCTCATCGTCCTGAGCATGTCGCGCGTTACGAGCATCGGGGCTTTTGCGCCCGGGATCAGCACCGCGCCCACAATCAAATCATGATCTTTCACCATCTCTCGAATGCTGTATTCATTCGACACCATCGTGTGAACATTCTTCGGCATTACATCATCTAAATATCTTAGACGGTTCAGGTTAACATCCATAATCGTTACATCAGCGCCCATACCGGCAGCGATCTTGGCTGCGTTCGCACCCACGATACCGCCACCCAGGATTAAAACTTTGGCAGGCTTAACACCCGGAACACCTCCCAGCAATATTCCCCTTCCCTTTAATGGTTTCTCCAGATACTTCGCGCCTTCCTGGATCGCCATCCTTCCGGCTACTTCCGACATTGGAATTAAAAGCGGCAGGCTTCTGTCTTCACGCTCAACGGTTTCGTAAGCAAGACAAATTGCTCCTGAAGCAATCATTGCTTTCGTAAGCGGTTCGTACGATGCGAAGTGGAAGTACGTGAACACAAGCTGGTCTTTCTTAATCAGCTTGTATTCCTGCTCGATGGGCTCTTTTACTTTGATGATCATTTCGGCAAGTCCGAAAACTTCTTCAGCCGTTGCGGTGATTTTTGCACCCGCTTTTGCATATTCTTCATCGCGGAAGCCGCTGTCAGCGCCCGCATTTTTCTGAACATACACCGTATGACCACGTTTCACTAATTCCTGTGTGCCGGCAGGGGTAAGGGCCACTCGGTTTTCGTTATTTTTAATCTCTTTCGGAACGCCAATAATCATAGAACAATCGTTTTAACAGGCTGCAAAGATAACTGGCAAATATCAATAGTCAACCCGGTTGCCATTGCATCTCTGCTGTAAAAATGCATTACACAATCATTCCAGCGGCAGACTACAATAATTTACCGCTAAGACGCAAAGGGCTGGAGATTATTACAA
>CAZIGG010000062.1:2131-17262 GCA_964538575.1 uncultured Roseivirgaceae bacterium
GTTTCACGTAATCTGAACTACGGTGAGCACGACAAAAGAATCGAAAGTAAAATTTTCGCAGACGAAGGTGAAGGAGATCCTTGCAGATTACCGGCTTGCATGGGAAAGCCGTGAGGCCAGCCTGCTTGGCCGCAAGGAAGTGTTCATGGGCAAGGCCAAGTTCGGCATCTTTGGTGACGGAAAGGAAGTGGCGCAGCTTGCGATGGCCAAAGTTTTCAGAAACGGGGACTTCCGTTCAGGTTATTACCGCGATCAAACCTTCATGTTCGCCATTGGTGAGCTGTCCGTTCAGCAGTTCTTTGCGCAACTGTACGCGCATACCGATATTGAAGCCGAGCCTGCATCAGCCGGAAGGTTAATGACGGGTCATTATGCAACCCGCATGCTCAATGAGCAGGGCGAACTACGCGATCTTACCCAATCAAAGAACAGCAGTGCAGATATTTCTCCGACCGCAGCACAAATGCCGCGCCTTGTCGGGCTTGCGTATGCATCAAAATTATTCCGCCAGAATCCTGACCTGAAGCAATTCAAAAATCTTTCTGTTAACGGGAATGAAATAGCGTTCGGCACCATCGGCAATGCTTCCACATCCGAAGGGATGTTTTATGAAGCTATCAATGCAGCCGGTGTACTGCAAATACCGATGCTGGTTTCCGTCTGGGACGATGCGTATGGAATTTCAGTTCCTGCCGAATATCATACCACGAAGAGCAACATCTCGAAAGTGCTCGAAGGCTTCCGCAGATCGGATACGGAAAAGGGTTACGAAATATTCACGGCCAAGGGGTGGGATTATCCCGGCCTGATCGCAACCTATCAGCAGGCTGAAAAAGTTTGCCGGGAAGAACATGTTCCGGTGTTGCTGCACGTGGAAGAAGTAACGCAGCCGCAGGGACACTCCACCTCCGGTTCACACGAACGGTATAAATCAAAAGAACGCCTTCAGTGGGAAGCGGACCACGACTGCCTGCTTAAAATGCGCGAGTGGATTATCAACGAAGTATTAGTACTGCCGGAGGAAGTTGACGAGATCGAGAAAGAAGCCCGGCAGGCTGCGCGCAATGCAAAGGATAAAGCCTGGAAAGCATTCAATGCCGATATTCAAAAGGATATCAATTCACTGAGCGCAATTCTCGAAAGTGTCATTAAAGAAAGCCGCAGCAGTGAAGAATTGACAGAGATTAAAGAAATCCTGCGTACCACCATCAACCCGATCCGGATGGATTGCGTGCGCGCTGCAAAAAGAAGTCTTCGTTTGATGCGCGATGAAAATATAGAATCGCGTCAGCAGTTGATTGACTGGATTAAAGATATTGAAAGCAAAAACATAAACCGCTACAGCTCGCATTTATACAGCGAGTCCGATCAGTCTGCATTAAAAGTTGAAGAGGTTCAGCCGCAGTATTCAGAAAACTCACAGCAGGTGGATGGCCGTGAGCTGTTACAGGCATGCTTTACGGCAGCGCTGGCGCGCGATCCGAGAGTGTTTGCGTTTGGTGAAGATGTCGGTAAGATCGGGGACGTAAACCAGGGCTTCGCAGGCTTGCAGGCAAAGTTCGGTGAACTGCGGGTAACCGATACCGGTATCCGGGAATGCACCATCCTCGGACAGGGCATCGGAACCGCGTTGCGCGGCTTGAGACCGATCGCTGAAATTCAATACTTGGATTATTTGTTATACGCGCTGCAGATCATGAGCGATGATCTCGCCTGCCTGCATTACCGCACCAAAGGCGGGCAAAAGGCTCCTGTGATTATTCGTACGCGGGGCCACCGGTTAGAAGGCGTATGGCATGCAGGCTCGCCTATCGGGATGATGTTGCATAGCCTGCGCGGAATTTATATCCTGGTTCCCAGGAACATGACCCAGGCAGCAGGGTTTTATAATACCATGCTCAGGTCAGATGACGTGGCCATCATTATAGAATGCCTGAACGGCTACCGGTTAAAAGAACAGCTTCCGGATAATGTTGGTGAGTTCACCGTTCCGTTAGGCAAGCCTGAGATACTGAAAGAAGGAGAGGATATAACATTAGTTACTTACGGGTCGATGTGCCGTGTGGTGATGCAGGCTGCGGCCGACCTGGAAGAATTCGGCATTTCGTGCGAAGTGATTGATGTGCAGACCTTATTGCCGTTCGACATCCATCATGTGATTGCGGATTCGGTTAAGAAGACTAACCGCGTTGTGTTTACCGATGAAGATGTTCCGGGCGGAGCAACTGCGTACATGATGCAAAAGGTGCTGGAGGAGCAGCAGGCATTTCAATACCTGGATTCTGCTCCGGTGACTATTGCTGCAAAGGAACACCGTCCTGCGTATGCATCGGATGGTGATTACTTCACCAAGCCAAACACAGAGGACATCTTTGAACGGGTTTATGCGATGATGCATGAAGTGAATCCGAATAAATTTCCTTCCATCTATTAGTCACGAGGTGCGGGTTACGGCTTCGAAATTGTGTAATGTATTTTACCGCAAAGGCGCAGAGGCGCTAAGTAAATTTTACTATGACTCAGAAGAATTGAGTGATCTTTTTAAAGAATTAATAATTTCTAACCCTTGCGTCTTAGCGCCTTTGCGGTGAATTTTTGTATTCCATGTTTATGATTGCCAGTTTCGGGTTGCGTTACATTTATAGCTTTGTTTTACAATCTTTAAGTCCAGTCATTGAATAATATTCATCCGATACAAACGAAAGTAAGCCGTGAGCAACGGAGCGCACTGTTAAAACAATCCCCCAAACTCATCTGGTTTACGGGCTTATCGGGTTCGGGCAAATCAACCCTTGCTGTTCAACTGGAAGCAGTTCTGCACGCAAAAGGATTTAAGACCTATCTGCTCGATGGCGATAACATCCGTGCCGGGATCAATAAAGATTTGTCGTTCACCGATGCAGACCGGGTTGAAAACATCCGCAGAATCGGAGAGGTGAGCAAACTGATGCTTGATGCGGGAATTATCGTGCTCTCTGCTTTCATCTCCCCGTTTCAATCGGATCGCGACTACGTGAAAAAGATAGCAGGCCCGGAAAACTACATCGAGGTATTTGTAGATACCCCCATAGAGGTATGCGAACAGCGCGATGTAAAGGGGCTGTACAAAAAAGCCCGCGCAGGCGAGATCAAAAATTTTACCGGGATTGATTCCGCCTATGAAATCCCGGTGAGTCCGGATATTATCATTCAAACGCACGTTCTAAATGTGAATGATTCGTTAGCTTTGTTGCTCAGTGTTGTAGAAAGGAAGATCGCGCTGGGGTAACGCATGAGTCAGTATTATTTAAGTCATTTAAAGGAGCTTGAGTCGGAGGCCATTTTCGTGATCCGCGAAGTGGTGGCGCAGTTTGAAAAGCCTGCCTTGCTCTTTTCCGGAGGTAAAGATTCCATTGTATTGGCGTACTTATCGCGTAAGGCATTTTATCCCGCCCGCATTCCGTTCCCGTTAGTACACATCGATACCGGGCATAACTTTCCGGAGACGATGGAATACCGTGACTGGTTAGTGAATGAACTGGGTGTTAAGCTGCTTGTCGGGTCCGTGCAGGAAAGCATCGACAAAGGCAGGGCCAAGGAAGAATCAGGCTATGGAGCCAGCCGCAATGCGCTTCAAACGGTAACCCTGTTGGATACCATCGAGCAGCATAAGTTCGATGCCGCCATGGGCGGAGCAAGGAGGGATGAAGAGAAAGCAAGGGCCAAGGAAAGGTTCTTCTCGCACCGCGATGAGTTCGGGCAATGGGATCCGAAAAATCAGCGGCCTGAACTCTGGAATTTATTCAACGGACGAAAGCACCAGGGCGAGCACTTCCGGGTATTCCCGATCTCCAACTGGACGGAAATGGATGTGTGGCAATACATCCAGGCGGAAAATATTCCAATTCCGAAACTGTATTACTCCCATCAGCGTGAGGTGATTGAACGCGATGGCGCGATCCTGTCAACATCCCCCTGGCTGAAGCTGAAACCGGCTGAAACTCCTGCGATAAAAACCGTACGATTCAGAACGTGTGGCGACATGCCGATCACCGGAGCTGTTGAATCGGATGCCGATACGATTGAAAAGATTATAGAAGAAGTTGCCGCTTCGCGTAAGACCGAGCGGGGAACACGGGCGGATGATAAGCGTTCGGAGACAGCGATGGAGGATAGGAAGAAATCAGGGTATTTTTAGTCCCCTCACCCCGTCCTTCGGACACCCCTCTCCCTGGGGAGAGGGGACGTGGGGTATGGGGGGAATGAACCTTAAACATTAAAACTTTGAACCAGTTACTACGATTCACCACCGCAGGCAGTGTCGATGACGGGAAGAGCACGCTGATTGGCCGGTTGCTTTACGATAGCAAATCCATTTTTGAAGATCAGCTGGAAGCTGTGGAAGCCTCCAGCGCTAAAAAGGGTTTTGATTATGTTGACTTGTCTCTATTGACAGATGGATTAAAGTCCGAACGCGAGCAGGGAATAACCATCGATGTTGCTTACCGATACTTTGCAACCCCCAAGCGGAAGTTTATTATTGCAGATACACCTGGACATATTCAATATACGCGGAATATGGTTACCGGAGCATCAACTGCCAACCTTGCATTGATCTTAATTGACGCCCGCAAAGGCCTGGTGGAGCAAACCTATCGCCATTCGTTTATTGCTTCTTTATTAAAGATCCCGCACGTGATTGTATGTGTGAACAAAATGGATCTTGTCGAGTATAAAGAAGAAGTGTTTGAAAAGATTGTAAACGAATACAAAGCGTTTTCATCGAAGCTTGAAATTCACGACATCCAGTTTGTTCCGATCAGTGCGCTTGCGGGAGATAATGTTGTAAACCGATCGGAAGTAATGGATTGGTACCAGGGCGCTACGTTACTGCATATGCTTGAAACGGTTCACATCGAAAGCGATCATAATCATATCGACAGCCGGTTTGCAGTGCAGTATGTTATCCGACCCCAGACAAAAGAGCATCAGGATTTCAGGGGCTATGCGGGTAGAATTAGCGGGGGGATTTTCAGGCCGGGTGATGATATTCTGGTAATGCCTTCGGGCTTCACCTCAAAAGTAAAATCGATTCATTTGGGTGATAAGAGTTTAGATCAGGCCTTTGCACCCATGTCGGTAACGATGACGTTGGAAGATGAGATTGACATCAGCAGGGGAGATATCATTGCGAAGCCAAACAATCATCCGGAATCAAATCAGGATATAGACCTCATGATCTGCTGGATGAACCAACGTCCGGTGAACCTGAATTCAAAATTCTTTCTGCGTCATACAACCCGGGAGGTAAAAGGTGTCTTGAAGGAAATTCAGTATAAGCTGGATATTAATAGCTTACAACGTGTAGAAAATGCTGATCAACTTGTAATGAATGACATCGCGCGGATAAAGATAAGAACGGCACAACCTTTGGCATTTGACAGCTACCGCAAGAACAGAATTACCGGAAGCATTATTCTGGTTGATGAAGGAACCAATGAAACGGTTGCTGCGGGGATGATTGTTTAGGGGGTGAGGTGCAGGGTTCGGGTTCCGAGTTGCGGGGTACGGGTTCGGGTACCGGTTGCCAGTCTCTGGTTGTCAGTTGCAGGGTTCCAGTTATGTTCCATGTTTAAGGTTCGGGGTCGGGTATCGTCATGCCGAGCGCACAAATTATCAGCAAAGTGGTAACGTTTTATTGCGAGGTATCTTCCCACGTATGGGACCTATAAGCCTAAAGGCGGTGGAAGATCCCTCGTTCCTCGGGATGACAGTTGTATAAGTATGATGTAGTTTATTTTTTATTATGGACTTAAGAAAAATATTGCCAATAGCAATTGAGGCTGCAAAAGCAGCATCTTTAGAGATATTGAAAATCTATAATACTGCTGATTTTCAGGTTGATGTTAAAGATGATAATTCACCCTTAACACTAGCGGATAAAAAATCGCACGATGTTATCGAGGCATTGTTAAAGGAAACTAACCTGCCCATCCTAAGCGAAGAAGGAAAAAACATTCCATACGAAACCCGTAAACACTGGAAGCATTTCTGGCTGATTGATCCGCTTGACGGAACAAAAGAATTTATAAAACGCAACGGTGAGTTTACCGTAAACATCGCGCTTATTGAAAATCAAACTCCTATTCTCGGAGTAGTAGCAGTTCCAGTAACCGGTGATGTTTATTATTCGTGTAAGGGCACGGGGGCTTATCACAAACGACCAGACTTTGAAGTTCCCTTGTTAAAACGAACGCCTGCTGATTTAACAAAGAAAGGATTGCGGATTGTAGCGTCACGCTCGCACATGAATGAAGAGACTGAAGCTTTTATCCAGAAGCTTGACTCACCCGAACTGATCTCAGCCGGTAGCAGTCTAAAGTTTATGCTGCTGGCCTCAGGTGCAGCCGATGTTTACCCGCGCTTTGCCCCAACAATGGAGTGGGATACCGCTGCTGCTCACGCGATATTAAATGAGGTAGGCTTACACGTTTTTCAAGCAGAAAGTTACAGAGAACTATACTACAATAAAGCTGATTTATTGAATCCATTTTTTCTATGTTTTTGATAGCACGATCATTCTTTCCCAACTGCAGACAGCGAAAAATGGGGGCTTAGGGATAAATTCTAGTATAGTTGATTTTACAAGAAATCATATTTAAGCCATACCAGCAACCAACTCTTAAAATCAGTGACACTAGTTGTCATCAGCAATTTGGTATTTTTATTCAACAATTGAATGTGTTAAACGGTTCGGTTGGATAATGATTTTTTATCAGAATGAAATACTATGTATAATACCATCAACAGAATCAACAAAGGTGTCCGGGCTGCAATTGATTATATCCTTGAGAAGAGGAATGCATCTTTAGTATTTTCAAATATTTATCCTGAGAACCCACAACGATCTTATGATTATTTAGAAATAGTTGATTTTTATACCGAAGAAATGAAGGAAAATGGAAAATCAACTTTGGCTACCGGCTTTATTACATATAGTGGCGATAGAAATGTTACCCGGGAAGTAATGGGAGAAATGGTTGGAATGTTTTTGAAAGAAATTGGAATTGAAAACTCTCAATATGTTGTAGGTAGCCACAATGATACCGAAGATGAACATTGTCATTTTATTACAAATAATTTTTTAACATGCTTTTGTTTCAGAGACTACCTAAATGAGCAGGAAGAAATTCAGGAGAAAAAAAAGAAGAGAATATTCAGTCCAGATAAAATATTTAATCCTGTATCACCAGCAATGGATGAGCCAATGAAGGAGCTGTCGCGGGAGGAATTACAAAAAAAGGAATTGATCAAGAAGAAGATAGAGGCTACTGAATTTCGGACAAACGAAACGTCTTGTAAAAAAGTAGCAGGAAGGAGAATATCATTGAAAGAATTTAATGTGATTTATAAAAAAACTGAGGATTTAAGAAGGGAAATGTTCATTAAGGTAGCCTCATCGATAGAAGATCATTATGGCCTGAAAAGGAATTCTGTAAAAGTTCGCATCGGTAAGGATAGATATATACACAATAAGTACTCTATTAAACAGCAGCTAATTCATGCCTTTGAATTATGTATTTCAGGTTCGAAGAGCTTTATGGAATTTATGACAAATCTCAAACCTGTTATTCAAAATGTTTTAAAATTGTTTACCAGTATGCTTCAACAAGAAAATAGGAAGAAGCTATTAGAAAGAGCAAAAAACTTAGCGGAAGAGTTTAGTGTCGATATAAAATCCTACAAAAATTCAGTTCAGGAAATATTATTTAGTTCAATGGGTTTTAAGATTAAAGGATCTACCTTAAGCCCTTCATTGTCCTTGTCATCAATCTGGGATAGGATTTCGATGAATAATCGCACTGATTCAGGCGACAGCAAAAAGCTTGAAAAATCTTTGACTTCTAAAGGCTCTGTTGACGAAAGGAAGACAGATTCCGTTAGACTCAGTAGGGAGGGGAATAGAACAAGTTTATCCATATTCTCACCTGTGATGCCAGATAAGATCCAACGTGTTAGTAAATCAAATGAGGATGACTATAATGAGAATAGAAATTTACTATCGCTAGAGATTAGAAGTATTCCTCAGGTTACTCCAAAAGTTCCTTACAAGAGTATGGCAGATGAATTGCGAGAAAGAGATTCAAAAAACAGGCAAAATACTACACACGTGAGCAATTTTTCGTTGTGGCTACAGCTGATTGAATTATTCTACAGGAAAATGAAAAAAGATAAACAGAATTTGAATGATGAGTCGAATTTTAATGACAAGAGTAAGTTAATTTCGGATCAGCAGGCAGTAGACTCGCCAAAACTTAGTCATTCTACAATTCAAAAGATGGAGCATAAGCCGGACACAAACTACAATCAAGATATGAACCGTAAGTACTATTTTTCGAAGAGTTTAGAGGAGGACCACTTTCAACAAGCACGTGAAGAAGACCTAATAAGTAGAATTAAGGAAGATCTGGATGAGGACAATGATATGGATAGGCATCGAGGTAGGGGAATGAGTAGGTAGGTAATTTACTTATAGTAATAGTATAAGTAGTAAAGGAATGGGAATCTCATAGTATTTTTTGTAGTTCAGATAAATTTCAACTTTCTTTGAGCAAAGAAAAAAATAGCTAAAAAGCACGAGTTTTTATTACGGGTGGAGCTGGGTTTTTAGGACCGCATTTATGTGTCAGTTTATCAAAGAGGGCTTCCACGTAATTGCGCTGGACAACCTCATCACCCTGTGACATCCGCAACATTGAGCACCTTTTCAAGCATGCCGATTTTGAATTTTACCATCATGATGTTTTAACCTTCGTACACGTACCAGGAGAGCTCAAGTATATTCTTCACTTTGCATCGCCTGCACGCCCGATATCCGTAAAGCAAAGGAACTTCTTAGCTGGCTACCTAAGGTAGGACGGGCGGAAGGATTGGACATCACATATGCCTACTTTAAATCGCTTCCCAAGGAAGTTCTTTTTGAACGCGACTATAAAAACTTCGAAAAGTACGTTCACGAAGCACCATTCACACACGTCATGTTTAGCGACAGCGAAACCCGTCCGGATGCCAGCCCGACAGAAGGTCATTCTGGCGGGGCTTCAGTCTGGCGGATATTCCCAATACAGTACCCACATCACCTACCCACCACTACCAAATCGGTGACCGGCACCAAGTGACCGGCAACCCGCACGAGACTTGCACCTTAAACCTTACGGCCACATTTCATTTGTTGCCAAAACACCCTAATTTGCCGATGAAAAGTATATCATGAAGAAAGAACGTGTTTTAATTACGGGCGGAGCCGGATTTTTAGGATCACATTTATGTGACCGGTTTATTAAAGAAGGCTTCCACGTGATCGCCATGGATAACCTGATCACGGGCGACATCCGCAACATCGAGCACCTGTTCAAGCATGCCGATTTTGAATTCTATCATCACGATGTTTCAACGTTCGTTCATGTACCGGGCGAGCTGAAGTATATCCTTCACTTTGCATCGCCTGCCAGTCCGATCGATTATTTGAAAATCCCCATTCAAACCCTGAAGGTTGGATCGCTCGGCATTCATAACCTGTTAGGATTAGCGCGTGTAAAGAAATCAAGAATATTAATTGCCTCAACTTCCGAAGTGTATGGCGACCCGTTAGTTCACCCGCAGCCGGAAGACTACTTCGGAAATGTAAACCCGGTCGGCCCGCGCGGGGTGTACGATGAAGCCAAGCGCTTCCAGGAAGCCATGACCATGGCGTACCACACCTACCATAACCTCGACACACGAATTGTACGGATATTCAACACCTACGGCCCGCGCATGCGGCTCAACGATGGCCGTGTGCTGCCGGCCTTCATCGGGCAGGCATTGCGCGGTGAAGACCTTACGGTTTTTGGCGATGGCTCACAAACCCGTTCATTCTGCTACGTGGACGACCAGGTGGAAGGAATTTTCAGGCTGCTGCTGTCGGACCATCACCTCCCGGTGAACATCGGCAACCCGGATGAGATCACCATCCTCCAGTTTGCCGAAGAGATCATTAAGCTTACCGGAACCAACCAGAAGATCATTACAAAGCCGTTACCCCAGGATGATCCGAAACAGCGGAAGCCCGACATTACCAAAGCCAAAGCACTTTTCGGATGGCAGCCTGCCGTTTCCCGTTCCGAAGGGCTAAAGATTACTTACGAATATTTCAAATCCCTTCCGAAAGATGTGCTGTTTGGCCGCGACCATAAGAATTTTGAGAAGTATGTGCGGTAGGGGGGGTTAGGGTTCAAGGTTTTAAGGTTTTAAGGTTTTAAGGTTCAAGGTTTAAGGTTCAAGGTTTAAGGTTTTAAGGTTCAAGGTTTTAAGGTTAGGGATGCTTCGACTCCGCTCAGTCTTCGACTCCGCTCAGACTGACATGGGTTCATCCGGCAGCCCGCACCCTGATTTCCCGCTATATTCTTATATTTACTCCCTGATTTACAAAACACCCCATGAGAGTACTATTCTGGCTGATAGCCGGCATTTTTTTAAGTTCCTGTGTTGCCAATAAGAAAGTCGTTTATCTCCAGAAAGATGATGTAAATAAGCAGCACCTGCCCAAAGATTCGGTGGTGAGAACGTATCCGATACAGGATTTTGATTACCGGATCCAGCCGCAGGACGCGATTCATATCGAGTTTGAAGGTGTTGGTAAGGAAGATGATTTTAATTTTTTTAGCTCGGAGCAGTCGAATAGTATGAATGCGAATAATCCGGGCGCTATGATCATCAACAGCGACTTAGTTGATCCGGAGGGTAAAATTTCCTTTCCGGTAATCGGTAAAATAAAAGTAGCCGGACTTACCGTGTTCCAGGTTCAGGATACCTTGCAGGCCATTGCCAACCGGTATTTTGTAAGCCCCGTTAAGGTGCGTGCCCGGCTGGTTAATTTCAGGTTTTCGGTGATTGGGGAGGTCGTGCGGCAGGGCCAGGTTACCTCTTTCAATAACCGCGTAACGTTGACGGAAGCCATTGCGCTTGCGGGTGGCGTGGGGGAATTTTCCGACCGGTCGAGTGTAAAGGTCATCCGGATGAAAAACGGGGTCACCGAAGTGGGGTATGTGAACCTGCTGGATGAAAACGTGATAAATTCTCCATACTACTATATCTACCAGAATGACGTGCTCATTGTGCCGGCTTTACGGCAGCGGCCCTTCCAGATGTATTTCGGACGGAACCTCTCGCTTTTTATTTCCTCCCTGTCACTTTTACTTCTCGTGATCAACTTTACCCAATAACAGCTTGAAAACTGCATCTTCTCCGTTTGAGTTTACCGCGAATACCGAGGAAGGCATCCAGCTCGACTTTAAGCGAATCCTGTTTCGTGCCTTGCGGTACTGGTACCTGATCATGGCTTCATTGATGATCGCTTTGTGCACAGCCTTCCTGATCAACCGCTATGCACAACGGGTTTACAAGATCGATGCCTCCATCATCATCCGCGAAACCCAGGAGGTGAGCGAGGGCAAGTTTATTTACAATAACCCGTTGATGAATCCATACCGGAATTATCTCAACGAGGTTTACATTATCAAATCGTACCCGCTGGTGCAGAGTGTAGTGGAAAATAAAAACCTTTCAACTACTTTTTTCCGGGAAGGCAACTTCCTGACAACCGATGCCTACCACTACGTGCCGATGAAAGCAATGTTTTCACAGCGAAGCGGGAGCGCACGTTTCCGGGTGCGTATGATCGATGAAAAGGCGTACTCGATCCGGGCTGACCGGGAGGGCGAACCTGAACAGGTTCATAATTTCAACGACAGCATAACGATTGATGATACCCGGTTGTTAATTGCATATTATCCCGAAAACGGGCAGCAGAATCAATCGTACGCGGGAACGGAATTCATCCTGTCGTACACCCCGCCAGACAACGTAGCCGGTACGTATGTAGCCCGCCTCGATGTTACCTGGGCAGAACTCGGGTCTTCGGTGCTGAACCTGGGAATTAACGGGGCAAACCCTGAACGGGAAGTTGATTTCCTGAACGGGTTGATCGAACAGTACCAGGCGTATGACCTCGAAAAGAAAAACAGCGCAGCCTCACGCTCCATTGAATTTATAGGCCGCCAGCTTACCAGCATCCGGGATTCGCTCCGTTTTTTTGAGCGCCAACTGGAACGCTTTAAAGACCGGAACGTGGTGACCGACCTGAGCAGTGAGGCCGTGCGGTTATTTCAAAAGCTTGAAGCGCTTGAAGCGCAGAAAAGCGAGCTGTTTGTACGCGACAGCTATTACAAATACCTCGAAGAGTACCTGGGCAGGAATAATGAATACGATAAGATTGTATTGCCCGGGTCTGTGGGCATCAGTGACCCCGTGCTGGCAGAATTAATTAAACAGATGGTTTCGCTGCAGCTTGGCCTGAAAGGCTATACGGGCACAGAACGGCCTGTCAATCCCAGGGTGCAGGAAAGTGAACGGAAAATCAGGGACATTGTGAAGGATATTATCGAATCCACGGAAACGCTAAAGGCAACCGACAGGATTAAAAGTACCCAATTGGATAAGGAAATCAGCAATGTGGAGAAGCAGCTAAAGTATTTGCCTATGGCAGAACGGGAACTGATCGGTATCAAACGGAATTACAGCCTGCTCGACAACCTGTACATTTTTTTGATGCAAAAAATGTCGGAAGCTGAAATTTCGAAAGCGGCAACCACCAGCGATATCGTGGTCGTAAATCCACCGATGGTGAGCCAGCGGATTGCACCGAAAACCTCGCAAAATTATACCATTGCCGGGGTGCTGGGCCTGGCCGTTCCTTTTATCCTGTTTGTATTGGTGGAATTGTCAAACAACAAGGTCCAGTCGAAGGAGGATGTCGAAAAAATTGTATCGATCCCGTTTATAGGGGGCGTGGGCCATAACGCACTTGACTCAAACCTCGTGGTACAGCAAAAGCCGAAGTCGGCCGTAGCGGAAGCATTCCGGGCGCTGCGGTCCAACCTGAATTATTTTACGGGTGGCCAGGACAAGAAAATCGTGCTGGTTACCAGCTCGCTCAGCGGGGAAGGCAAAACATTTACGTCTATCAACTTAGCTACCGTGCTGGCCATGTCGGGCAAGAAAACAATCATCATCGGGGCCGACATGCGCAGGCCTAAGATCTATGACGACTTTGGATTGAGGAATGACACCGGGCTGAGCAGCTATTTGTCAGGACTTGCCTCGCTGCCGCAGGTGATCCAGCAAACGGAAATTGAAAATCTTTCGCTCATCAGTGGCGGTCCGGTGCCGCCAAACCCGAGTGAACTTTTATTAAAGGAAGTGGTAACACAGATGTTTGCGAACTTGAAAGAGCAGTTCGACTATATCATTCTCGATACTCCACCTGTAGCGCTAGTTACCGATGCCTTTGTGCTTTCCCGGTTTGCCGACCACAGCCTGTTTGTGGTACGGCAGAACTACACGCCCAAAAATATCCTGAAGATCATCAGCGACTACCACCAGGATGGCCGGGTGAAAAACATCAGCATTGTGCTGAATGATATTTTCAAGTCCGGGCCGGGATATGGATATGGCTACGGTTATGGCTACGGTTATGGTTACGGTTATGGCTATGGGTCAAAGAAGAAAGAAGGTGGGTACTACTCCGAATAGGCTGATCATATTTTCAAGCCAGTGAGCCTGAGGCAAAAAACCATTTCCGGATTGTACTGGACGTTTGCACAGCAGTTCAGCACGCAGGGAATTCAGTTTATTGTATCCATTATCCTGGCTAGGTTACTAATGCCGGAAGAATTCGGGATTGTGGGGATGATTAGTATTTTCGTGGCCATCGGTAATGTGTTGCGCGACAGTGGGCTAACCTCATCGCTGATTCGCTCAAAAAATCCAGAACAAAAAGATTATTCTACAGTATTTATAGTGAACCTCCTGGGAGGCATCCTTATGTACGTCATCCTGTTTGTGTCAGCACCGTCCATAGCCGCTTTTTTTAAACAGCCTCAACTGGTGTTGGTTACACGTGTAGTGACACTCTCGTTTATTATCAATGCTTTTTCAGGTGTTCAGTTGGCTCGCTTAACACGCCTGATGGATTTTAAAACGCAGCTTACCGTTCAGATACCGTCCCTGATTGCAGGTGCTATCCTGGGTGTAATTCTGGCCTGGCAGGGCTTTGGAGTATGGAGCCTGATCTGGATGAGTCTTTTTCAATCAGTGATTTCTGTTGTTCAATTGTGGATTCGTACGGGCTGGCGACCTGATTTCCGGTTCGACCGGGACGCTTTCCGGAAACATTTTTCGTTCGGGTACCGGCTGATGCTTTCAGGATTGATTGATACGATTTACCTGAATATTTATCATGTAATTATCGGGCGGTTTTTCTCTGCTGCACAACTTGGGTTTTATACCCGTGCGATGACGTTGCGTCAGTTGCCGGTACAGAATATTTCTACCGCCCTGAGAAAAGTGACTTTACCGATGTTTGCCAGCATCCAGGATGATAATGAAAGATTAAAAATCGTATCTAAAAAACTCATGCGGCAGGTTATTTTTTGGGTGGCTCCGACTCTGATAGCGTTAGGGGTGCTGGCGGAACCATTCTTCCGGTTTGTATTTACTGAAAAATGGCTTCCGGCTGTACCCTATTTTCAATTGCTCTGCGTTGCGGGAATTATGTATCCATTGCATGCCTACAATTTGAATATCCTCAATGTGAAAGGCAGGAGTGATTTGTTCCTGCGGCTGGAAATCATCAAGAAGGTATTGATTACGATCGGGATAGTGATTGCCATACCCTTCGGAATTTACGGATTATTGTATATGCAAATAGTGTTAACCCTGTCGGGATTTTTCATTAACTCGTGGTATAGCGGAATCTTTATAAATTACCCTGTAAAGGAGCAAGCTGTTGATATACTGCCGATCATTTTGTTTGCAGGCCTGTGCGGAGCTGTTACCTGGGGGTTCGATCTACTTTTAGTACAGTATAATACACATGATTTTGTGCGGCTTGTTGCAGGAGGAGTGTGTTATGCGGGTACTTATCTTGGTATCAGTCTGGCGATAAAATTCGAACCGCTTACCGATTTCCGTCAACTAATTTTGAAACGTTAAATCTGTCGAAACCAACTGACAATACTAGAACTCATCTCAAAAATATTCTGGGTCATTCC
>CAZIGG010000063.1:0-6260 GCA_964538575.1 uncultured Roseivirgaceae bacterium
AACCGATACGACCAATAGCGGTTTTCCTTCCTGGTTTCCGCCTGTTTTGAAAAAGGTGACTGGTTTTTAGCCATGTCAACAATTTCCTCCAGCGAATACTTCTTCTGAGCAAAAGTTGGACAGATAAAAAATCCGGCAACCAGCAAAAACACGATTCTGATTTTATTCATAACGCAATGAGGTAATGGGGTCCTGGTTAGCAGCTTTGCGCGCAGGCGCAATTCCAAAAATCAATCCTACGGTGGCCGCAACACCGAAAGACAAAACAATTGACATGAAGCTGATCACGGTTGGAATATCCGCCACGGAAGAGACGAGGAAGGCCATAGCCACACCGAGAATTACACCAATGATTCCTCCGGACACACTGATCATGATCGCTTCAAACAAAAACTGCTGAATAATGTCCGTTTTCTTGGCTCCGATAGAGAGCCGCAAGCCGATCTCTTTTATCCGTTCCAGCACCGAGGCCAGCATGATGTTCATGATTCCGATACCGCCAACCAACAGCGAGATTCCCGCAATGGCGCCCAGCACATAGTTGAAGATATCGTTAGTGCGCTGCTGTTGCTTCAGGAGCAGTTCGGGGATTTCGATTTCATAATCAACCATATCGTAGTGCCTGCGTTCCAGCATGCGCGAAATGATCTCGGCAATCGGCTGCAATTGATTCGTTTGTTCAACCTGGATTACCAGCCGGTCAAGCTGGTGATAGTTTTTAGATTCCAACTGTTCCTCCTCTGACTGATCATCGTTGCTGCCTCCGCCTATGATAATAAAATTACCACCCCTGTTCTTCATCGCTTCTTTCCGCAAGGCTTCAGCAGAAACCACATCCCGGTTCCGGTACCGGATCAACACAGTTTGAAGCGGAGCATAGATGTCCATGTTAAAATCACGAATGCCAAGCTTGCTGATACTGTTTTTGGAAACGAGGCGTTCTTTCATCACCCCGACAATTTTTAACCAGTGCGGACCTACTTTTATTGACTTGCCAACCGGGTCTTCCGTAGGAAAAAATTTTGATTTGATCGAGTTACCGATTACGCATACCGGTGCCCCGATTTTCAACTGCTCTTCGTTAAAGCGCTGGCCCTCCTGCAATTCAAAGTTGAAGATATCAAAATAGGCAGGGTCAATACCCACCAGCTTGGCTGACCGCCTGATCCCGCTTCGGATAACGTATGTATTCAAAATAATCTCCGGGCTCATTTTCGTGATTCCGGGTATGGTTTGCTGAATACTGTTTACATCGCGGACGGTAAGACCCGGAGAAAACTTCTTCTTTTCCTTTTTACCACCGGTATTCTCGGCAAGCTTCTCTTCTTCCTGCTCAATGATGGGTTTGATCACAATATTGTTGACACCGACAAGCTTGATTTGCGCGAGAATTTCCTGCTGCGCCCCGTTACCAATGGCTAACATGGCTATAACTGCCGCCACACCGAAGATAATGCCAAGCGCAGTAAGCAGGGACCTGACCTTGTTGGTAAGTACAGCCCCGAAGGCTATATAAAGATTAGCCAGTACGCGTTGAGAAAATATGGATTTCACCTTATTGCGCTTTAGAGATCACTGCAGGCGCAGCCGGTTGAATATCTTTCTTCTCTTCTTCTTTAGCGTCCTTTTTCTTGCGCTTGCCGTTCATTTCAGGAAGCAGCTTAACATCTTCATCTTCCTGGCCGGCCGGGCTGGACAGATAAACCCTGTCGTTCGCCTTCAATCCGCCTTTGATTACTACGTCATTGGCATTAGCTTCTCCAACAATCACCTCCTGCTTAATGATCTTCAGGCCTTCGCTCTTGTAAACGTAGGCAATTGTATCACTTTCGCTGCGCAAACATTCCAATGGAACATACAGTACGCTGTCCAGTTGGCTGGCAATAATTTTATTGCTCGTGGTCATGGCCGGCCGAAGGCTCATGTCGGTGCCTTTAATTTCAACAGTAACTTCAAAAACCTTGGCATCTGAATTCGGGCGCTGCTCACCTACATTCGCTACGCGCACCACGGTGCCATTTAATTTTTTATCAGGATATGCATCAAGACCCACATCAACCTGCTGCCCGACTTTTACCTTGCGAACATCAACTTCGTTTACATAGGTTTTAGAAATCATTAAGGAAAGGTCAGGCAATTTGGCCACTACCGGATCCCACATTTGAACGGTTGAACCTGCCTTCATCGGTTTCCCGCTCCAGTCTTTCGAATAAATCACCATTCCCGGTTCAGGAGCTAAAATATTAAACAACTCACCGATCTTAGACATATTTTCAGTCTCGTTCCTAACCTTGCGCAATTCTGCCGCTACCTCCCGCATTTTTTCAATGTTCTGATTCTTCTTGATTTTATAGTTTTCAAGCGCCTGGTCGTATGCCCGAACGGCTTTATCATAATTAATCTCATTTTGTTTGATCGTAGCGGGCGGTTCAAATTTGGATTGATCCAGCACAATCTGCTTTTCATCTACCCCGTATTTCAGGTTAACGAGCTCGTCACGCGCTGTACGCATGGTTAATGTTGTATCCAGTTGTGTTTGCGTATACTTGGAGTTAGCTTTTTCAAGCTCAATATTTTTATCCCCCAGCTTATTCTGGAATTCCGTGCGGTCGAGCGTTGCCACCCAGTCGCCCTTTTTAACCACCACCCCCTCATCAATAATGTTTTGGATTTTTACCTCCCAGATTCTGAAATCGCGCAAAGCCGATGGACCCAGAATGTTAACCGAATTCTTGGCCTCGAGTTCGCCCGTAGTTTCGATTTCCACTTTAAACCTGCCTTGCTTTACGGTGGTCAGGATATCAGCTCCTTCTTTTTTACGATTGCCATATACAATGAAGTATGCAATCAGCAAGACGACCACTACGCCTACTCCAAGGATGAGTTTTTTATTCATGAGGGTTTTGGGTTCTTAAAATAATCCGTAAAAATACCCGGATGTTTTACATTTTAACGGCCATCCGGGTAATCTTGTTTCCTATCGTGTAATAGAGCCTATTGATTAGGCCCTTTTTTCACCTCGATTTTCGACAATGCTGCACTCTTATCAAGCTTCCCCGCATTAAAGTCTTTCAGCACCGAAGCCTTTACAGCCACTTCCAGCGAAGCCGGAATCCCACAACCCGTGCATTTTGTCATGGTAACGTCAACAATCAGTTGTTCATTGTCATTGAGGCTCTTTAAAGTTCTGCCATAGTCTAAAATATTCTCTTTCAGTTCGCTTTCGAATACCGGGTAAAGCTCTTTCACCTTTTTGTCGCGCTCTTCCTGGGTTAAGTTAGTAAGCCCCAGGGTTGGCATAACAAGTCTTACATCTTTTGCCGGTGTGTAATAGTCACTGTTGCTGGTGCTTGACACTACCTGCATGTGCAGAATTGCGCCAAAGTCAGTTAACCGTTCGTAATACGCTCCGCCTTGCATGTAATACGTCCTGGAAAGATCTTCGCGGTACAAGCGGTTGAAGATGCTGGCCAGCAGTTCCATATCGGGTTCCTTTTTTTCAGAAGTTACGGTATTAATAACTTTCATCTTTGCCAGCAGTTGATCGCGGGTGATGCTTCCCTGCCTGAACTGTGTAAGGTCACTTTTCGTAGCCTCAACGCTTAATAGTGAGCGTTTTGCCTGCTGTCCATTATACCAGAAACGGTTTTCGCCTGTTGTTTTATTTGTTACCACGATACGTTCATTCGGTGCCAGTTGGCTCAGCATGTCTCCATAGTCTGCAATAAAGGTTTTAGCAGCTTCAATAATTTTAGCATTGTTTACCGCATTCAGGCTGTCGCTGTTAACGCGTTTGCGATTCCGGGTAGAGTAGGAATAGGAATATCCATTTACACCATTTGTTGATTGAAGGCCGTATACGGTTACATCACGCGCTTCGCGTTCAGCCGCCCGCGCTTCCTGCGCGGCACGATCAGCATTATTACGGGCTGCCTGAGCCTCACGCTCAGCCTTGTCGCGTTCCTTTTGTGCACTTTTATTTTTGCTGGAGCTATTCATGGCATCTTTTGCTTCCTGGGCTTCTTTTTCTGTAATCGCAAGGTCACTGCCGGGAGTCGGAGAAATGAAACCTGCACCACCAAAAGTTACATTACCATCCACAACCACTACATCATTACCTCCCGTACTCCAGGTACCGCTAATCATACTTGTTGGGACGGTAAAGGTTACACCGTAACCGGAAACATAATTTCCTTTCACATCCATAAAGAAGAAGTTCCGCTGGTCAAACTCCTGCTTGATCATGGCTGAAAGCGCAGTTTCCATTACTGCGATATCGCGCTTCATCCGGTCATCTGCGGGCCTCTGTGCAAGCAACGGTACACTTATCAATATCAACCCTACAATCAAAAAATTAATTACTCGTTTCATATTCTTTACCTGTTAATAGCTTTTAGTATTTGCTGGCGAATTACTGTTAGAGATAATACTCGCCAGTATTTGTTCTGTTTCTTCTTTTAAGAGCGTTGTGTTCTGCTCCATGTTTACCATGCGCATCTGGATTGCTTCCAAATCGCTGGTACGCTGCTGATTCATGTACTTGGCAAAATCCACCAACAGGGATTCGATATATTTTTGCTGCTCATTGGTGGTGAGCTTGAAATAATCTTTAACCAATTGCTGATTTTCATTTTTCAGGCTGGCTACATAACCGCTGATCTGCACTTCCGATGCTCTTGACGCTTCTTTCACCAGGTCGTTAAACTTTTCTGAATTCATCGCCATGTTCTTGCGGATGGAAGCGTCAATTTTCTTCTGTGATTCGCTCCAGCTTGCCTGCACGATCTGGTTGTTCTGCTGCACCGAATTGTTGATCATATCCTGAACCTGCTGAGCCGTTAAGCCCGGCTGAACAGGATCAATCATTTTGGTAACCGGTTCGCCAAAGCTGATCCGGGCCGTATTGCTTTCATAGTTGATCCTGAGATCAAGAATCTTACCAGCCACCAGCAACAGCATCAACGATGCTGCTATGCTGATAACCGTTTTCAGGTACGGAGTATTCCAGAAATACCGTTGCTTCGAATCTTCCATCACGATAGGCGGTGCAATCACTTCCTTGTCTTCAATTACAGACAAGATCTTGCGCACATCCATCATACCCTGGAGCGCTCTCATGGCGTCCGGGTTTTCAGCGAGGTACTTTTCAACATTCTTCTTCTCCTCTCCCTGTAGCTCTCCGTACAGATACGCCATCAAGGCTGATTCATCTGGTTTATAGCTCATAACTTATTGTTTCCTTAGTAATGTTCTTTCTCTCTAAAATCTTCTTCAACCCGTCAAGCCCGTAATACATTCTCGACTTCACGGTATTCTCTGAAATGTTCAGCACTTCAGCAATCTCACGAAATTTCAGTCCTTCAAACTCTTTCATGATCACGACTTCGCGTTGTTCAGCGCTCAGTTCCATCAGCGACTTCTGCAGAATATCGGATAGCTCTGTTTGCTGGTATTGTTTCTCCGGATTGTCATTCCGGATGGATGAGTTTTCCCATTGTGGTGATTCTTCAGCTTCCACATTGTAAATCTTATCCATTGAAACAGACTTGCTGTTCTTTGTCTTCCGGGCCTCCTCACGGCAATAGTTCACTGCAATTTTGTAGATCCAGCTTTTAAACCTCGCAATGTCCTGTAAGCTCTCAATGTTCCGGCACATCGAGATGAAGGTTTTCTGCGAAGCTTCCATGGCCAGGTCGTGATCTAAAAAGAACTTATAGCTGAAGTTATAGATCCTTTTATACCACAACTGCACAAGCTTACCCTGTGCATTCTTATCCCCTTGCTTAGCCCGGGTAATCAGGGTGTCGGAATGCATCATAGCGATATCCAGTAGCGTTTCTGTCACGGTTTGGCCGTTTTTGTCTGCAATTATTGCCTCTCAGAGATAAAGATGGGGTGTAAAGGTAAATAGTTTTAGGGGGCTGAAAATAAATAGTCCACGGTCCACGGTCGACAGACCACGGTACTGTCGACCGTGGACAGTTGACCGTGGACTATTATCTTTGCCGGCTGATGAAAAAGCTGATTGCATTATTGATCCGGTATGTGCCCCGCAAGTACCTCCAGCGGGTAAGCGGAGTAGGTTTAAAAGTATTAGGTGTTTTCTATTCCGGTAACGTTGTTAAATGCCCCATATGTAACAAAGGCTATCGGAAATTTTTGCCTTACGGAAGAATCAACCCGCGCGAAAACGCGCTTTGTCCGAATTGTCTTTCATTAGAACGGCACCGGCTGATCTGGGTTTATCTTCAGCAGCAAAC
>CAZIGG010000063.1:6360-17129 GCA_964538575.1 uncultured Roseivirgaceae bacterium
ACCGGTTTGAAAAAATTCATGGCGATGGTTACATCACGGCTGATATTGAGTCACCACTTGCCAAAGTGAAGATGGACATCCATCAAATCCCGTTTGAAGCAAATAAGTTTGATATTGTCCTTTGCAACCATGTACTGGAGCATGTTCAGGATGATATTAAAGCGATGAGCGAAATCCACCGCGTATTAAAGCCCGGAGGCTTTGCCATTTTGCAGATTCCTTTTTTTAATCCGATTCCGGAAGTAACCTTTGAAGATCATTCCATTACCGATAAACGGGAACGTGAAAAGATTTTCGGTCAGGATGATCACGTTCGGAAATACGGGCATGATTATACAAAGCGAATTGCACAAAGCGGGTTGGTCCCGGTAGAAGATAAATTTGCTTTTACGTTGCCGGAAGATCAGGTGAAAAAATTCGGGCTGGCGCGGAATGAGGTTATTTACAAAGGCATTAAAACGAAATGATTTTCATTCTTATATGTAAAACGTAGGGACGCAAAATTTTGCGTCCCTACACCAATACAAACAAATGCACAACAAAAATGCCCGATAAACACCGGGCATTTTTTATTTCACGAAAATTAAAATCAATTTATCCAATCTTATCCAGCACATCCATCACCTCACGTACGGCTTTGCGGCTGGCTTCCATCAAAGCCTTCTCCTCTGCATTCAATTGAAGTTCAATGATTTTTTCAACACCATTCTTACCCAGCACAACCGGAACCCCGAGGTAGCAATCCTTAATGCCGTACTCGCCTTCCAGCTTAATACAAACCGGGAATACCCTGCGCTGATCTTTTACAATGGCTTCCACCATTTGCGCTGCTGCTGAGCCCGGTGCATACCATGCCGATGTTCCCATCAGTTTCACCAACTCACCTCCGCCTACTTTAGTGCGTTCAAGGATTGCATGCAGCTTGTCTTTGCTAATCATTTCTGTTACCGGGATGCCCGCAACGGTAGTATATCTTGGAAGCGGAACCATGGTATCGCCATGACCACCCAGCAACATCGCCTGAATATCTTTCGGAGAAACGTTAAGCGCTTCTGCCAGGAATGCGCGGTAACGTGCTGTATCCAGAATACCCGCCATACCCATCAGCTTCGTGCGCGGAAGTTTTGACGTGATATGCGCCTGGTAGGTCATTACATCCAACGGGTTGGATACAACAATAATGATCGCATTGGGTGAATGCTTCACAACATTCTCGGTAACCGATTTTACAATACCGGCATTGGTTGTAATCAAATCGTCACGGCTCATGCCCGGCTTGCGCGGCAGGCCTGAGGTAATCACCACAACATCCGAGTTGGCGGTTTTAGCATAATCATTGGTTGAGCCGATCGTACGGGAATCGTACAAATCGATAGGCGCTTTTTGCCAGATGTCGAGGGCCTTGCCTTCCGAAAATCCTTCGCGGATATCCAGCAGAACTATTTCGTTAGCCACTTCGCGGTACGCAAGCACATCGGCACAGGTAGCGCCCACATTACCCGCACCAACTACGGTAATTTTCATATAATTGATTTTTAAGGTTTACGTTCAAACAGACTGCCAAGTTATAAAGGCTTGCTTCCAAACAAAAAGGATTTAGCCAAAATGTGGCTGAACTGTAAGTTTTATAACAGCCTTTGTCTCGGGTGTGATTTTGTAGCGGTTGTCGATTCTATGCCCGACTACCCACATAATCTCTCCTTCCGATTCCAACACACTGATCCCGTTCTTATCGGCCAGCGGAATCTTCCGGTCAATTAAAAAATCACTCAGCTTTTTACGATTCTCCATGCCTAACGGATAAAAGGAATCTCCCGGCTGCCAGTACCGCCAGGTTATTGGAAATTTAATTTTATCTGCGTCTAACGAGGCAACAGTTGGATTTGTGGAGATGTCCTTTGACTTCGAACGCGAAAGCGTTATTTCCCACGCACCGCGCACAACGCTTTCATTCTTTTCCCGAATGGTTACTGCTTCGTATGCCTCGTCATAAGGTGAAATGATAATATGATCACGATCTAACGTTAGCAAGTGCGAAGTTCCGATAAACTTTTTCCCGGACTGACGCTGCATTGCTTCCATCATGTCGTGGCACTGGTCAATATTAAATCCATATTCGCGTACCACGCGCCAGAGCAATGAGTCTGAAAAGCTTGCATTCAGCAGGGCAGCTTTATCGATCAGCACCTGTCCTGATTTTTGGTGAACATGATCACGCTTCCATTGCTCCAGTTGATTCTTTAAAAATTCCAGTTCGCCAATAATCTTTTTCAATCCATGCTGAAAGGTTGACTCCAATGCAGGATTAATTTCCCTGAGTTTGGGAATAACCTGGTGCCGGATAAAATTCCGCTGATAATCATCCGAATCGTTGCTTGAATCGCTGCGCCACATAATGCCATGTTCGGATGCGAAATCGGACAACATACTCCGGGTAGCAAACAACATGGGCCGGATAACTTTTTTATTTCTTACCGGAATACCTGCAAAGCTTTCCAGCGATGAGCCATGAATCCATTTCAACAGAACCGTTTCCAGCGAATCATTTACATGATGGGCCGTAGCGAGAAAATCAAACTTCTTCTCCTCCATTAATTCCTGAAACCAGGCATACCGCAATTCACGCGCAGCAACCTGAATTGATAAACGGTTCTCTTTCGCATACTCTTTCGTTCCGAATTTTTTGCTGAAAAACGGAATGTCTAATGACTGGCAGGCATCGGCAACAAAGCGCTGGTCTTCCTCCGCTTCCATTCCGCGCAATTGAAAATTGCAGTGCGCGGCTGCAACCGGGTAATTCGCCTTTTTAAACAGATGAAGCATGACCATCGAATCCAGCCCTCCGCTAACGGCTAAAAGAATACGGTTGGCAGGTGTACACAGCGCGTGCCGGGAAAGGTGGTTCAGAAATTGCTCAAGCATGCACCAAGATAATACTGCACTCAGAGAGTTTCGCAGTACTCCGTAAGTTTTTAGTTAATTTTGATGCTTTATGCGCATTCAGGCTTTAGTAATTCTTTTTCTGACGGTCATTTTAACGCCAGCCCTGGCGCAGAAAACCGTGGAGCTTCAAAAAGGTGCCGGAAGGCTCATTGGCGGGGTGAAGAATGGTGAACGCATTGAGCGCGTAATTGACAACGTTGTTTTTGTTCAGAACACAACCACAATCTACTGCGATTCAGCCTGGTTTTACCGAAGCAAAAATATGGTTGAAGCCTTTGGGCGCGTCCGCATTGTAGAAGGGGATTCAATCACCATCACGGCCCGGCACCTGGAGTATGACGGCAACACTAAAAAGGCCAGGCTTCGAAACAATGTAGTATTTACCAAGCTGGCCCAGGCAAAACTCTATACGGATTTTCTCGACTACGACCGCATGGCCAACGAAGCCCGGTATTACAATGGCGGAAGATTAGTCGACAGTATAAATACCCTGGTTAGCCGCAAAGGATATTATGATGCAACCTCAAACTTTGCTTCTTTTAAACGTAATGTAAAAGTTACCAACCCGGATTATACCATGACGTCCGACAGCATGCGGTATAACGCCCGAACCAAAATAATATATTTCGTAACTGAAACGGATGTGATTGATAAGGATACCAACACGTTTAACTATCAATCCGGAATTTACAACACCTTAACCCGCACGTTCGATTCATCCAAAGGAACGGGGCGTTCCAAGAGTTTTGCTATTAAAGGGGATAAATTTTTCTTTGACGACATCCGGAAAGTCTCCAAGGTAAGAGGCAATGTAGTGATGAAATCGTTAGAGGAAAACATGACCATCTACAGTCAGGCCTCCGATACCTATAATAACAACCTGGCTAAAATCTATGATCACGCCTACGTTGCAAAAGTTACCGATGAAGGCGACACGCTGTTTATGACTGCGGATACGCTTGTTTCCATTGATGACGTGAACCCCAAAAAGAAGCGTCTGCTGGCGTATCATAATGTGAAAATCTTTAAGCGCGACCTTCAGGGTAAAGCCGATTCACTGGAATACCGTTCCGCGGATTCAACACTCTACTTTTATAAAAACCCGGTTTTGTGGACAGACGGAAATCAAATGACCGCAGATTCGATCAGCATGCTCATTGAGCATAATACCATCAGCAAAATATTCATGGATGTAAACTCCTTTGTTATCTCGCAGGACACCTCAAAAAACTATAACCAGATCAAAGGGCGGAAAATGGTTGCCGATTTCCGGAAAGGAAAGCTGAACAGGGTTTTTGTGAACGGAAATGGAGAGAGCATCTACTTTGCGGTCGATGAAAAAACCGGTTTGCTTACGGGCATGAACAATGTATTGTGCAGCAACATCATCATCCGGTTTAAGGAAGGCAAGGTGAACAGCATCAGCTTCATCAAGCAGCCGGATGGAAATTTTATTCCTCCGCATGAACTTGAGGAGGAGAATAAAAAGCTTGCCAATTTCAAATGGCGGGCAGACGAACGGCCGGTAAAAAGCGATGTGGTGAAGAAAGTTCAAAAACCCGTGAACGGCCCCATGCCCCTTCCTGTTCTTGAAAAAAAACCTGAGTTAAAAAAGTCCGAAAGGAAACGTTCTGCGCTTTAGGTTATTGCCACACCGCTCAAAAATTTCAGCTTTTTTTTATGAAATGTGGCCGAAATTCAATAAACTTTGTGAAAACTAAGGTGCATGAGGAGACTTTTACTGGCAGCGGTTTTTTGCCTGGTAGGATTTGGGTTGTCGGCACAGAATTTTGAAATAGCCGGCCTGGAAGAGTCTTATAAAGGTTCCGTAGGCGAGATCATTCAGGCGCCTCTTAAAATCAAAAATACGTTCGATAAGCCGATCACATTAGTCATCAAAAGAATTGAAACCCAGATCGGCAGTTCTCAAAAAAACTTCTTCTGCCCCGACAATAATTGTGCTGACCAGCGCACCGATAGCTACACCGTTCGGATTGAGCCGGGGGAGACACTGGAAAATTTTTCAATCGGGTTGGAGGCCGGACTTACGGAAGGTTTCAGTTCGGTAAAATACCAGGTCTACAATAAACTTAACCCTTCTGAAATCAGCCAGTTTGATTTAACTTTTATTGTTGAAACCAGGCGCGAGAAAAGTCATATCTATTCATCGCAGATTATTACCCTGCATGACGTTTATCCCAACCCGATCGTTACCAGCGCACGAATCGACTACAACATCCATCAGGAAGGCGCGAAGGCAAAAATTATAGTTCATAACATATTGGGCAGCCCCTTATCCGTTTACGAATTGCTGCCAGGCCTGAACAGTGTAAAAATTGAGGCCGAAGCGTTAAACCCGGGCATTTATTTCTATACCCTCTACGTGAATAACGAGGGTGTGATGACCCGCAAACTGATGGTTAAAAAATAAATCCATTCTTCCGCCTGTTCAGGCAACTTTTCCCGTTTCAGACTTATCACAGGTTGTATTATATTTGCGGGCTTATGCGGAGAGTATCTGTTGTTTTTATATTGATTTTAGGGCTTTTAGCAGCGTTTTCGTGCAGTAAATTCAGGAAAATTGAGAAAAACCCCGATTGGCGTGTTAAGTATGAGGCCGGGATGGCCTATTATGCCAAGAAGGATTATTACAGAACTTCCATCCTGTTCGAGCAGATCTTACCCATTGTGAGGGGATTGCCCGAGGCAGAAAAGGTTCAATTTTACCTGGCCTATTGCCAGTACTACGAAAAACTATACCTGCTCGCGGCTGAGCAGTTCAAATCTTTCTATGAAACTTACGGCCGCGGAACACTTTCTGAAGAAGCGCGGTTTATGTATGCGTATTCGTTGTACAAATCTTCGCCCGGTCCCAATTTGGATCAGTCAGAAAGCATTCAGGCGATGACTTCCATGCAGGATTTTTTGAACCGTTTTTCCAACAGCAAGTTTAAAGACCAGGCAATTGAAGTAATCTACACCGTACAGCTAAGGCTCGAAAAGAAGGGATTTGAAAATGCACGGCAATACGTAAAAATGAGACAATACAAAGCCGCTATTGTTGCCATGGATAATTTTCAGAAGAACTTTCCAGACTCCAAATACCTGGAGGAATCGTATTTCTTAGTGGTGCAGTGCAAGTTTGAGCTGGCGCAGCAAAGTGTGGCATACAAGCAACGCGAACGCTACACGGATGTACTTCAGAGTTATAAAAATTTCGTAGACCGGTACCCGGAAAGTAAATTTCTGAAAGAAGCCGAACAATACTACGTAAACAGCAATTCAATACTAACCACGTTAAAAGTTACAAATTCATAAAAAACTAATTATGGCTATTCAATCCTCTATTATTCCGCGCGATATCGATAAAATGGCAGCTCCCACCGGGAACATCTATGAATCGGTAGTGGTAATCTCCAAACGCGCCAAGCAAATCGCTTCCAACATCAAGGAAGAGCTTAACAACAAACTGGCCGAGTTTGCCACAACGGTTGATAACCTCGAAGAGGTTTTTGAAAACCGTGAACAGATCGAGATCTCTAAATTTTACGAGCGCATGCCGAAGTCGACTTCTACGGCAACCGAAGAATTCCTCGAAGGCAAGCTTAACTTCAGAAGAAGAGAAGCTGCCGAGAGCACTCCGGAACTTTAAGCATACAATACAGTATGCTTCAGGGCAAAAAAATAGTGCTGGGTATTACCGGCAGTATTGCCGCCTACAAATCTGCGGTGTTAACGCGGCTTTTGGTAAAGGCGGGCGCTGAAGTGAAGGTAGTGATGACTGATTCCGCGAAAACATTCATCACTCCCCTTACCCTCTCTACGCTTTCAAAGCATCCTGTCCTTTCAGAATTCATCAAAGATGAAAGCGGCCAGTGGAACAACCACGTTGACCTCGGCCTTTGGGCTGACGCCATGATCATTGCGCCCGCAAGCGCTAACACCATTGCCAAGATGGCCAGCGGCCGGTGCGATAACCTGTTGATGGCCGTTTACCTTTCCGCACGCTGCCCCGTGTTCCTGGCTCCTGCGATGGACCTGGACATGCTTCAGCATGACGCTACCCGGGAGAATCTCAAAAAAATAACTTCGTTTGGCAATCGTATTCTTGATCCAGCCTATGGCGAATTGGCCAGTGGCCTGGTGGGCACCGGGCGAATGGCCGAGCCGGAAGAAATTGTTACTGAGCTTGAAGATTTTTTTGCCAAAAGCAATGCACTGAAAGGTAAAAACGTGCTGGTTACTGCAGGCCCAACGTATGAAGCAATTGATCCTGTCCGGTTTATCGGCAATCATTCCAGCGGAAAGATGGGCTTTGCCATCGCTGAATCATTGGCCAACCTGGGCGCAACGGTTACGCTAGTCAGCGGGCCTACCACGCTGCATACTTTACACCCCCATGTAAACGTTAAGAAGGTAATGTCGGCCGAAGAAATGTACGAAGCTTGTGTAGCTGTATTTCCAAAAACAGATATTGCCGTACTGGCGGCTGCGGTAGCGGATTACAGGCCATTGGTAAAGGCTGATCAGAAGATCAAGAAAAAAGACGGAACCCTGACGATTGAGCTTACCAAAACGAAAGACATTGCCGCATCGCTGGGGAAGCTTAAACACGAGGGCCAGGTAATTGTTGGATTTGCGCTGGAAACAGAACAAGAGCAGGAGAACGCATTGAAAAAGCTTGAGGCGAAAAATTTTGATCTGATCGTGCTCAATTCATTGAAAGATGCCGGGGCCGGCTTTGGTCATGATACGAATAAGATCACACTGATCGACAGTAATCGTACAGTCCGGTCATTCGATCTGAAAAGTAAAAAGGAAGTAGCCCGCGATATAGTTTCAGCCATTCTTGATAAAGTTCATGCGTAAACTATTCATCATATTACTAACGGTTTGTTCACTGAATGCAGTTGCGCAGGAATTACGGGCTACCGTAACCATTAACGTGGGTCCTAAAGTAGCCACCACCGACCGTAATGTTTTTCGTGATATGAAAACTGCGTTTCAGCAGTTTCTGAATTCACGTAAATGGACTTCCGATGCCTATCAGCAGCATGAGAAAATAAACTGCAGCATCCTGATCAACATTAACGATATGCCGGCCATTGGTGCGTTCAGCGCTTCGGTACAAATTCAATCCGCCAGGCCGGTGTATAATTCAAATTACACAAGCTTGTTGCTGAATTTTGCTGACCGCGACTGGGAATTTGAATACATTGAATCGCAGCCCTTAGAATACAACGACAACACCTTTACGAATAACCTGACCTCTATGCTTGCCTTTTATGCATACCTGGTTATCGGGCTTGACTATGATTCGTTCAGTGAACTTGGCGGAACACCCTACTTTCAGCGGGCGCTTATGGTTGTGAACAACGCGCAATCCTCTAACCGGCCGGGATGGCAATCGTTAGGCAGCAACCGAAACCGGTATTGGATTATTGAAAACCTGCTGAATCCGCAAATGGTAGAAGTCCGCAAAATGCTGTACAGCTACCATCGGTTAGGCTTAGATACGTTCGATAAAACACCGGATCAAAGCCGGTTGATAATTTTAACGGGATTAAAAAACATGCGAAAAGCAAAGGATATAAATCCGAATGCGATCCTGATCATTTCTTTTTTTGATGCCAAATCGAAAGAACTGGCAAATATCTTCTCCGATGGTTTGCTTCCGGTCAGGCGGGAAGCCTACGACTTAATTACGGTGATGGATCCCTCCAACCAGGCCACGTACGCAAAAATGATTAAGAATTAATTGGATTTTGCCCCGTTAGTAGGTTGCTTAGCAGCCCATGCAAAAAAGACTTCTCCGGTTAAGCACACAGACCCAAATCCGTCAGCAGGTGACTGGATTTGTCGGCAAAAAAATTAATATTGTGCTGAACGATAATACGGTTGTTCTGGCTGAACTGCTGAAGCTTTCGCAAACTGAACTCGGGGTGCAGAACATGCGGGGACAAGAGTTGACAGTAGCCTTTACCGATATTTACGAAATTATCATAGACATTAACGCCTGATGCTGAAGCATCTTACGATAAAAAATTACGCCCTCATCCGGCACCTCGAGCTTGAGCCTGCTGCCAGCCTGAACGTTGTTACCGGTGAAACAGGAGCCGGGAAATCAATCATGCTGGGAGCCCTTGGATTGTTAAAAGGCAACCGGGCCGACACAAAAGTTTTGTGGGATGAGAACGAGAAGTGCGTAACGGAAGGCGTGTTTGAAATCGGCTCGTACAAGCTGAAAAGTTTTTTTAAAGCCGAAGACCTGGACTATGACGATACAACCGTAATCCGCAGGGAGATTAGCCCGGGCGGGAAATCACGCGCGTTCATCAACGACACCCCGGTTACACTGGATGTGATGAAAAAGCTCGGCAACCTGTTAATGGATGTTCACTCGCAGCATGAGACTTTACAGTTAGGCAACCAGGATTTCCAACTACGGTTGATTGATGCCTATGGGGATAATCAAAAGCTGCTGGAACAATATGCCGGAGCCTGGAAAAAATTTGTTCAAAGTAAAAAGGCATACGAGACACTCGTTAGCGAAGCCGATACCTTACGGCAGGAGGCAGCGTACATCAACTTTCAACTGGATGAGCTTGTAAAGGCAGACTTTGAGCGGGGCGAACAGGAGAAAATTGAATCCGGACTTAAGATCATGGAACATGCGGAGGACATCACCAGCAGGCTTAGTTTAACAATTGACATCCTGAACCGGTCTGAAATTTCTGCGCGCAGCCTGATCTCAGAGGCAAGAACTCATCTTCAAGTTATTTCAGGATATTCACAGCAATACGAAACGCTCAAACAGCGCGTTGAAAGCGTTCTCATTGAAGTTGATGACATTATCAGTGAAATCGAAAAAGAACAAGATACCGTGGAGTTTGATCCGGAACGGGCAGAGTTTTTAAAGGAGCGGGTTAATCTTTTATACCGATTATTAAAAAAACACCGGAGCAATGGAATTGACGAGTTGCTGATCCTACAGGAAGAATTGCAGCGCAAGGCAAACATTACCTCCAACCTGGATGAAGCGCTTGAGCAGGCCAATACACTTTATCGTGATTCACAAACGGAACTGGTAAGCATTGCTAAAAAATTAACTGCGGCACGTAAAAAAACGTTTGAGCCGCTTTCGAAAGAACTTAGTAAGCTCTTGCGTGAGCTTGGCATCCCGGATGCGAATCTGAAAATCGAACACAGAGATATTGAACCTGCCGCATACGGTTGTGATAGCATTGAGATACTTTTCAGTGCAAACAAGGGCATAGCTCCAAGGCCACTGGCTCAGGTCGCTTCTGGCGGTGAATTTTCACGCCTTATGTTTTGCATCAAGTATGTAATGGCTGCAAAAACAGCCATGCCCACGCTGGTGCTTGATGAGATTGATACAGGTGTTTCAGGTGAGATTGCCATCCGCCTGGGAGAATTAATGAAAACGATGGCTGAACATCACCAGTTGATTACCATCACACACCTTCCGCAGATTGCAGCCCGTGGTGACGCGCACTACTTTGTTTTCAAGGACAGCTCGTCTAAAAAGACCGTCAGCAACATTAAGGAATTGAGCCAACCCGAGCGCGTAGAGGAAATTGCTAAAATGATTGGCGGTGACAACCCTTCAAAAATTGCCATTGAAAATGCGAAGGAGTTGATTGGGAGTTAATTTCAGTACTTAAGCTTGTCATTCCTAATCCTCAGTCTCCATACTTTATCGTACTCAAGCTCGCCTTCGTCCACCATTTCGCGCACAACGTCAATAAACAGTTCGGTATCGGTTGGCGCTATGCGCTTTTCAAGCTGATCGATTGTATAAAGCT
>CAZIGG010000064.1:0-17030 GCA_964538575.1 uncultured Roseivirgaceae bacterium
GTTCGAATCCTGCCGCCCCGACTTTTTAAAGACACATAAAAGTAAAGGCTCTTAAATTTAATTATTTAAGGGCCTTTTGTGTTTTAGGGCTATCGGTTTGTGCGCAAGGTGCCGATCTATGCCAGGATTACAGACTGATGAAGTCTCTAAAAAAGTAATAGAAGATAGTGTAGGGTTTAAAACTTATACTTCAATCCGGCAACAAACCCATAGTCAATATTCGGTTTGTCAGTAGCCGGGGAGCGGCTATCGTAGTTGTGATAGAATTGAAAACTAATATTGAAGTCGGAGATGATCTCATAGTCCAGCGTTATATCTCCGTCAAAACGCACCCTATTCTTTTCCGTAAAACTAAAGAAACCTGATTCTACAAAGGAAAGGGTGATATTAGGACTTGAAAACGAGAAAAAATTATAGTTCAACTGAAACATAGCCTCGGAAGTGTTGACTTCGACACCTTCCTGGTTGGTTTCCTGGTTTATAGCAACGCCTGCAATGGCAGCACCCTGCTGGTGTTTATTGGTTAGAAGTTCCCGGCCAATTCCAAACGCTTGCTGCCAGCGTTTTTCCAATCCAAGTTCCAGGTTGCGTTGATACTTTAAAATGATAATGGCCCCCCATAAGGGTGCAAAAGTATGCTCGTGACTAAAAGCCAGATTGCCGCGTTCAATGTCTGACTTCACGCTGTCGTATGTAACGATCACGTCTCCATCCAACTGGGTTTGTCCTTTGGCTGTATTATATTTAATCAGACCATCTGCGTTCAGTCGTCCAATCTCACTCGATTTTGTATACGTAAAGCCCGATGAAACATTTCCGGTCACCCGGCTCATCAGGGTCTTTCCAAAGTATACAAGATTGGCAATTTCCTCGATAGAAATTTCCCTGCTTTCCACAATGGCGTTGATGACTACCCTGCCCGGTTTTTCACTTCGCATCAGGTAGCCCTGCAGTTCTTCACCGTCTATCATTTCAACGCGAAAGCTTCGTGACGTGGCATGGATCGATTCAATTTTGGTATTCTTTATTTTGACGACCCCTACGCCATCCGCATCGAATTCGATTCGCCCAAGCCTGACCGATAAAAGCTCCCCGACAATCTTTGTTTTGTTGTAAAAGTATAAGGTATCTTTTGACTGCGATTGGGACTGGGAAGTATAAGCAGACAGAAACAGCGGAATTATCAGAAACAAAAGCTTTTGATAATTCCATGTTATAAATCGGATTCCAGACAAATTCACTTGACAGTTACTTCGCATGTTATGAAATTCTGCCCCAAGTTCTGCGAAACGTATTAAATCGCCTAAGAAAAGTTAATAATTGTACACTCAGGACGATATACCTTTTGATGAATTTTCGGATGAATCATATTCCCCCTTCAACGCGTAGTACCCAAACACAACCACCCCAACCGCGATGGGAAAGAATATCAACACGAAGACGCTCCACTGAATTTGAGTGTCAAGCCCCGGCTTTTGGGATACCTCTTCGGCTGCTGTTTTAATAAGATAAAACATGCTTACCGGCCCTAAGGCCATCCAAACGATTCCGGCAAAGCGTTTTAAGGTATTCATCTTTTTGGGTTTACGTTCATTCTTTTGCAGACGGATCAATGCGATTACTGATATAAAGTGTTCCGATCACCAGGCACAACGCAGCAACGATAATAGGATACCAAAGCCCTACAAGTTTGTCGCCTGCATAGATGGTGGTGAATAAGGTTGCAATAAACGGGGTAAGTCCTCCAAACACGCCATTACCAATATGATACGGCAGCGACATGGATGTGTAGCGGATCCTGGTGGGAAACAACTCAACAAGAAAGGCGGCAATCGGCCCGTACACCATCGTTACATATACAATCATAATCCATACTATAGCCACAAAATACCAATATTGTTTACCGCTAATGGTTTTGGAAATTTTCACCTCCGGATTTACGGTAATTCGTCCTGCAGCAGCATACAGCGTATCTGTTTTTGCTTCAATCATCACCATGCCATCTGCGAAAAAGGATCTCGTTACTACGGTTCGGAGAGAATCTGATCCAACGGGTTTGGTTACCGTGATAACTTCCCGTCTTTCGGCCAACTCTGTTTTTGTTGAAGGATCACTCCATTGTAATAATTTTCCAAACAGCGGCCGGTAGGTAACAACAGCCAATAACATTCCTGTCATCATAATCCACTTCCTTCCAACTTTATCGCTCCAGGCTCCAAACACCACAAACATCGGTGTGGCAAAAAGGATGGCCCATAAAAGAATCGTTCGGGATTGCCCGAAATCAATGCGGCAAACATTTTCCAGGAAAGACTGCGCATAAAACTGGCCTGTGTACCAGACCACCCCCTGCCCCATGGTGGCTCCGAATAACGCCAGCAGCACCATCTTCAGATTTGCTTTTTGCGCAAAGCTTTCCCGCAGCGGATTTACCGATGTCTTTCCTTCAGCCTTTAACTTTACAAACAAAGGAGATTCCTTCATTTTAAGCCGTATGTAAACAGAAACTCCAACCAGCAGGATGGATACGATAAACGGTATTCTCCACCCCCACGCATTAAATTTTGCAATGGATATTTCAGGGTCAGCATCCAGGTTGTTACGCGTTATTAAAATAATACCAAGTGAAACAAACAAACCCAGGGTTGCGGTGGTTTGAATCCACGAAGTAAAGAATCCACGCCTTTGCGGAGGCGAATGCTCCGCTACATACGTGGCGGCTCCTCCATATTCACCGCCCAGCGCAAGGCCTTGCAACAGGCGCAAGATTAATACGATAACCGGGGCAGCAAACCCGATTGATTCATAACCGGGAACAATTCCAATGGCAAAGGTTGAGCCGCCCATGATCACAAGCGTTAACAGGAACGTGTACTTTCTGCCAATCAAATCTCCGAGGCGACCGAAGACCAATGCCCCAAAGGGCCGGACAATAAACCCTGCGGCAAAGGTGGCCAGGGTCGACAACAGCGCAGCGGTCGGATTTTCTTTGGGAAAAAACTGGCTGGCCAGGATCGGTGCAAGACTTCCAAAAATATAGAAGTCGTACCACTCAATGAGCGTACCGACAGATGACGCTCCAATAACTGACCAGATGGATTTGCTTCCGGTATTGTCCATTACCTTATCAACAAAGTTTGTTTGCCAACGGTAAGCTACCAGAATTTAACATACAGGAAAATCAAAATTGCCATAACGATCAACGAACCAAAAATAAAGCCCGTTGACGGAATGAACATCTTACGGTCTATCTCGATGGTGCTGGTGGGCGCGGTTTTGTCAAGGTAACTTATCACGATCATGATGAAGACGCAGATCACGAATACAAATCCCATCCTGTCTAAAAACGGAATTTCATAAACTCCTGAAGACGAACTGAGTACGGCAAATCCGGATGAATAGAGAAATGATAAATCAGCCACCAGCGGAAGCAACTTAAAGAAAACCGAAAGTGTAAATCCGCCCACAATGGCAAACATCGCTGCGCGGGCCGTGGTACGTTTCCAGAAGAATCCCAGGATGAACATGGCAAAGATACCGGGTGACACGAAGCCGGTATACTCCTGGATGAATTCAAAGCCTCCTTTTTTATCAATGCCTAAGAACGGAGCAATCAAAAGGGCAACCGCCATGGATGCCACAACGGCTACTCTTCCCACCCACACCAGCTTCTTCTCAGATGCATTTTTATCGAACGAATTTTTATAAATATCGAGCGTAAAGATGGTTGATATGCTGTTGGCCTTTCCGGCCAGTGATGCCACAACAGCCGCAGTGAGTGCCGCAAACGAAAGTCCCTTCAATCCTGCAGGTAAAAGATTAAGCAATACAGGATAGGCATTGTCTTTAACAACTTCTCCGTTCTTAAGCATTTCCGTCTGGAACATTCCGTTTTTCCAGAGTACATACGCTGCAATACCCGGCAGCACAACGATGATCGGCATCAGCAGCTTCAGGTATGCGGCAAAGAGTAGCCCGTTGCGTGCAGTTTTAAGGTCAGCGCCCAATGCACGCTGCGTAATGTACTGGTTACATCCCCAGTAATTCAGATGGACAATCCACATCCCTCCCATGACGACCGAAAGACCGGGCATGCTCATAAAATGCGGACTGTCTTTTGTGAATACCATATCAAAGTGGTCCGATGCTTCCAGTGTGAGCCGTTGCAGCCCGCTTATAATTCCTGTGGTATTGAAATGAGTTGCCACCATTTCAAGCGCGAGGTAGGTTGTTGCCAATCCGCCCAGGATGAGAAAGAAGACCTGGATCACATCGGTATACCCGATTACCTTCATGCCTCCGAGCGTGATGATAATTGCAAATCCCGCGAGGAACATCATACAAAGTGTGAAATTGAAACCCGAGATGGAGCTCACCGCCAGTGCGCCCAGGAATAATATAGAAGTAAGGTTAACGACAATATAAAGCGAGAGCCAGAAGATCGCCATGATGTTGGCAACCTGAGGGCTATACCGCTGCCTCAGAAACTGAGGCATGGTGTATATCTTGTTTTTCAGGTAGATCGGCAAAAAGAACACAGCAACTGCAATCAGCGTGGATGCGGCCAGCCACTCATACGTTGCAATCGCCAGGCCCATGGAAAATCCATCACCCGACATACCGATAAATTGTTCAGCGGAAATATTCGATGCAATAAGCGAGGCGCCAATGGCCCACCAGGTTAACGATCCCTCTGCCAGGAAAAAATCCTTTGAGTCAGCCTGTGCTTTCTTCTTCCGGTTGTATATCCAATAGCCATAAATGGCGATAACAAAAAAGTAAACAAGAAATACGGCATAATCCGAAAACTGGAGGCCTTCATTCATAACGCTTGCTGCTTAAGATTAAAGAAAGCTATTGATGATATTTTCGAAATACTCCTGACGGCCGCTGATCAATTCAGGTTCGCCATTTTTCAGCGCAAGCGCTTTTAGCGAATCCAGTTTTAGTTTGCCCTGTTCGAATTGTTTTCCCTTCCCGGAATCGAACGAGCGGTAGCGCTCCTTTCTGAGGGAAAGAAATTCACCATCCTGCAATACAGCATGCGCTGCGAGCAAAGCTTTTGCAAACATATCCATCCCCCCGATATGGGCATAGAAAATATCAACCAGGTCAGTTGAATTTCTTCTTGTTTTTGCATCGAAATTAATTCCTCCCTTGTTCAGTCCGCCAGCCTGAAGTATCACCAGCATGGCTTCTGTCAGTTCATAGAGGTTATTCGGGAACTGATCGGTGTCCCATCCGTTTTGATTATCGCCACGGTTTGCATCAATACTTCCGAGCAATCCCGCGTTTGCCGCTACCTGCAGCTCATGGTCAAAGGTGTGTGAAGCAAGCGTTGCATGATTGACTTCAATGTTTAACTTGAAGTCATCCATCAGGTCAAACTCCCGAAGAAAGGCAGTGCAGGTTGCCGCATCAAAATCATACTGATGTTTGGTTGGTTCCATGGGCTTGGGTTCGATCAGGAACGTTCCTTTAAAACCATTTTTGCGTCCATAATCCCGGGCCATCTGAAGAAACCGTGCGAGGTGTTCCTGCTCGCGTTTCATATTTGTGTTTAACAGCGAGAGATATCCTTCCCTTCCGCCCCAGAAAACATAATTACTTCCTCCCAGTGCGACCGTTGCATCAATCGCATTCTGAACCTGGAAGCCCGCATGACATACCACGTTGAAGTCGGGGTTTGTCGCTGCGCCATTCATATAGCGTGGATTAGAGAATAAATTGGCTGTACCCCACAGCAGCTTAATGCCTGAATCTTTTTGCTTTTGCCTGGCATACGAAACAAGTTTACCAAGCCTTGCTTCAGATTCCTTTAAGGTTGGAGCTTCCTCCACCAGGTCGTAATCATGAAAGCAATAGAGATTAATTCCCAGCTTTTGCATGAACTCAAAAGCAGCATCCATCTTGTCATATCCGCGTTGCACAGGATCGTTGGCCGTGAGCCATGGGAATTCTTTTGTCGGTGCCCCGAACGGATCGCCTCCGTTTCCACAGAAGGTATGCCAATAAGCAATTGCAAAACGAAGGTGTTCCTCCATGGTTTTCTTTCCCACTTTACGCTTAGTGTCATACCATTTAAATGCCAGTGGATTACGAGAATCTTTTCCCTCATACTTGATCACAGGGATGTTTTTAAAATACTCACGCTTCGTAGTTTTCATATTGATTTAGGTTAACTGATTCTGTAAAATATTTTTCCAGCGCTGAAAAGGTTTTTCATAAGCTGCCCGGGTTTCAGCATTGGGTTCATAGCGCTTAATGCAGTTCAAATTACTGAAAGCTTCTTTCACATTTGCATAATATCCGGCCCCGACACCGGCAGCACGTGCTGCGCCTTGTGCGCCATCGGTGTTAAAAAGTTGCAATTCCGTTCCTGTTATATCGGCAAAAATTTCGCAAAACACTTCACTCAGAAACATATTTGCATGACCCGCACGGATAACAGACGATTTAATTCCCAGCTCGTTCAGTACTTCGAATCCGTACCCCAGGGCAAACACGATACCTTCCTGAACAGCGCGGCACATGTGGGGTGCATGATGGCGATTGAGTTCCAGGCCATGAAAGCTTGCACCAATATCGCGGTTTTGCAGTACGCGTTCGGCTCCGTTTCCGAATGGCATGACAACGAGATTATCTGAACCGATTGGCGCCTGTGCAGCGAGGTCGTTCATTTCCTGATATGTTAAGGGATTCCGGTTATGGGAAAGATGATGCTGAAGCCAGCGATTCATAATTCCGGTTCCGTTGACGCACAACATTACCCCCAATCGTGGGGAATCGTGAGCATGATTGACGTGAACAAACGTATTCACGCGGGAGAATGTGTCCGTAATCGGTTTATCCGTAACCCCATAGATTACACCCGATGTCCCCGCTGTAGTGGCAATTTCACCGGGATTAAGTGCATTTAATGAGAAAGCGTTATTGGGCTGATCTCCTGCACGATAGGTTAACAAAGTTCCCGCTTTGAGCCCGAGCGCCTGGGCTGCCTCATTGGTAAGCCGGCCCTGATCTCCGAATGTCGGAACGATGGCCGCTGTTTTACCGATATCTATTTTATAAAAATTAAACAGTCTTTCCGAGATGGTCTGTTTCTCGTAATCCCACATAACAGCTTCTGACAAACCCGGGATAGTTGTTGAAATCTGCCCTGTAAGCCGCATGGCTATGTAGTCGCCCGGCAGCATGGCTTTGTAGGTTCTCTTATATATATCAGGCTCGTTGTCGAAGACCCACTTCAGTTTAGAGGCGGTAAAATTTCCCGGAGAGTTGAGCAGCCGGTTCATGCAATACAATTCCCCCAATTGATGATAGGCGTTTTCCCCGATTGTTACTGCGCGGCTGTCACACCATATAATAGATGGCCTGAGAACACGCTGGTTGTGATCAACCAGTACAAGGCCATGCATCTGGTACGAGATTCCGACCGCTTGTATGGCATTGGCATCGATCTGGAATTTCGTGAGCAGTTGCCGGGTTGCCAGCACCAGGTTGTCCCACCAGGCTTCCGGATCCTGCTCAGCCCAGCCGTGCCTGGGGCTTGAAATTTCCATCTCCTCCTGGGGAGCGGATATTGAACCCGCAAGCTTGCCGGATTCAACTTCAATAAGTGAGGCTTTGACGGAGGAACTCCCCAGGTCATATCCTAATAAATAACGGCTCATAACAGTTTGCTTTCGCAGGAATAAGGGTAGAACTCAACGGCAATGGAATGGGTCATTTTTAGTCTTTAGGGGCAAAATATATAAATCGGTTGCACACAAGAATGGCTGAAATTATCGAAAATAAACGTTTTTGTAAAAAAATTTATGCAATCGGTTGCATAATTAATTCCCAAGTTTGACATTTAGGTGCCTGTCCTTCATTCCGTACTAGACTTTATCGAAGAACCGGCAACACTCAACCAACCACTAAACCCATTAAATGCTAACCTATTGATGAGCAAATTTCTACTCAACTACCAATCAAACTTCTTTAATGATGTAAAATTAATTAAGAATTGAACATAGTTAGGTTAAATTAGTTAGAGTTAATTTAGTTAGAGTCAATCAATCGGGCATTCGTGTCCGATTGATTTTTTTATGAACTTACCAGCAGTAAAAACATGAACGTACGCTTATTTTTTTTGAATTATTACCTCGCATCCTTCCTCCTGTTCAGCGGGTTGCTGATATCATGCAGTAGTAATAGTGATACCGATCCCAAGCCATCAGGCCCGCCAAACTCATCATTCACCATTACCGTTAATCCAGGCAACACCCATCAGCAAATGGTGGGGTTTGGAGGTGCGCTTACCTGGTACAGTAACTGGATGACGAATAGCAGCAATAAAAACGAGATTGCCGATTTGATCTTTGATGATCTTGGCATTGATATTATCCGGTTTAAAACCTGGTACTACCCCGACAATTACCCCGACTATACCGGTACAGCAAACATGTCGGATGATAATTCCAAGCTTCATTGGGATGCCACAAACGAACTTTATGAAATGGCCAAAAGCCGCAACCCTGATGTAAAAATATTGCTCAGTTCATGGGGGCCTCCGGCAGGGCTTAAAAGCAACAACTCATCTCGGCAAGGCACGCTGAAGAAAGATGAAAATTTTAACTTCATGTATGATGCTTACGCGGATTACTGGGAACACACCTTCGAGCACCTCCCCTTCAACCCCGATTATCTCAGCATTCAAAATGAACCAACGTATGTAAATGCCAACTGGACAACCTGTCAATGGAATTTTAATTCATTAAACAGTAATCTGCCCGACTACAACATCGCCTTTGATAAGGTCTATGATAAAATAAAGGACAGGGAAAATCCCCCGGTCATGATCGGGCCGGAATCGCAGGACGTACCCACGTATGCACCTTTTGCCAATATCCTTAAAGATAAGCCGCATTGCGGGGTTCTGGCCTATCACCCTTATAATATAACTTCAACAACATCCAACGAGCAGATCATTTCATCTTTGCAGAACATTCGCAACGTCAGCGGCAAGCCCAACATCATGACTGAGTTTTCGGACAATGGTTTTACCTGGTTTAATACAGCAGTGTTCATTCAAAACACTTTGTTACACGCCAACTCATCGGGCTACATTTACTGGAAACTCGTTTGGGCTGAACCCGCTGCAGGTGCGCAAAATGCCGGTATGGTGAGTGTAACTTCAGGAGGAGCCTATACGGTCACTCCTTTCTATTATGTCATGAAGCACTTTGCAAAACATATTGATGCCGGATATGAACGGGTAGATGTTTCTACAACAAATTCAAACCTGTTTGTGTCAGCATTTAAAAATCCCGCAAACAACAAACTCACGGTAATGGTTATCAACACGGGGGTCGGACAGGTAAGCGCAGATTTTGAAGTAACAGGAAAATCCGTCACAGATGCAGAGGTTTATCAAAGTAAAGAAGCCAATTATTACAAGGAGGTTGAAAACACAACGTCCGGTGCTGATGTTGTATTTCCTGCACAGTCTGTCACAACTGTGGTCCTGAATATTTAGTATCTTTAACAGATGAGCGCTATGAAAAAATTTAAGCTATTCTTATTCACCGGTTTGCTGATGGTATTCTTCACGCTTTCAGTAAATGCACAATTGGCTGATGGTAAATGTAAATTCCTCGGAAATATTATTGCAACGTCTGCTCCTGCTGATTTTACCACGTACTGGAACCAGGTTACACCCGAAAATGCGGGCAAATGGGGTTCCGTAGAGGCGACACGCGATGTAATGAACTGGACACAGCTTGACATTGCCTATCACTTTGCAAAGACCAATGGTTTCCCCTTCAAGCTGCATACACTGGTATGGGGTCAGCAGCAGCCCGGCTGGATTAGCGCATTGTCCCCGGAAGAACAACGTGAAGAAGTTGAAGAATGGATCAGCTTACTCAGCGAACGTTATCCGGACACAGATTACATCGATGTTGTTAACGAACCTCTTCACGCTCCTCCGGTGTACAGTCAGGCTCTCGGAGTTGGAGGTTGGAACTGGGTCATCTGGTCGTTCCAAAAAGCCAGGCAATATTTTCCTAATGCAAAACTGGCATTGAATGATTACAATATCATATACAGTAACAGTGAAACAGACAAATATATCGGAATCATCAATGCTTTGAAGGCACAAAATCTCATCGATATAATCGGTGAACAGGGTCATGGCCTCGAAACAACCGACAATGCGACATTGACTGCCAATCTTAATAAACTTCATGCAACAGGAATACCGATTCATATTTCTGAATACGATGTGGATATCGCGGATGACAACCAGCAGCGCGCTAAATACATGAGTCAGTTCCCCGTATTGTGGTCGCATCCCGGAGTACAGGGCATAACACTCTGGGGCTACAGGCAGAACGCTATCTGGCGGGTCAATGCATACCTCGTTCGATCCAACGGTACGGAAAGACCCGCGCTTACCTGGCTGAAAGATTATATTCCAACCACAACCGGTGGATCATTCTGTCTTGTCACCGGTATTGACGAAAGCAGTCCGGCACTCAGTGTATATCCCAATCCTTCCCGTGACGGAAAAATAATTCTTGAATCACAAGGCCCGCAGGTTACGGCAATTATCCGCGATCTCTTTGGCAGGGTTATTCAAAGCACCACCATTTTGGAACATGAGGCCCTACCGCTTCACCTCACCGGAGCCAGCGGAGTTTACATCATCGAAGTCAGGCATAATCAAAAAACTACGTATAAACGCGTACTCGTTAACTGACAGATGTTTTACAGGCTTTGCTTATGAAACATTTTTATGCCTATTGTTTACTAATAAGCCTAGCACGAATTAATATGCAAAAACAACAATCCACTATGACAAAACTGAATTTTATCCTCGCCACAGTTACATTTGTCTTATTGACCACGTGTGCCGGTAATAAAAAAGAAACCACTGATCTATCTTTAAAAAATGTTTTCAAAGGCGATTTCGCCATTGGCGCGGCATTAAGCGCGGAGCAGATCGAAGAAAAAGACTCAATCGCTGATGACGTGATCCGCACGCACTTTAATTCGCTCACGCCCGAAAACATCATGAAGAGCATGTACATACATCCGCAGTGGGACACGTATGATTTTACGCTGGCTGATAAATTAATCGAGTATGGCAAAAAAAACGGAATGGATGTTGTCGGTCATACACTCATCTGGCACAGCCAGTTGCCGCCTTACGTTCAGAAAATAAAAGACAAAGATTCGCTGGGAGCATTTTTCACTAACCATATCACCACCCTTGCTGCCCGTTACAATGGAAAAGTCCAGGGCTGGGATGTGGTGAACGAAGCCTTGAACGAAGACGGCACGATGCGCAAATCCATTTTCTTGGATAACCTGGGCGATGATTACGTTACCGAAGCATTTCGCCTGGCACAGGAAGCTGCCCCCGACACAGAATTATATTACAATGATTATAATAACGAGCAGCCGGCAAAACGTGCAGGATGCATTACACTGATAAAGAAAATACAGGAAGCAGGCGTGCGCATTGATGGCGTAGGTATACAGGGACACTGGCATGCCGGGAGAATACCGTTGAAAGAAATTGAAGAAAGTATTTTGGAATATTCGGCATTAGGGTTGAAAGTGATGATTACCGAATTAGACGTTGAAGTGCTGCCACGAAACTTTCAGGGAGCAGACGTAAACCAGCGCATGACCATGAAAGACGACCCGGCATTCAATCCTTACGTGGACGGCCTTCCCGACAGTGTACAGCAGCAATTAGCTGACAACTATGCCGCCCTGTTTGAATTATTTTTAAAACATAAAGACAAAGTAACCCGTGTTACGTTCTGGGGCGTGAACGATGGGCAAAGCTGGCTGAACGGCTGGCCTGTTCCCGGCAGAACCAACTATCCTTTATTATTCGACAGGGAGTTTAAGCCCAAGCCTGCATTTTATAAAGTGATTGAAACGAAAAAGGATTAATTATACATGAGACAAAATCCACTTAGATTTTTTCAACCTCAGAGACGCAGAGAAACCAAAGAATGAACTTTGCGCTCTTTGCGTCTTTGCGGTAAACCATGAATGCCAGTAGTTAATTTAAAGCGCAACGTAATTATATATTAATGAATACATCCTCACAAAAACTGTCCGTACTCGAAAAAATAGGTTACAGCCTGGGTGACCTTGCCGCCAACCTGGTATTCCAAACCCTCATTACATACCTCGCCTATTTTTATACAGACATTTACGGTCTTGCTGCCAATGATGCTTCCAAAGTCATATTTGCCGTAGGGCTTGTGGCAGCCTTCGGGTTCAACCCGCTTATTGGCGCGCTGGCGGACAGAACCCGTTCCAGGTGGGGCAAATTTCGTCCGTGGGTGTTGTGGACAGCCGTGCCGCTTGGCGTGATTGCCTTGGTAGCGTTCAGCACACCCGATTTTTCCTACAAAGGGAAAGTGATTTATGCTGTTGTTACGTATACGCTGCTGTTATTGTTGTATGCGGCAAACAACCTGCCTTATGCTGCACTAAGCGGTGTGCTCACCGGTGATATGAAGGAACGGAACAGCCTTTCCTCCTACCGTTTTGTTGCCGTAATGTTTGCACAATTTTTTGTGCAGGTGTTTATGTATTCAATCATTATAAATGCGGGAGGAGGCGACAAGGCTGCTGGTATGGAGAAAGTAATGACATGGTTAGCCGTTATCGGCATGGTAATGCTGTTGATTACCTTCTTCACCACACGGGAACGGATTGTTCCCAAGCCCGAACAAAATTCAAGCTTAAAACAAGACCTGGGCGATTTAACAAAAAACAAGCCGTGGATTATCATGCTGGTGCTTACAACCTTGGTGTTCATTACGCTGGCCATGAAAGGCGGGGCTTATGTTTATTATTTTGAAAATTATGTAGACAAAGAAAGCCTGGCAAGCTTTGTAGGCCCGATCCTTAACGGCTTTTCCAGTGTGGGCATTAATTTCTTCGGTGAAGATCCCGTGTCTGCCGGTTTCGGTTTGTTTAACGCGGGCGGCATTATTTTCATGATCATCGGCATCGGCCTGTCAAAACCGCTGGCAGATAAATACGGCAAAAGAAACGTGTTTGGTATCTGGTTGTTTATTTCCACGTTGTTCATCCTGCTCTTTTATTTTTTCCCGCCTGAGTCTGTTTCGCTGATGTATGCATCGCAAATACTGCACGGGCTTTCCTACGGAATCACCATTCCGTTGCTTTGGGCGATGATTGCCGATGTGGCCGATTACAGCGAATGGAAAAGTAACCGCAGGGCAACAGCCATTATTTTTTCCGCCATGATGGTAGGATTAAAAGTCGGCTTAACCGTTGGCAGCTCATTACTGACAGGAATACTGGATTTGTTTCACTATGTTCCCAACAGCGATGCCTTACAACCGGCTTCTGCCATACAGGGCACAAAATTGCTGGTGAGTGTTTTCCCCGCAATACCCTTTATCCTGGGAGCAGCGTTGCTGTCCTTCTATGAAATAAATAAGGATATGGAAGTGCAGATTGAAACGGATTTGAAAGCAAGAAGAAATCAGTAGGCAGTTGGCAAATTGCTTACTGCCTACTCTAAATCACATGTAACAAATCAGAAAACTAAACATAGATCATGTCGCAAACAGATGAACTAAGCAAAAGAGCCATCTCGCAACCGTTGGTAAAACATATCTATACAGCTGACCCATCGGCACATGTTTTTAACGGACGCATTTATATTTATCCTTCGCACGATGTGGAAGCCGGTGTTCCTGAAGATGATCTGGGCAGTCATTTCGATATGCGAGATTACCATGTGTTTTCGATGGACACTATCGGAAGTGAGGTAATTGATCATGGCGTTGCGTTAGATGTAAAAGACATTCCCTGGGCAAGCCGCCAGATGTGGGCGCCCGATGCTGCCTTTGCGAACGACACGTATTACTTATTCTTTCCTGCCAAGGATAAAGACGGCATATTCAGGATTGGCGTGGCAACAAGTAAAAAACCCGAAGGGCCGTTTGTTGCTGAACCTGAACCGGTAAAAGGAAGTTTCAGCATAGACCCTGCCGTGTTCAAAGACGATGCCTGCCCGGACGGTGAAACCGAACGGGGCGGGTCTTATTATATGTACTTTGGCGGCATCTGGGGCGGGCAACTGCAACGCTGGAGAACCGGTACGTTTAAGGCAGAAGGCGAAGGCCCGTTTGCTCACCTGCCCAAAGCTGCTGAACCTGCCTTGTGTGCAAAAGTGGCAAAGCTGAGTAATGACCTGCTGGAGTTTGCCGAAGAGCCGAAAGACGTAATCATCGTAGATGAAAACGGTAAGCCTTTGCTGCAAGGCGATAACGGAAGAAGATTTTTTGAAGCCTCATGGATGCACAAGTACAAAGGCAAATATTACTTCTCCTACTCTACAGGCGATACGCATTATATTTGCTATGCGGTTGGCGATTCCCCCTACGGGCCGTTCACGTACAAGGGCGTATTGCTTCATCCCGTTGAAGGCTGGACGAACCACCACTCTACCGTAGAGGTTAACGGCAAATGGTATTTATTCTACCACGATGTGCAGCTTTCAGGCAAGACACATTTACGCAACATTAAGGTTACCGGGTTGCATCATAATGATGACGGAACTATTCAAGCGATTATTCCATATCAGTAGAGAAATAAGAGAGTATTTTATTTGGCCAAACCTTAAATCCATAATAAGATGGAGTTATCCGGAAAAAATATCATCGGAAATTCTTTTTCAGCCAAAAGTCAAAAAACTTTTCATGCTGTCAATCCGGCAACTACGCAAAAAATAAAACCCGATTTTTATGAGGCCGCGTCAGAAGAAATTAATAGTGCCATTCAAAAATCGTTCGATGCTTTCCAGGTTTATCGCAACATCAGCGGAAAAAAGAAAGCCGCTTTTTTGATTTGCATAGCCGATGAAATTATGGCGCTTGGCGATGCACTGATCAAACGCTGCATGGAAGAAACCGGATTGGCCGAAGCCCGGCTTATCAATGAACGGCAACGCGTTATCAATCATTTAAACATGTTTGCTTCATTCATCAGCGAAGGTTCATGGGTTGATGCACGGATTGATCACGCTGATCCTGAAAGGAAGCCGGCTCCCAAACCCGACATCCGCAGCATGCAAAAACCGCTCGGGCCTGTTGGCGTATTCGGTGCCAGCAATTTTCCATTGGCTTATTCAGTTGCGGGTGGCGATACGGTTTCTGCCTTGGCTGCCGGTTGCACCGTTGTGATCAAAGCGCACCCTGCTCATCCGGGAACATGCGAACTTGTTGGCGCTGCCATTTTAAACGCGATAAAAAAATGCAACATGCCTGATGGCACTTTCTCCATGGTACACGGACAATCCACGGAAACAGGACTTGCGATTGTGCGGCATCCGCTGATCAAAGCCATCGGGTTTACCGGATCATTCCGCGGAGGCAAAGCTTTGTTCGATGAAGCGAACAAACGCCCCGAGCCCATCCCTGTCTATGCCGAGATGGGCAGTACCAACCCGGTTTTCATTTTGCCAGGCGCTTTGAAAGAAAGAGGCAAAGACATCGCGCGCGACTTAGCCGCTTCGGTTACATTAGGTGTCGGGCAGTTTTGTACAAACCCGGGATTGGTTATTCTTCAGCAATCAGAATTTAAGGAAGAATTTATTTCAAGTGTATCGAAATACATTGAAGATACTGCGGCCGGTGTTATGCTCACGGAAGGAATTCGCAATAACTTTCAACAAGGCGTAAATATTTTACAAACTATTTCAGGCGTGGATGAAGTTTCATCGGGAAAAGAAAGCGAGGCGGGATTCATGGCTTCGGCTCATTTTTTCGAAAGCGATATTAAAAACTTCCTCAGCAATCCAACGCTGGAAGAAGAAGTATTCGGGCCATCAACGCTTGCCATTACAGCTTCGGATAAAAATGAACTGTTGCAGGCGGCTAAAAAAATTCACGGGCATCTGACAGCAACGGTTATCGGAACCAATCAGGAGTTGGAAGAACATCGCGACCTGATCAGCATTCTCGAACAAAAAGCCGGCAGGCTGATCATCAACGGTTATCCGACAGGCGTTGAGGTCAATCATTCCATTGTGCATGGCGGGCCTTTTCCGGCAACGACCGACAGCCGGACTACTTCAGTCGGAACATTGGCGATCACACGGTTCAGCAGACCGGTATGCTATCAGAATTTTCCGGAAGCATTGTTACCGGAGGAACTGAAAGACAACAATCCGCCTGGTATCTGGCGAATGGTGGATGGCGAACGAACTAAAAATTAATTCCTGAAACGATTTTTATGAAACAACACAAGATTCAGAAAATAGCCATCGTCTTTTTACTGCTTGTAAGTTTTGTAACAACAGCACAGGTAAAGCTTCCCCGTTTAATAAGCAATGGTGCGGTTTTACAACGGGATACGGAGCTAAAACTTTGGGGATGGGCATCTGCAGGCGAAACGGTTGAACTGACCTTTAATGAAAAGAAATACACCGCGCAGGCCGATACGAACGGCAACTGGTCAATCCTTCTCCCCTCTCAACCTGCAGGCGGGCCTTTTGAAATGACCTTTAAAGGAAAAAATGAAATAAGCGTTAAGGATATACTCTTTGGAGATGTGTGGGTTTGCTCCGGCCAGTCGAACATGGAACTGACCATGGAAAGGGTGAAAGAAAAATACCGCACGGTAATCGCCCGTTCCGAAAACAAAAACATCCGCCAGTTTTTAGTGGCCGATAAATACGATTTCAAAAAAGAGCACCAGGATTTGGATGCAGGAAACTGGGTGAGTGCCAATCCGGAAACCGTACTGAATTTTTCTGCAGTGGCCTCTTTCTTTGCGAAAGAAATTTATGAAAAATACCAGGTTCCCATCGGGCTTATCAATGCCGCATTGGGCGGCTCCCCTGCCGAAGCCTGGATGAGCGAAGACGCGCTAATTAAATTTCCCGACCTGCATAAAGAAGCACAACGCTTTAAGGACGATAAGCTCATTGAAGAAATTGAAACAAACGACCGGAACAGGAGCGATACATGGTACGCAGA
>CAZIGG010000065.1:0-16978 GCA_964538575.1 uncultured Roseivirgaceae bacterium
ATGTGAGGCCCGCGATAAATGCCAGTACCAGCAAAGTCCAAAAAGAATCATTGCCGTAGGTTGGCTTGCCTTCCAGAATTGCTTCATCCAATACCGGGCCGCTTATGGTTGTCGAAAACGTCTTTGCTGGCGCTATTTCTGTTTTCGAAGTATCCTTTACTACAACAGGTTCAACCACCTGTACCTGATTCTGTTTCTCAGGCTCCGGTACCTTTATAGTTTGTGTAGCCCCCCCTGTAACAATAATACCGGTAAATGAGAAATCGGCCTCGAATGGAATACACTTTCCATCAACTTCTGTGCAGGTTTGCCCTTCAAGGATACCGGAAATCTTCAGGTCGGTTGATAGTACTTTAATCTTCTGCCGAAATTCGCCTTTGCCCACAAACAGCTTAACATCACAATCAAAAATTTCATCGTGTTTGTCTTTTGGTTTGATGGCTTTAAAAGTACCTACTGTTTTAAAACTGGGGTGTTGCGCTAATGTTAACGTTGTTAACAACGGACCGCAATCCGGGTCAAAATCATTTGCATACACATACCACTTATCGTCAATGGTTACGGTAAAAATCAACTCCAGTTCATCGCCAACCTTTACTGCTTTTTTCGAAGCCTCCCACGACCATTTTGCCGGGGTAAGGATTTGGGCGGATGAAATACCGGATGCAAACAGAAGGATAACCGAAAAAAGAACTCTGCTCATAATTGACCTGATAAACGAATCGGCAAGATAACACAACCGGCACTAAAATGGTTGACGGGTTACCGGTATTCCTGCCTTGTTACATGATCTTTTTTACGATCTCGTCCTTCTCACGCCCTGGTTCGTCACATGCGAACACGCGTCAGGGTATTAGAAATATGATTGTCAGTATAATTATTGCTTCGTTTCTATCACACGAATAGAGAAGAAAAAATGCTTAAAAGTTTTAACTTGCGTTATGGTTATAGAGCGAACAAAAAACAAAGTAGTAATCACATTACCCGGCAATGTTCCTTTAAAAAATATTTTGATTAGTTTTACTACAAAGTCATCTCAAAAATACTCATAATGCGGTCATCCCGAGGAACGAGGGATCTTCGAACATACAGAACATGCGAAATTTGAAGATTCCTCGCCCGCTTTGGCGGGATCGGAATGACCAGACTATTTTTGAGATGAGTTCTACATAAAAAACAGAAATGATGAAAAGGTATTTGGTTATCTATGAAAAAAGTGCCAACGGTTACAGCGCATATATTCCTGATTTACCGGGTTGCACTTCGGCAGGTGCCACTCGGAAAGAAGTGGAAGAAAATATCGTGGACGCTATTACCTTACATCTTGAGGTGATGAAGGAGTCAGGATTAGAATTTCCTGAACCCATTTCAGAATCAGAAATGCTGGTGTTGACCGGACAATGAAATACAAAGAAGTTATTAAACTCATTGAAGATGACGGTTGGTTTCAGGTTCGCCAAAAAGGAAGCCACCGAGCCTACAAACACGCAGGCAAAACAGGTAAGTTACCGTTGCCTATCACCGGTTGTCTGATGAAGTTCCTCCCGGAACACTCAATAGCATATTGAAACAAGCAGCCTTGAAATAAAAAAAACCGAATTCAGCACTCGGGATTTTTTGCTGCTTTTAAAGGCCATGCCTTGGTTTATGCCAACCCAACCCGCACAACAAATTAAAACTCATCCCGTAAATCTTTTATACATACAAACCGTATCATTTCAATATGCCTCTGACACGTGTCAGGGCATTTTATTTTTTGTATTGTTTCAATGCGTTATTGTAAGTCTCACAAACTTCTTTTTGCAAACTATCAGGCGATAGTACTTTCATTCTGTCCCCGAATGATAATAATTCCAATAAAAAGTCATACGTAACATAAAGCGAAAGTTTTATCCGTGTTTCGTTTTCATTGTCAAGAATTACCTTTTGTGATTCGTGTAACGGAAAAGATTTTACATACTTCCCCTGAAACGAGTCGAACGACAAAACTATTTCTGTCAATTCATTGTCTGACGAATTGATTATTCCGAAATAATCTTTGAACAAATTGTTCGCGTTAAATTCAGGCGAAGTGGTGAATTTCTTTTTGGTGATTTCCAAATCCTGTATGCGGTCCAATCCGAAAGTTTTTGTATAATCGTCATGCACGTCTTTGGCTATTAAATACCAACGGCCTTTAAATTCCTTGAGCGCATACGGTTCTACTTCTCGTTTTACGATTATATCGTCTTCATATTTGTGATAGGGGAATCTGACAATAAAATGATTTTTAATACAGTGAAGCAAGCCGTAAAAATGTTCTGTTCCCTGCGCACGTCTTTGTTCAAGGTGAATGTGTTTTGACAAATCGTCTGTAACGTTTAGCGCATTGACCATATAAAAATATTCCAACATCCGGTCGGTGGCCGTTGATTGGTTTGCATTATCAATGAAATATGCTTTTTGCAACCGGCTGTACTGGATTTCCAAACCAAAAAGTTCGCGTATGTCTTTTATGTCGCGTTGAAATTGTCTTATAGAGAACTTAAGGTCGAAATCCTGAAATTCAGATTGCTGTTCCAGGTAATCGTTAATCTCTTCAAATGAAGCCGGGCTTTTTTGAAGTCTTTTGATAATGAGAGAATATCGCTGATAAAATCCACGCTTTGACATAGGTTAATCTCTTTAAGATGGATGAGTTATTTCTGTTTCCCAAATGTATTCAAATTTCGACCTGAGCAATTCTATTAACCCCGCATCCATAAAATCATATTCGTCAGGTATATACAAGCAAATTATTCTTTTCGTTTGGTACAAATCCGGGTAAAGTTTATGGATTTCATTCCTGTGATTCCTTTCCATTACTAAAACATAATCAGCCCATGCTATTAAATCACGAGAGATGCATGTTGTAGCTTCTTTGTTTGTCCCTGCTGATTTGACTATAAATCGATTATCATTTTGAAATATTCTTTCAGCCGTTAAACTTCTCATCTTATTTATGGTACAAACAAAGAGTATATTCATTTCCTTAATCTTCAAGATGTTTTATAAATAAATTTGCACACGCCTTTGCGTCCGAAATCGCATTATGGTGGTCAAGCTCAATTCCGTGTTTCTCACATAATGAGCTTAGCGCTTCACCATAAATTTTATACGTGCAATGCCCTGTAAAGCCTGGTATTTCAATTCCATACCAATTTAGTGTTTGTTCCATGCAGGTAAAATCGAAAGCCGAGTTATGGGCAACAACATCCTGGCCTGTAATGAAAGGCTCTATCATGGGCCAAACTAAATCAAAAGTTGGTGCGTCTTTGGTTTTTTCCCAATCGATTCCGTGTATTTCCACAAATTGTTTCCAATAATAATTATCGGGTGGCTGAACAAGAATATCAAGTTTGTTTGTAATCAAACCGTTTTCAACGCGCACCAATCCAACCTGGCAAATACTCCAACGATAGCCTTGTGCGGTTTCAAAATCAACAGCCGTGAATGTTTTACCTTTCATCATTAAGCTGCTCTAAATCCAATTTTGTTCCGTTCGGGTTTGAAACTGAAATTCTGCTCACCGGCATTGTAAATATCGGCTAACGTCATCGGCTCTGTAACTTCACTATTTTCTTTCCCCAATGCTGAAAGTAACGATTTTGATTTTCAATGGTCAGCGGTTTAAATTCATACAATGCAGTAAGCCTTCCTTTACGCAATAATGCCGTATCAATGTTTTGAAGTTCGGTATTGAACGTGCAGATAAACTGAATATTCAGACATGAACCAAGCAAACCGTCAGTAAGGTTGAGTAACATTGAAATTCCGGAATTATTCTCACCATTTCGGGAAACCAAAAGTTCCTCTGCGTCTTCAATCATAATAATTGAATTGGGGTTGTCAATCAATAAACGTACAAATGACGGGTCGCTAAGAGTAAGTGCTAAATTAGGCGGAAGGAAAATTATCTTTTTATTTATGAAATTTGCCAGATATCGAATGTAGGTGGATTTTCCTGTGCCTGGTACACCATGAAACAGGATAAGGCCGCTTGTGTCATTGCACTTTAATGACTTTAAAATTTGAGAGTGTAAATCAACAAGGTCATCGTTATAATTCTTATGAAGTGATAATTTCAGTTTTTTATTTTTTAGTGGCTTTAGTTCAAACCCATTTCCTTTGTTTCCGGGAACAATAAGATTAAAGTTATTTGGTTTCATTTTAATCTTATGCTTTTGCGTACATTCAATAATTAGTCTTACCTGCTCGTCATGCTTAAAAAACATAAGCTGAACTTCTTCTCCGTCAAAATTGATATAGACAATAATTTCAGTAGACAAAATGTAAGTTATCTTTTCAGGGTATGGTTTCTTTGAAAAAATGTCAGTTTCCTTTGAAATCCTGTTAATGATGTATTCAGATAAATTCCCTTCAATCCATTTACTGAATGGTTCAATATTGATATCATAAAATTCTATTGTATTGGGAATTTTCTTAAAACACGAGCAATAAAGTTTTGACAGATTTATTCCAGTGCTCAACGTTGTGTTAAAAACGTCTACGGGATATTCTATTGGGATAATTTGCTTATTATTCTCTTTCATAATTTTTTATCTCAAAACCATCCGTTCTTTAAGTGAAGCAATATCGCGCTGATTCATACGTAAATTTTCTTTCAAAAACCTGTCGTAAAGCACAAGCGAACCGGCAACGGACACATTCATGGAACGTCTGCCGGGCAGCCTGATTACTTTGTGGCACTTTGCCAACGCCTCGGGTGTAAGCCCTGTGTCTTCTGTGCCCAACAAGTAGATACATTGCCGTGGATGAATAAAATCCACGATGTCAGCAGCATCTTCTGTCATTTCCACACCCACTAATTCTGCGTCTTTGGGGAAGGATTGAAGGAGCTCATCTAACGATGAGTATTCAAAGAGCGGCACATGACGATACGCTTTGAGCGTGTCCGTAGGCTGCCATTTGTAGCGCATACCCAGCGTATAAACAAACGCTGAATTAAACAGCATGGCGCTGCGCCAAAGAGTGCCGATGTTCTTTTTGTTTTTGGTAAACTCAATGCCGATTCCGAAATAACCTCTCATAACCTTTTTGCTTCCTGCACAAAAGTAGAGCGACACCCGGCCAAAGGATGTCGTTGTAGATTTTTGTTATGAAATTTTGAGGGGAGTTGGGGCCTGGTCCTGCCTCGCCCTCACTTCGGCTACAAATTTTTTAATTTGAGGACTTATTTCTTTGTTCATTTCAATTGCCGGATCACTCCAATCGTCTCGTATCTCCAGACCTTTTTTAGTTGTCCATGTTTTTATGGGAAACCAGCCGTCCATTATTTTAGCTTCTTTCTCAGCTCCGATTGTCCAGGATATTTGAAATCTCACTTTCTTCTGGTCACCAGCATATATTTTATTTTCTATAATTATTCCTTGACCATTATTATCGGTGATAACAATATCTATTCTTCCGCCTTCACGATAATCAGCATCAATATAACCTGCGAATTTTTCAATTTCGACATTCGCACTTTTAAAGTCGAAATCTTTGATACCTAATTGTTCAACGAATAACTTCAAAAATACCGAACCTTGTCCGTGACTTCCTTTAGGATTAAAAAGTTCTGCAAGGAAAGCTGAATGCGTTCTTGTTTCACTTGTTGACAGGTTAAGAACCCTGAAAATATTGAACTTCTCTCCGGTGGCTTGTAATATTTTATCACGCTGTGCACTTAATGCAGAAACATATCTGACAAAATCCAATACTTGGTCTTTCATACCAATTACTATCTTAATCTATACTATTTTAACCAAATGCTTTTCAATCCAACTCTTAATCTGCTCAAAAGTCAACTCGCCTTTTGCTGCCTGTATTGGCTGTTAAGCTTTTCTAATATCAAAAATACTTTTCGACATTCCACTGCCACCTAAGTTTTTTATGCCGTATTTGCGCGTAAGTGCTTCGGCAATTTCTCTTATGTTTGGTTCGCCCGAACGGCCTTCTATCAATACATCAACTTCCATTCCTTGTGCTACATCGGTCCATCTTTTTGTAGCTCTAACCTTCCATAGATACTTGCTCATAATTATTGTTTTTCATTTGCATTTTCTTGGGAGTTTACGACATCGAATCCCAATCCTTTTTCTTCAAAAGAATCAACGATAACTCCTTTCATAAATTCGTCTTTCGTAATTCAAACGTTACGTATAAAATTTAACCATTAATAAGATTTACGATAAGTTTTACCATAATCTCCTTGTCGGCAGGATTGCTTTGCGCGACCAGCAGCGCCAGCGCTACCAGGGCGTTGTCGTTAATTTTTAATTCGCCCGATTTTTTGAAGCGGTGTTTATTCTTTTCTAAAAACCATATAAACAAAAAAGCGCCAATGCGTTTGTTCCCATCGCTGAACGGATGATTTTTGATTACAAAATAAAGTAAGTGCGCTGCCTGCTCTTCAATACTTTTATAGAGATACTCGCCACTAAAAGATTGAACAACATTACCCAGGATACCGGCAAAGCTGTCGTCTTTCTGGTTGCCAAACAGTTCGCTTGCTTCTTTCTTTTTAATGAGTTGTTTCTTTAATTCGCTAATGGCTCTTATGGCTTTATCATATTGAATTTCATACGTAATGTTCTCGCTAAGCTGGCCGGTAGGCAGCTTGTTGCTGTCGAACTGATTGAGCAATACAAAACTTTGCGTGTAGTTGGTAATGATTTCCAACAAGCCTTTGGCTTCCGGTAACGAAAGGGTTTCGGTTTTGCCGCTTTGCTCAATAAGTTGAACGGTTTGCTGAAGCTGCTCCAACCGTTTTTTGTTAATGGTGTAGCCCTTTACCAAATGGTCTTTAAGGCGTTGGGTTGCCCATTGGCGGAATTGGATGCCACGTTTGGAGTTGATCCGGTAACCGACACTAATTATCACATCTAAATTGTAATGATCAATTTGTCTTTCAATAGTCCTTTTGCCTTCTTTTTGAACTTGTCGGAATTTCCGACAAGTTGAATTTTCTTCCAATTCAGCCGTTTTGTAAATGTGTTTGATATGCTCAACAATATTTGACCTGCTTCCCTGAAATAATTCTGCAAGTTGATATTGGTTTAACCAAACCGTATCCTCATCAAATTTTACTTCTACTTGAGTTTGATTATCAGCAGATTGATATATAATAACTTCACTCATGCAGCTTGCTTTTGGATGATGATATAGCCATTTACCAAATGGTCTTTAAGGGGTTGGGTTGCCCATTGGCGAAATTGGGTGCCTGAATTTAGTCATTTATTCAAAAATTTTTGCACCCGCTCTTTTCGGGTTCTTTTTATCGCTTAATTTCTGTTTTACATAACTCGTTATAAACGGATGCATTGATAAACTGAATTTTTTGGTATGTCATGCGCCCATATCCCGAATGATTGTGCCCGAAAACATGATACTGCGGTTTTACTCTTAGCGCATATTCCTTCAACACGTTCATGCCAATGCCATTGTCTAAAATGCCTAACGGTGGAGCGTGTGATACGAGAATATCAATCTCGTCATTTGTATCGAAATTTTGAATACAGGAAAACGGGCTTACCGCTTTTATCCTTATATCGTTTACGGTAAGTGATTCATCACTTATCCATCGCACATTCCCGGGAACTAACTGTTTGCCCTGTTCGGGTTCTAATTCAAATGGCAAATCGTGATTACCGTTGACAAATATTTTGCGCGGAGTATTCAACGCTGAATACCAGGCGAAAAAGTCAGCGATTTCATCTGTGTTACCATCATTACATATATCTCCGCAGTGTATGATGATGTCTATGTTGCCAGGAACACGAATAAGCCGATGCTTGCCGTGCGTATCAGAAAGCAGTAAAATATTTTTATTCCTGACGCTTATTATCTGCATAATTGATGCAAAACTATCTGTTGACCGCGCCAACGTATGTCGTTGTGATTTTTACTTTCTCAGTTTTCGATTAAATTATTCATGTGAAACCCCACTGACTTTCTTTTTTCGTTTTGTTGAAAATTCTTTTCTTCCTGATTGTAAATTGAGGCTAAGATCATTGGTTCATGGATATGCGTGTTAAACCCAAGTTTAATTGACAACTGTTGAGCTTTCTCAATTTCCAGCTCTTTAAATTCATACTTGGCTATCAGCCTTCCTTTTCTCATCAAAGCGCTGTCAATTTTAGAAATGTCGGTATTGAATGAACAAACTATTTGGATATTCAAACAGTCGGCTAATAATCCGTCAGCAATATTTAACAACGCTGAAACGGGTGAGTTTTCATTTTTCTCTCTGTCAACAATTATGTTTTCGGCATCTTCAATCACAAAAATTGAATTCTGATTATCAACAAGAGTTGAAATAAGATCAGGGTTTGTAATGGCACTTGCCATATTTGGCGGTAAGAAAATCACGTCTTTTTTTAAAGAAGCAATTAAATATCGAATGTATGAGGTTTTGCCTGTACCGGGTTTTCCGTGAAGCAGGACTAAGCCTTTGTCATTCTTACGGGAAAGTCTTTTTAAAATCGTTCGATGAATTTCTTTGAAATCATCATTGTAGTTATCATCAATGCTCAATTTTGGCTTTGTAATATCCATTGACTTTGCTTTAATTCCATTATGGCCATTTATAAGCAATGATATTTCAGGTTTATTTCGTTGTTTCCTTTCTCTGAATTTACGAATTGCACTTGAAATAGCTTCGACTTTGGAAAAGTCTGTTTTTCGAAAGAGAAAATGAACAATAGAACAGGCTATATCGAAGTTAATGATTAAATCTTCATACAGAAGATAGAAGACATCATCCAATAGCATCTCTTTTCTTTTACGGGAATAACTCTTCTCGTAGTATATGTCCTTAATTTCCGATTTGTAATTTTCAGAAAACCAACGGTTAGCCCGTTCACAATCAACTTCAATTTCTTGTACAAAGTTGGGGATTGAGTTAAAATGGGCAGTAAATAATGTAAACTTGTTTAAGTATGAACCGTGTCTTTCAAAAAAGAGATCTGAAAGAGACGTTTTGTTCGTTGTACTATCAAGCCTGAAAGGATTATCGCCTGCGGTGCTGATGAGTAGATTATTTGTTTGCATACTTTCTTTTGCTTCTTGTTCTGAAACAAAAGTAGTGTTGCGAAACGCCAAAGTATGGCGTTGAAAATTTTCTTTGTGAAATTTTGTTGTACGGCAGGGGTTTGGCTCTTAACAACTACTTTAATGTATTGGATAACAAAGCCATTGGCCGCCTCAACTGCTAACCGAGCTTGTAAAAAATGTTATTTCCTTAAATGAGAAGTTTCTGGCTTTTCTGGATGAGAAGAAAAGTTAAAAGCTATCTCAAAAATACATATAAGGCAGTCATCCCGAGGAACGAGGGATCTTCAAATTTTTGCGTATTCTGTATGTTCGAAGATCCCTCGTTCCTCGGGATGACCAGAATGCAGGGTCGCTGCGCATGCCCTGCCGGAACAAACGGCAACTACGCTTTCGAGAAGTGTTTATAAAACGATGTGATGGTTTCAATCCCCAGCATAAAGTTTTTTATTCCATAATGTTCATTGGGAGAATGAATGGCATCGGAATCCAGCCCAAACCCCATGAGTACGGTATCTAAACCAAGTTCTTTCTTAAAAAGTGCAACGATGGGAATACTTCCTCCATCGCGGGTAGGTATCGGCCGCTTGCCCCAGACTTCTTCGAACGCTGCGCTGGCAGCTTTAAACGCTTTTGAATCCGTGGGTGTAACGGCAGCCTGGCCGCCATGCAGCGCGGTAACTTTTACCTTAACGGATTTGGGCGCGATGGATTTAAAATGTTTGGTAAAAAGCTCAGTGATCTCTCCATTATCCTGATCAGGAACCAGCCGCATTGAAATTTTTGCATACGCTTTTGACGGAAGCACGGTTTTCGCGCCTTCGCCCGTGTATCCGCCCCAGATTCCATTTACGTCAAGTGTTGGCCGGATGCCGGTGCGTTCAACCGTTGTGTAACCTTCTTCTCCTTTTACATCATCGATGTCAAGATCTTTCTTATAATTCTCGAGCGAGAAAGGCGCTTTGTTTATCGCTTCACGGTCGGCAGCGCTAAGCTGGGCAACCTTATCATAAAATCCCGGAATGGTTACACGGCCTTTGTCATCATGCAAAGACGCGATCATTTTACTGAGTATGTTGATCGGATTGGCCACCGCTCCGCCATACACACCGGAATGCAAATCGCGGTTAGGTCCGGTAACTTCAACTTCCATATAGCTTAGCCCGCGCAGGCCAACGGTTATGGACGGGTGATCAAGTGAAATGATCGCGGTATCGGAAATGAGAATCACATCGGCTTTCAGCTTCGCTTTATTTTCCTTTACAAACGCAGCGAGGTGTTCGGAACCAACTTCTTCCTCACCTTCAATCATAAACTTAATGTTGCACGAAAGCAGGCTGAGCTTTGTCATCGTTTCAAAGGCTTTTACGTGCATGTAAACCTGGCCTTTGTCATCGCATGATCCGCGCGCGTAAATCTTATCATCCTTAACAACCGGTTCAAAAGGCGGAGAAGTCCATAAGTCGAGCGGGTCGGGCGGCTGGACATCGTAATGGCCATAGACTAAAACCGTAGGCAGCGATGGATTGATAATCTTCTCGCCAAATACAATCGGATGCCCGGGTGTTTCGCAAAGTTCAACTTTATCAACGCCAGCGGTCTTTAATTTCCCGAGTAAATACTCAGCGGCTTTACGCACATCGCCCGCATGCTTGCTGTCAGCGCTTACCGAGGGGATTCTGAGAAGATCGAAAAGCTCGTTTAGAAAACGATCCTGGTTTTTAGTAAGATATTCTTTTACCATAATGGAGTTGATTGTAAGGTGTGCAAATTAACAGGAAGGCGCCAGCATTCAAATACCGCTAACTCGCAAAACGCGACCGTTGGGGGGATATTAATAGCATGAGCGCTGGTTTTAGAAATTTTTAACGTTTGGCTATAAGGCGTTTGCTTTACTAAAAGCAGAATAAACAAAAGAAAGCAATCTTCATTCTATACTTCGATTTGTCCCCTAACGTTAGCTTTCAAAATTGATTGCACACAACATTTGGCTATACCCCACTTCCCCTAAAATCCATCATTCTCTTCTTTCTTCTTTTGCTCTTCCTTCTTTTTTCCGGAAGGACCTTCACTGAGGCTATACGGAGACTCTATTCCCAGGTATTCAAGCCTGAAGCGATTGATAAAAGCTTTCGTCTCTTCTTCACTGCCCGGAACAAAAACCACATCGCCAAACTTAGCTTTTCCCGAATTTGTTTTTTTGGCAACTAATGTGTTAAACCCTTCATTGGATGAATGCATCAGCAAGCGGTTATCCTCAAAACCAAAATAATACCACGATTCGGGTGAAGCCTTGAAGAAAACATTAAACACCGGGGCGCCATCTTCGGTTTTCTTAATTTCCATGAACCCTTCAAAAGCGCCATTTATATCGTTCCGGTAGCTGTTCGACACCCCAAGCGGGCCTTCGCTGTAAAACGCCCTGTTTGATACCGACCATTTCAAATTAACATTCGCAAACGTAAGCGCCTTTGAGGTTTCGGCCATCGTGCCCAGCGATACATATCCTTGCGCACTTCGGGTTTCAAATTCCTTTGCGTTACGTTCACCCACGAGATCGGCAATTTTATACAAGAGTTCGGTTTGATCTCCCCGCCCTTCCTCGGCTCCTTCTTTTTCAATAACCGCCTGCAGATCAAGCGCCATAAGGTCAAACGCAGGCGGAATAACCGTAGTGTTCATCATCACTAAGGCATTCATGCGGATATCGTTTGTTCCTACATGGCCACTGCCCAGCGCGGAGGCGGTAAGTCCGAAATCCTTTGTTCCTTTAAAGAGATTTACAGGGCCTTCGAAACGAACCTGTGTGGTTTCATCATTATACGCGAAAACTTTACCGGATAATTTGTTGCCCGCTGATTTCTCCCGGTCTTCAATTTTATATTCCCGTGAAGCAGTATCGTAATAAAGTGTACCGCTTGGGATAAAGAAATCGTCATCGTCTTCGCCTTTATCGTTCAGGAAGGTAATGTACAGATCGTTTTCAAGTGCGGAAAAATGAAGTCCTGCATCAACCTTTTTGCCATCCTCGGTAAGTGCTTTATCGAAATTGATCAGAACCTCAGGTTCATCACCGCTTTGTGAATACCGGATCCAGGCATTGTAGTTTTTAATTTTTTTCAAATCAAGTTTTACAAAACCGGTGAGCTGCAGGGCCGGCTTGGTGGCATACATGGTAAGATCTCCTTTATAAAACATACCTGCCCCCAGCACAAGCTTTTCCTTTTCCGTTACATGCCCAACGCCAACGGTTTGCATAGAAGCTATTGTTTTCTTCCGTTGAGACCTTTTAGTATGCGCGCTTTCTACAACCGGTTCAAGGTGAAAGTCGGTCATCTTAATGGCAAATGTATCTTTCAGGAAGTTCACGTACTGGTAGGTTGCATAGCCTGAAAATTCCTTCCGGGAAATAACATCTACCACGCCTTCCGTCAGGCGGTGATATCCATTCAGGGTATCCAGAATGATCGTTGTATTTTTTAATGTGCCGATCTTCGCATTTTCAAGAATCAACACTTGTCCGTTCTCAGGTGTTATGCGTGCATCCGCCACGGTAATGTAAGGTATACCACTTACAAGCATTTCCTGTTTCTTCAGATCGTACACTGCTTTCTCTGCATTGAAGCTGAGGGAATCCAAATCCTTGCGGGTTGTATAGAAGTACGAGTTCTCGATGGGCACATCCGGATTTTTAGTCATAGTGATTTGCTGCGTGGTAAAATCCCAGCGGGCATTCGGGATGGACGTCTTGAATTGAGCGAACGGAAAATCAATTGCGGCTTCACCTTCTACTTCCGGGCTGATGTCGGCATAGTTTTGGGCAAGGTTAAACTTTACACGCACATCGGTTCCGTCAATTAAGGGTTTGGAAGGATCGGCAGATTTTGCTTTAAACCGCGCATGCCGCGCACTGAAATCCTTTGCGGAGAAGCTCATTTCTCTCGAACGTAACTCTGAGCCGCGCGTTTCGAGCTTGCCAATGCCGGTCAATCCGTTTTTTGAAACTGTAATCGTTCCGGTAAGCTGCGCTGTGCTGTCGTAAAAATTAAACGGCACATCGGTGTTCCTGATTTTGAGTTGATCCTGTTTCGGGAACCATTTCATTTGATAATTCCGCAACGAGGCCTGCGGAAAAACAACAGAGCCAAATTGTTTCTCCGAGATTGTAGCCCGCGCGCCTCTGGCAGAAACAGAGTCCGGATAAAAAACAAAATCATTCGAGTAAACAGTTGCTGCCAGGTATTCGATGCGGCCCGGTGAACGAAGTCCCTTTTTATCGAGTGTAATAACCCCGAAAAGTTTACCTTCACCTTTGTATAGATAATAGCCGCTGGCCGGAACCGTATGCTGAAACCCAAGCGACTTATCCGGCATGGAGTGCAGCTTTTCCTTAAAACTTGGAAACATTCCGCTTGACACGAATGATCCGTCAAAATTCAGGGAAGCCGGATCGGCATCGTTTAAGCTGTCGAGCTTAAAGGGCGGAACAACAAAAAATACGGATCGGTCATATACACCATTCAGCACTTCGGGTCTGTCAAAGTAAATTACCCCTCCTGCTGCTGCATCAAGCCTCGGGTAGTTTGGAATTTTTTCCTTTCCGGACCGGTTGTTGGGCCTGTTAATATAGAGTGTTCCGGACGACTTTGCCGCTGCGCTCATGCCACCCGCTGCCGCAGCGGTTGAATCAGCGCCAACCATAGAGTTGTTTATTTTTTTCCGGACCATCTGCCCCCGCGCATTTTTTTCCATTGAATAAAAATTGATCGAATCAATCTTATCCAGGCTGATGAAGAAGCTGTCGTACTTTAACGTGAATTGCTTGCCGGTGATTTCAAAATTTCCAGCGGTAATGGTTCCGTCAAATTTAATGTCGCGGTTTTGCAGCACGGTAACGGTACTGCTGTCGGGCTTGATATACACGTTTAATGAATCGCTCACATTAAAGCCATTTACCCCGCGCACAACCATGTTCCGGTTCTTAAAGTTGAGCGTTGCGTTCGGGTAAACCGGGGCTTTTAAATCAGTTTGAACATACGATCCGGACAGGGACTGAATTTTCAGGTTGTCATAATCAACCTCTCCTTTATACGCGAGGTATTGGGTAACCGCTTTTTCTTTTACAATAATCTGATCCCGCTGAGGCCAGTACTCCAGCAAACCTTTTTGCGACAGAAACTCAATAGCTTTCTGAATTTCTAAAATACCATATCCCGTTTGTTGCGCCAGATCTCCTGAATGCAGTTCGCGTGTGTTATTGCGAATGCAATAGTTTGCCACTAATGCCAGCGGATGGAACTTAAATCCAACCCCTTCCAGTGTTTTAAAATCATCCGGGTCGTAGTAGTCGACCGATTCGAGGATCATCGGCACGGTTGCCCGCGCACCGCGTGTTGAAATATCCAGGCTATCGGATTTCAAATCCCAGCGGATGGAGTGCGCGGCAAAATCCATGTTAAAAAAAGAAGATGAATACGGAACGTTCTTCATCAACCCTTTTTCACTCAGCAGCAAAAGTTTGTCCTGCTTATAGTCATATTTCATCTGTACAGAACGATGCGTAATGGAATCATTCTGTTGGTAGATAGTGAATGCGGTTTGCTCAGCCAGTACGGATGAATCCCGGAAAACAAATTCGCGTGAGCGGGCTTTGAACTTCTTCTCCACTTCATCGGAAACAATGATTGTTGCCATCTCATTATTAACCGAGTTACTCCCGATGCGATTTCCCCACAGTGAAAACCCTCCGGAATATTTCATGCGTTCGTTACCAAAACCCCGGATCTCAAGGTTGGTTTGATAAGAAATGAACCGCGGATAGCTTGACGCAACAGAATCTTTCCGGGATTGTGATTTGAACTCAAATTTTCCGGCAATGAAGCCCGGGGTTTTGCCCGCATAGTTAAGGTTAACAAGATCAGCCTTTAGCTCAGGCCTCTTCGTGTTGAAATTATACACCGTGAGATTACACGTAACCTGTTCGGGCGTCAGGTAGGCTGATGACCAGTCGAACCTTCCCTCTTCACCCACAAAAATATTATCGGTCAAAGAAAATATACCTTTGGTATTGCTCAGGAATACCGAATCGTACGGTGTAACAAAGTTCAGATTCGTTCCGGTGAACCGGATTATCGCGCCTTCCACATAAGGCTGCGGTGCAGGTGTTAACCAGTATGGTGGCGGCTCGTGATAAACCGTATCAACGGGTTCATCAACCCAGATGTCGTTGTTATACGGGTCATTATTTATTGAAGCAAGTGTATCCGGAGGAGGCGGAATAAATTCCAGGTACTCGAACGTATAACTGCCTTCGCGCGCATAAAGCCGGTACGATTTATCGGAAAACAGTGTATGGCGTTCAAAAAATGCCCGGGATGTGTTGAAAAAAGCGAGCACGCGTGCTGACTTATAATTTTCGATAACCTTGCCCGCAACTTTCAAAAAATTTCCAAGCTGGGCGCCATCAACTCCTTCGATGTTAACGGCTGCAGCGATCGCTCCGATGTAGGGTACAAGATACGGGCGCAGCTTGTAGCCCTTCTTACGCATGATTGCGGTTTGTCTCTTAATGAGCTGTTGCTGATCAAGGCTTATGTTGTTCCAGGCTGTAGTAAACCCGGCACCGACAGCAGTGGCTTCCAGGCTGCGGGTATTCTCCATCACAATCCGCAGGCTGTCGGCAAAGCTCATGCTTACCGGGGCACCGTTTTGCCCAAAACAAACCGAAGCCAACAGCAGCAGCACCGAAAGAATATGGAAAAATGCCTTTTTCACGCAGTCAAAAACCCCTGAAATTCGCAAATAATGGCGAAATAAGCTAAAGCACGCCCTGGCGGGGAATTATTAAAGAGTATAACGCTAAATATCGCGGATTGTGTTAATTCGTCAATCGGAATTCTATGGGCTTTATCGCTCGTTCAGAAATTCAGCCGGGTTATATTAATCCTTCTTCAATAACAGTGATACCCAACTCTCTCGTTCGTGCGAAGTGACTTGCTGAAGCTTGTATTGGGTAGCGGATTGTAAAAGATCCGGAATATCCTTTTCATAGAAACCGCTGAGCAGCAATAATCCTCCCGGTTTCAAATAAGCGGCATACTGATGCATTTCCTGGAGCAGGATATTCTTATTGATGTTGGCTAAGATGATGTCGAAGTCATCTTCAAAGGTAAGGTCGCTGATCTTACCCTGCCGGATGCTGATGTTGCCGCATTGGTTGATCTCTGCATTCTCCTGTCCGTTGATCACGCTCCACTCATCAATATCAAACGCTTCAACTTTTTTTGCGCCCAGCCTGGATGCCATAACGGAAAGCACGGCCGTACCGCAGCCTGCGTCCATCACCATTTTATTTTTGTGATTCATCTCAAGCTGGGTTTTCACCATTAAATGCGTTGTCTGGTGGTGGCCGGTGCCAAACGACATTTTTGGTGTGATGATTATATCGTACGGATAATTTTTAGCGGGCTGGTGAAATGCAGCACGAATGATCACCGAGTCATCTACGATAACGGGTTCATAATTTTTTTCCCACTCTTCGTTCCAGTTTCTTTTTTCAATCTTATCCTGATAGAACGTTAACGGAGTAAAGGCGCTGTACTTCTGCAGAATTTCGTGAAGAACTTCTTTGTTGAAGTTATCCTGTTCGGCATACGCCTCAAATCCGTTTTCGATTTCCATGAACGTATCAAAGCCGGCTTCTGAAATCTCTGCCTGAAGAATTTCGGAAAACTCAGAATCGCACAATACTTGTAAACGTGTATGGAACATAAATTATTTCTTTTGAAAACCTGTCTGCCGACAGACAGGTTTGAAAATGGCAGTAAAGCCCCATTTTCAAATCAATCAATCTTCAAATTGCCTTAATGATTTCTGTAAACTCGCGTGATTTTAGGGAAGCACCGCC
>CAZIGG010000066.1:0-11209 GCA_964538575.1 uncultured Roseivirgaceae bacterium
CCTCCTAATAATTGAAAGGCGAGTCCGCTCCACTTTAAATAGGTATTTGTTCCTTTTTTGACTTTCTCCTTCTCACGTTCCGTCATCGACAAGATCAGATTTTACCGATAGGCCTGTAGTTTTTTGGGTCAAGGCTCCCGGGAGACCAGTTCTCTAAAAACTCAAGAACCTTTTTCGGATCGTGGCCCTTGCCCTTCTCAAGGTACTCACTGTTTTGAGTATGAAGGCGTTTGCCTTTTCCGTCCAGGATTACAAATACCGGGAATCCAAAACGCTGGGGATAATCAAGCGACTTGAAAACTTCGTCATTAAAATTCTCCTGGCTGTAGTTTACGTGAACCGTTACATAGTTTTTTTCTATGTAGGTTTTTAATGTATCGTTTGTTGTAACGAGATTATTATAAAGAATGCACCAACCACACCAGTTACCGCCTAATTGTAAAAATACATGCTTGTTTTCCGCTGCTGCTTTCTTTACTGCCGCTGCAATGTCAGCTTTAGCGTCAGCCGATGGATTATAGAGTGTCGGCTTAGGTTTCTCCTGTGCAGCGCTTGTGATGATCAAGCCAAGCACAAAAATTAAATTCAGGCAAAGCTTTTTCATTAGCAAGTTTGATTAATTGAGTTTAGCTTCTTGTGCGGTGTTGAATGAACGTGACGGCAGGCTTGCATCGCCCGTTTTAATATCTTTCACGGCAGCGCCCATTTTACAGGTTCCGTTAAATACAGCTCCCGGTTCCACAACAAGCTTTCCGGTAATAATATCGCCATTTATGATGGCTGTAGCTTTCAGCACAAGCAACTCTGAAATCTCAATTTTGCCCTTTACCTCGCCTTCAATATCTGCGTTTTGGGCAGCGATATTGCCCTGGATATTAGAAGAATTGCCAAGCGCCACTTTTGATTTCGACTTCACATTGCCGATCACCTTGCCTTCAATGCGAATATTGCCGTACGTCTCGATGTTTCCTTCGAGTACAGTCCCTTTACCGATGGTGTTGCTGGAGTTGCTGATTTCTTCAGCCACTCGTTTTTGTTCTTTTGAAGTAAGCATGTCTTAACTTTTTAAAATGTTACAAAATCTTCCGGGTTAAGCGGATTGCCATTGTACCACAGTTCAAAGTGCAGGTGTGGTCCGTCAGTCATTTCACCGCTATTGCCAACAATAGAAATGATTTCGCCTGCATTAACAAAAGTACCAACTTTTTTCAAGAGTTCCGCATTGTGCTTGTATACCGAGATCAGGTTGCCGCGATGCTGAATCATAATCACATATCCTGCATCCTGAGTCCACGAAGCAAAGATGACCGATCCATCGGCAACATTTTTAACGGCTTCATTTGTCTTGGCAACTACATCAACTCCATGATGTCCGCGCCTCATATCATACCGGTCGGAAATAAATCCGGAGATCGGTGAGAAGAAAAATGTTTCCTGGAGTTCGCGGTATTTTACACTTGTTAATGAAATAAGCGACAGATCAGATTTTTCAAATTCTCTTCGAAACGCTGAATCCGTTGGCTCTCCTTTATCATCCGCAAGTTTTGCGGATTTCCTGGTTTCAGCATTCATAATTTCAGCGGGATCTTTAAACTCGCTTGTGTCACCGCTGAGTACACGCTGAAAATTTAAAATGAATTGATCTTTGCGTTCAACCTCTACCGACAATGAATCAAACTGATCTTTTAGCTGAACCAATTGCCGGTTCATTTCAATCTGCGCGTGCCGCGGATCAAACCATTTCGCAAGCAGTGTTTTAGACAGGAAAAGACTGATGATGAAAATCACTGAAAACAGGATAACCGAAAAAAGAATTACCTTCGAATAGGTGAACCCTACGCTCGTTTTTTCAGCAAAATTCTCCTCATTCCGGATGACAAGCTGGTAGCGGCTGGTAAGCCAGTTCGATATGGTTTTTTTAGGCTTCAAATCCCGTTATTTTGGGGGCAAAATTAGATATTCTGGCCGATTAAAATATTGAAAATATGATTTTTACGTTTAGTCTTCACTAATCCGGTTTAATTGAAAAAAGACCTCATTTATATTACCCTTTCCATCCTCTTACTGGCTGGCTGTTCATCTCAATCCAACACCGTTACCAGCAAAGCCTTTCATAACACAACTGCACACTTTAACGGGTATTGGTATGCGAAGGAGGAAATTACAAAAATCGAAAAGGACAATCTCAAAGCACACGTTGATGATTACAACGAGATTCTGCTTTTATATCCGCCTCTCGATTCAATGCGTGCAAAAGGCTACGACAAAGAAATCCAGGAAGCCATTAAGATGGCTTCGCTTTCCATCCAGCGTCACCCCAATAGTAAATGGGTTGATGATGCCTATATACTGGTTGGTAAAGCACGGCTGTTAAGCCTTGACTGGGGTAACGCCATTCCGACTTTTAAGTTTGTCAATACCAAAAGTAAAGATCCGGATGCCCGCCATGAAGCCATCATCCAACTGGCGCGAACATTTACCGAGCATGGTGAATACAACAATGCTGTGGCCGCGTTTGACTTTCTGGAGAAAGAAAAACTCAGCAAGGTCAACCAGAAAAATTTTTATTTGCAGCGTGCGCACTACTATCAGAAGAGAGAAAATTATGATTACATGGTTCGTAACCTCAGCAAGGTAATTCCTTTGCTGAAAAAGAAAGATCGGAAAGGCAGGGTTTATTTCATTATCGGCCAGGTGTACCAGGAGCTTGGTTTTGAAGCTGAGGCTTATAACTTCTACAAGAAAACAATTGCAACCAATCCCGACTACGAAATCGATTTTTATGCGCGCCTTTACATGGCACAGGTTGCCGAAATCTCGCGAAGCAGGGACCTTGCCAGCGCACGCAAATCTTTTCGCAAACTTTTAAAAGATTCAAAGAACAAAAATTTCCGGGATAAGATATATTATGAGATGGGCGTGTTCGAATTCAAGCAGCACAACCTGAACGAAGCAATAACAAATTATAACCTGGCTGTTCGTGAAGGCTCAAACAAGCAAATTGACGGAGAGGCCTATCTCAGGCTGGGTGAAATTTATTACGATACACTCAGGAACTACCCGCTATCACAAGCCTATTACGACAGCGCAGTTTCATCCCTGCCAACGACTTATGAAAACTACAAAGCCATTCAGGCACGTCAAAAAGTTTTGAACGAGTTTGTTAAAAACCTGAACATCATCACCTGGCAGGATAGCTTGCTCGTTATGGCAAAAATGGATACGGCATCCCTGCGAAAACATATTGCGTCTGTTCTTGAAAGTCAAAAGAAACCTGAAGTAAAGACGAGCAAAAAGAAAAAGGCAAGGGCAAGCATTAATCAGGTGAGTTCTTCCATTACCAACACAGATGCTTCCTTTCAGCTCTCGGATTGGTATTTCGGCAATCCTACAGCTGTTGCGATTGGTCAAACCGAATTTAGCCGTGTTTGGGGGTCTTTTCCGCTTACCGATAACTGGCGAAGAGCTTCACGTGCTACCGGTGGCATTTCGAGATATCAGCCTGATCAGCCCGTTGCAGAAACTGCCCGGCCTGTGGCTGCCGCAGATGTTCCGATAGTCAATCCCGTACAGGTTGAATTCGATCGGATTTTAAAAGAGTTGCCGTTAACGGATTCGGCTGTTGTTCAAGCCAATGGTAAAATAGAAGCTGCTTATTTTAGGTTAGGTGATATCTATTATTTCGACCTGAAAGAAACTGATAACGCTGTTACGTCCTACGAAACCCTATTAACACGTTATCCTGAAACGGATTTTCGTGCCGAAACCCTGTATAAGCTTTACCTGATCTTCAAAGATTCCAACCCTGCAAAAGCCGAACAGTTTGCTTCTGAATTGAAAAGGAAATTTCCGGAGTCTTCTTATGCCAGGATACTGGTTAATCCAAACTATCTCCGGGAGTCAGGTTTAGTAGTTGAACAACAAAAGCTAATCTATGAAAAAGCGTACGGTCACTTTTATGCCGGTGATTATGGAAGTGCCGCCATTCTTATCGAAGAAGCCATTACGTTGGGTGAAACCGAATTCATCCCAAATCTCAGGCTGCTTTCTGTACTCCTTGTAGGAAAAACAGAAAACATCAGTCAGTACCAGTTAAGGCTTGAAGAGTTTATTAAAGAAAATACCGGAACTGACCTTGCAAAATATGCCCAGCGTCTGCTTGACACCTCGCGTGCGTACACCCTTCAGCGGGAGAAAGAAAAAGGCATTCAGTACATTCCTTCTTTTGAAGAATCCCACTTTTTTGTTCTGATCTCGGAAAAGAAAGATGCCATGGGAGACGCTGCCGCCAAAACACTCGAGCAGTTTAATGCTACCACCTTCAAAGACAGTAAACTTAAGGTGAGCAATCTCATTTTAAACGACACGTATGTCCTTACGCTTGTTTCCGATCTGCCGGGACTTGCAGCCGCGAAGGAGTATTATAAATCATTCAGCGAAAAGCGGGATAGCCTGAGCGGATTAAAGAACTATAAATTCAGTTACTTTGTAATTACTAAGGACAATTTCGATATATTTTACCGTACAAAAGGAATTGATGAGTACACGCGCTTCTTCGAAAAAAACTATAGCTCAAAAAATCCGTGAGCTTGCCGCCTTCGAACGGCCCTGGTTTAGAAAGATTTTCAAAACCATCTGGATTCTTTTTTTCTGCTTCCTGATTGGGTTCCCGCTTTACATCTACACGGTAAGCATCGATCTTTTCGGGCTTTACGGAGGCATGCCAAGCCTTAAATCCATCGAAAACCCCGAAAACGACCTTTCTTCTGAACTTATCTCTGCTGACGGGGTTTCGTTAGGAAGGTATTTCCGTTTCAACAGAAGCCAGGTAACGTACCAGGATCTTTCCCCTCAGCTTGTTAATACCCTGCTGATCTCGGAAGATCATCGTTACTATCAGCATTCAGGCATGGATTTCTGGGCATTTATCCGCGTAGCGAAAGGGCTGCTTACACTCCATCCCGAAGGCGGAGGAAGCACCATCACGCAACAGCTTGCCAAAAACCTGTACACACAAAATGCAGACATGGGCCTGGACGGTTCCATTGTAAGAAAGGTGTTCACCGGAAAATATCCCAAACGGATTTTTGATAAGACAAAGGAGTGGATCATCTCCGTTCAGCTTGAAAAAAACTTTACCAAAGAAGAGATTATCGCCATGTACCTGAACACCGCTACGTTTGGCAGTAACGCATACGGCATCCAGGTCGCGTCAGAAACATATTTTAATAAAGGCCCTGATAGTCTTAACATCCAGGAATCGGCCGTGCTGGTAGGGATGCTTCAGGCGATTACACGATTTAACCCCGTGCTGAAATATGAAAATTCGTTTTCCAAGAGAAATCAGGTTCTGGGCAAACTGTTCACCCACGGCTATATAAAAACCCGCAGGGAGCTGGACTCCCTTCAGGCGTTACCGATTGTTTTACAATACAAAGTTCAAAATCAGAATGAAGGATTGGCCACTTACTTCAGAAGAGTAATTGAAGCCGAGCTGATTGCCTGGTCACGCGAACATGGCATTGATCTGTATGGATCAGGTTTAAAAATCTATACAACAATCGATACCCGTATGCAGCGGTATGCAGAAGAAGCTGTAACCGAGCACATGGCCATCCTGCAAAAAGATTTTCTATCAAAATGGGCCGGAAAAAATCCCTGGATTGATGACGACAAAAAAGAAATAAAAGGATTTTTAGATTCCAGGATCAAACAGACCGATGCCTATCGCTACCTGGTTGCCCGCTATGGGAAAGATTCAGATTCGGTAAACATTATGCTGAAGCATAAAAAGCCCATGCGCATCTTCACCTGGAAAGGTGAGCGGGATACGCTTTTCAGTTCAATGGATTCATTGAATTACTACAAACGGTTCCTGAATACAGGTTTTATGTCGATGGACCCACATACCGGAGAAATTAAGGCGTGGGTAGGCGGCATCAATCATAAGTATTTCAAATACGATCACGTACGGCAGGGCAAACGTCAGCCCGGGTCAACCTTTAAATCATTTGTCTACGGCACGGCCATGGAAGCAGGGTTCAACCCTTGCCAACCAATGCCTGACATTGCTCCCACGTTTAAAGTACCGGGTGGTACATGGACACCCGAAAATTCAGAAGGGGGTTATGGTTCCGGCAAGACGATGAACCTGAGAGAAGCAATGGCAAGATCTGTCAATTCAATAACCGCACGCGTGATGCAGCAGGTTACCCCTCAGAACGTTGTGAGCTTTGCAGAGCGTGCAGGCATTTCCAGTAAACTTGATGCCGTTCCTTCGCTTTGCCTGGGAGTAAGCGATGTTTCATTATTTGAATTGGTGGGGGCTTACAGTTCTTTCGCGAATCAGGGTATTTATACCCAGCCTTACTACATTACGCGCATCGAAGATAAAAATGGCAATGTGCTGGAAAGCCGGGTTCCCAAAACGCGTCAGGCCATGAGTGAAGAAACCGCCTACAAAATGATTTACATGCTCCGGGGCGGAGTTGAAATTGAAGGTGGCACATCGGGCGGATTGCCGAGAGAACTGAAATTAGATAATGAAATCGGAGGAAAAACAGGTACAACTAACAATGCGTCCGATGGATGGTATGTCGGTATAACAAAAGATCTTGTTTCCGGTGCCTGGGTTGGAGGTGACGAACGCAGCATTCACTATCTTAACTGGGGAGATGGCGCGGGTTCAAGAACCGCGCGTCCGATCTGGTCAAAATACATGCTTAGGGTCTATGCTGATAAACAGCTTGGTTATACAAAAGGCTACTTCAAATCTCCGGCTAAACTTGACATAACGCTCGATTGCGCGAAATATTTACAAACCGACACCTTAGCAGCCGATCCCTGGGCCATTCCGCATTAAAGGATGAAAGATCAGCTCAAGCAGCATATTCAACTTCTTCCTGATTCGCCCGGAGTTTACCGTTTTTATAACACTGAGGATATTCTCATTTATGTTGGAAAGGCCAAGAGCATCAGGAAAAGGGTCAGCAGCTATTTCAATAAAATAGAAGGTATAAACCGGAAAACACTTCGGCTCGTATCGGAGATCAACAAGATTGAGTACACCGTATCCGGAACCGAGTTTGATGCCCTCCTGCTGGAGAACAACCTCATCAAGCAGAACCAGCCTAAATACAACATCCTCTTAAAGGATGACAAGACGTTCCCCTATATCTGCATATTAAATGAACCCTTTCCGCGGGTAATCTATACCCGTAAATATTTACCCGGACAGGGTGAATACTTTGGCCCTTATTCAAGCGTAGTAGCCATGAAGAACATTCTTGAGCTGGCACGCAAGCTTTATACCATTCGTACCTGTCACCTGTTGCTTTCGAAGCAGAATATTGAGCAGAAGAAATTCAAGGTATGCCTCGAATATCACATTGGAAACTGTAAAGGGCCCTGTGAAGGACTTCAGCAAGAGGTTGAGTATCTGAAAGACATTGATCAGATCCGGTCAATCCTGAAAGGTCAGATCAGCATTGTTGAAAAATACTTTACCGAACAGATGTCCCAGGCTGCCGCTTCCATGCAGTTCGAAAAAGCGCAGTTCTACAAAGAGAAGCTTGATTACCTCGAACGCTTCCAGACAAAATCATTAGTTGTTAACCGCGACATCACCGATGTTGATGTGATCACGCTGATCAGCCGCGAAGAATACAGTTATGCCAATTACATGGTGATCAAAGAGGGCGCCATCATCTATTCAAAATCCATCGAGCTTAAAAAAAAGCTGGAAGAAACGGATGAAGACCTGATCAGCTTTTCGCTGTTAGAAATGCAGGAGCAATCACGGAGCAGCAATAAAATTGTGTTCAGCAATATCCCCGTTACGCTTCTCTCAGAAGAAACAGAAAACATCATCCCTAAAATCGGGGACAAGCGCAAGCTCGTGCTGCTTTCGCAGAAAAATGCGATGGAACTGCAGCGGGAACGGGAATTGCTCCGCGCGGAGAAGAAAGGCAGGAAAAACGAAGTACTGGCAATTCTTCAGAAGGATATGCAATTACCTGCGTTACCTGATATAATCGAGTGCTTCGACAACTCAAACTTCCAGGGAACCACTCCGGTAGCTTCGATGGTGCGCTTCGTTAACGGCAAGCCCGATAAAAAAGGGTATCGCCACTTCAACATCAAAACGGTTGAAGGGCCGAACGATTTTGCTTCTATGAAAGAGATTGTTTACCGGAGATACTTCAGGCTTGTACATGAAGATTTGCCCCTGCCGAATCTTATCATCGTGGATGGCGGAAAGGGGCAACTTTCCAGCGCCTGCGAAGCGCTAAAAGAACTAAACCTTTACGGAAAAATTCCGATTGCGGGCATTGCCAAAAAACTTGAGGAAATCTATTTCCCTGAGGATCCGCTCCCGCTGATGATCAACAAGCGTTCGCCCGGGCTAAAGCTGCTTCAATTCATCCGCGATGAAGCGCACCGTTTTGCCATTACTTTCCATCGGCAAAAAAGAAGCAAGACTTTCCTGAAAACAGAAATCGAAGAATTAAAAGGCATCGGGAAATCAACAACCGAAAAGTTGCTGCAGCATTTTAAATCGGTCAAGAAAATAAAGGAGGCACCGATTGAAGAACTTGAAAAGGTGGTTGGAAAGAGTAAGGCTAAGCTGATCAGGGGAGAAATAAAAAACCCCGCTGATTAGGCGGGGTCTTTTGTATTGATCTCCTCTTAAAATTCCCAGAGGTTGTGTTCTTTTTCCATGAGCTTCATTTCTTCCCACTCGCGCGCCCAGACACCTTCGTAGTAAGGTCTTTCGTTTGCACGATAGATGTCCTCTAACGTATTATCATCCGGATTCTCGATCTTATAAATAACACCTCTAAAAAATCTCAGCAGGAATGCATCAGCATAGTTCTTGTTCTGCGCTGTGTTCTGGCGGTTAAACCAGACAGCCTTTTCAGGGTTGTTACGGAATACTTTTTCAAGGTCTTTGTACTTAAACCATCCCAACGACTTGAATGTACCCGTTGCATCATCGAATGCCGAGAGCTCGAGCGCCTGGATATCATAGTAAAGACGTGATCTTCTCTTATCGAAAATAATATCTTCCGCGATACTCAGCCGATAAACCTGGCTGGGCAGATAATCCATTCCCGAACCTTGCGTGGTAACATTCCATTCGCCATTCGCAGCCGTTGAAGGGTTTATACCGGTATTATTATCAATCTGGCTTTCGTAGTTCTTACCATTAAACGACACTATATCGTTCAGGTAATATGGCGTTGCGGGATCCCACGCAATAAAGTTTTGCGGAGGTGCGGCCTGAAGTTTGGAAATAAAATCCTCCCGGGTGTATTTAGCTCTTAGAGAATCTGTCTGGAATACCTCTGCAATCTCACCTGATTTCGCGGCTTCCATGATCAGTTTGGTTATCTCTCCGTTGCGGGCAAAGAAACCTTTATTCTGCTTTTCTCTTAAATCGATTGTACGCCACACGCGCAGCTTATAGTGCTGCTCATACCGCGCGATCGGGTCAAGCGAATTCGGATTGTATTGTATCTCATCCGGCTGTGCAAGCACGGCCAGCGGAGATCCAATTAAAGCACACAGAACAACTCTCTTCAGCATTCTCATATTTTCGCTTTTTCCTTTAATTAACCGGTATTTGAACTAAGTCAGCCGAAGTTACAGTCACAGTCTCCGGTGTTCCTTCATACGTCATCCGAACCACGCCTTTAGGTTCTATCACAATCCTGTCGCCAGGTCTCATCAATGCTCTCCAGGCTGACAGGTCGATTGACTCAGTCGTTGCAGTCATTTCCTGTACCCGGGTTGTTCCGCGCGCAAGAATAACCGACATGTTACGCACACGGTAGTTAGCATCTTTCGGAACTTCTGATTTAAAGTTTGCTTCAGCTTCCGCGTTAACGCGCAAGCCAGCGATTGCTCCTGCCTTAATACCATTTTTCAAGTCAATTTCCCGTCCGTTATTATCTTTTGCTACAATACGCGGGCGAGGAACATTCTTTACATCAAATGGTTCAGAGCCTAGTGGAGTTCCTGCATTGCTTACCGAAACGATTACTTTACGCTGGCTTGGGATAATAATTACGTTACCTGTTTTAGAGCCGGGAACAATTTTCGCGCCTGTTGCAGAAAACCCTGGCTTATAGTTAGTACCCAATGCCGGTACTTCAAAGTTTACGCTGTTACCACAACCCATATACAACGTTGGCGCTGTACCGGTTGTAACACGGATAACTGGTTTAGCAACGAAGTATTCAATCTCTCCTGGGATAGTCAGGTCACCCATCGTAGCTTCGGCCTTGAATGTTTTCTTGGCGTTTCCATCTTTATCATACGCTCCGGCAGTAGCGGTAAACTCAATCTTACCCATTTTAATACCTTCCTTTTCTACAATAGCTATAGGTGTGCCATCTTTTGTAAAGGCAGGCTGTATGGCTGAAGATGAACCTGTGATGAACAAGTCCGCTTCATACTTTGAACCAGCCGCTACAATAGAAGATTTAGGACGAGCCATCAGGATAAACTTATCAAGCTTGATGTTCTGCGCATCTGCTACGGCAGCAAGCTTTGCTAACGCATCTTTCTCATAATCCAGGATTTGTGCCTGGCTTTCCGTTACAGAAGCAAGGCCAGCAATAACCGGGGTGTTTTCAAATGTAAACGTAATGAAGTCTTTGTTGGCGTGATCCTTACTGTCCTTGAACAAGTCAATATCCTTAGGGGCTTTTGCGATGTCCTCATACTTCACGTCTTTAACACCTGCAGTCGCAAGTATTGAATTAAGCTCATTCACATAATCCTTAAGCCACTTTTCATAATCTTTACCTTGTGGTTTATTGATCATCATGGAAGCCGCTGCTGAACCGTGGTTTTGGATCAGTTTCTCGTCAACCTTAGTACCGCCCGATTCCACAATCAGCTGCTGCTTCAACGTTTCAATGTTGTTGTAGGTCTTATCGGTTAATGCACGAACTTTTTCAGCCGCATCTTTTGCTCCTTTTATTTTCGGATTATCGGATGAGCCCGCTGCTTTTTTTATACTCGCCAGTGTTTCATTATTCTTATGAATGTTCTCACCGTTCGTCTTTTCCATCGTAGTGTTGATGATGGCGAATTTATCTAGTACCGCGCTTCCCACCTGGAGGGCGAGAAGTGCTGTCAGCACCAGGTACATCATACCAATCATCTTCTGCCGTGGGGTTTCCTTACCGCCTGCCATGTT
>CAZIGG010000066.1:11309-16960 GCA_964538575.1 uncultured Roseivirgaceae bacterium
TCAGGATATACTTTTGACCAGTCCGTTTCAGGATGTGGTGGCTCGAATGCACTTAAGAAGAAGATAGCGGCTTCAGTAAGGAGACCGATCATCAACATTTCATCTGCACCCGGAAGGTGAAGAATTTTAAATAAGGCTCCGACAATTACAACTGCTGCTCCTATACCATATACCTTCGGCATGATGGTTTTAAATAAGAGTTCAACAAATCCGCCTTTTTTCTTGCTCATCGTAGTATTGGTTTAAGTTTTCGGTTCAGTTAAGTATTTAAAGATAAACAGGGTTTCTTAAATATTAAAATTCGTTGCCGGATGAGCGGCCGAGGTGCGTCATCGCACAACGGAAGCCAATGTAAGCGCGGGTTGAATCTTTAAATTCATACGTTCTTGTGCCGGTTTCGAGGTAATACGCAACATCTTTCCAGGAGCCTCCGCGAATTACCTTCTTAGGGGCTATGCGCTCGTTGTATTTAGGGCTTTCCGGGTTTGTGCGCGGGTCAATATATTGTGGGTTCAAATCCCAAACGGTAGGAACAGAAGCCACGTTGAAGTCATCCAGGCACCACTCCGATACGTTTCCGGCCATATCGTATAAACCATAGTCGTTCGGGAAGTATGCCATTACGTAAGACGTGTATGCAAATCCGTCATCGTAGAAGTTGCCACGGCCGGGTTTGAAGTTTGCCAGCATACAACCTTTTGCGTTACGGATGTACGGGTTACCCCAGGGATACTTGGCAAGGTCGCGGCCACCGCGGGCTGCATATTCCCATTCTGCTTCTGACGGCAGACGGAAATTCGGCATCGGGAAATCTCCTACGCTTTTACGATAATCGTTCAGGAAAGCTGTTCTCCAGTTTGCAAAGTATGTTGCTGCGTCCCAGTTAATACCAACCACCGGATAATCATCGTAGCCCGGGTGCCAGTAGTAATAATCCTGAACGGGGTCGCCCATGTGGTGTGCGAAATCCTTTACCCATGAAGTAGTGTCGGGATAATATTTCTGACGGAACGTTTCAGCGTCAATGGTTTCAAAGCCTTCAATGTTGCCCTGGTCAACCAGGTAGAAGTTGGTGAACTGACGGTATTCGTTGTTGGTAATCTCTGTATCGTCCATGAAGAACGAACCGATTGTTACCTGCTTGTTGTAGTTGATTTGTGTTGAAGCAGGATCCTCATCAGCCTGCCCCATGTGAAACGTACCGGCCGGAATCGGAACCATACCATACGGAACAGTTATCACCCAGCCCTCACGGCCCGGAACGCCAACCAACTCTCCCTGTTCATCGTTTTTACCGCCACCGAGTCCTAATAAACCACACGCGCTTGCAGCAACTCCGGCAAGGATGAGAAGACATTTTGAAGCAACCGATCTGTTCATATTCTATAGTTCAATTTCCAGTATGTATTGTCTCTTGTTGGGGGGAAGATAGGTGTTCCCAAATCTTCAAATCTTTAAAAATCGCCTACCAAATTCTACAAAATCTTAAAAAAACCCAAATTATTTGTCGCTTAATGCCTGTAACGCGGGGTTCGGACGATCTTTTTACCGCTACCCGGGCTCACCGGCAAATCGTAAGTTAACATCAATTCATGAGAACTTCCGCTCTTTGCCTCCTTTCCAACCAAAACAATATCTATTGAATACCCTAATTTCAATGATTTATCCTTCAAAAGGGCATATCCGAGGATCATATTTAATGCTTCTGATTGTCTGAACGAAAGGCCTCCCCACATCGTATTGCGGTAAGTGGCTATAGCGCCCAGATCGAAGGAATAATCGTTAAAATCCGTTTTTACAAGGACAGTTGGGTTAATCTGGAGGTCGAAATTCACATCATAGAAATATCCTGCGGTAAAATTAAGGTGTCTTTCAAGTGCATTCCGGATGCCATTCTTACCAAAATCGAAGGTCGCGTTTGTTAGGTGGTTCACTCCAAGACCGCCATAAAATTTTTCTGTACGGTACATGATTCCCATGCCAATATCCGGCCGAACCTGCGTTTCCTTGCCTTCGATAATGTTAGGGTCATTTTCATGAATGTATTCATACTCGTTACCGTTTACGGTTTGGGCAACGGCTCCCAGTTTTATGCCGAAGCTCAGCTTGCTTTCACCAATGCCCAGGTGGTAGGCATACATGGCTTGTATGTGCAGGTTGTTCAGGTTGCCAAGCTTATCGTGCAGGATGTACGAGCCGAACCCACTGTTGATTTTATGAATCGGGGCTGTGAATGATAACAATTGAGAAGTTGGCGCTCCTTTACCGCCAGCGCTAGATTCGTATCCAAGCCACTGACTTCTGTGCAATGCTGTAAACCGGGTAACACCTTCTGCGCCTGCCGCAGCCGGAGTGATGTAAATGCCATTATACATATACTGCGACAACTGGGCATCCTGCTGGGCAAAGAGCTTACCCGCACTCGTCAGTAACAAAAGGCAAAAAATGATATAAAAACCTTGTCTGGACATTAAAAACACCAAAAGGAGGATTTAAAGTAAACTCTTTTTTGCGACACTTTCAACGGCCGTGTAATTAAAGTGTAATAAAATATGACACTTTGTAAAATACAATGAATGAAGGAGTTATTTAATCCCGTTAGCCTTCTTGATGTAGAGCTCCAGGGCTCCCGTCATAGACGGGGCATTTGGCAGCGGAGCCTCTATATCCAGCAGCAGCCCGGCATCCCGGACAGCCTTGGCTGTTGTAGGGCCAAACGCTGCAATACGGGTGCTGTTCTGCTTGAAATCGGGGAAGTTCACGAAAAGTGAGTTGATCCCTGACGGGCTGAAAAAAGCCAGCACGTCATAAAAAACATTTTCCAGGTCCGACAGGTTACTCGCTACCGTATGGTACATGATGGCTTCACTAAAGTCAAAGCCATTTTCCTTTAAAAAGTCGGGAATATCATTCTTCCGGATATCGGAGCACGGAAACAGGTATTTTTCGTTTTTATGCTTTTTAAGAATCTCCAAAAGATCTTGCGCGGTTTTTAATCCGGTAAAGATTTTGCGCTTCCGGATGACGATATATTTCTGCAGGTAATTCGAAGTTTGTTCAGAAATGCAGAAGTACTTCATATCGGCCGGCATTTCAATTTTCAATTCGCGGCAAATGTGAAAAAAATGGTCTACTGCATGGCGGCTGGTAAAAATGACTGCCGTGTAGTTTAGAATTTCGATTTTTTGTTTTCTGAATTCCTTAATCGGTACAGGCTGCACTTCAATAAACGGACGAAAATCAATCTTGAGGCTGAATTTTTCAGCCAGCTTCAAATATGGAGAGTTTTGATCGGTGGGAGCCTCTTGCGTAACCAGAACGCTTTTTACTTTCCGCGCCCTGTCATTCACTTTTTCACTCATATCAACACGTAACAAATTCACCTACTTATTTAGTACCTCAATAATTATAAAAAAGGGTATTAATTCAGTGGCACAAATGTACGAAAATAAATGAAACGCTGAGTGGCTGACCCGTGAGGCAAGTTTAAAAAAGCCAAGTACAATCCAGGTTCCTAATATCCACGGGATAGCTGCATATAAAAAATTATAGAAACTCAGTCCTTGTCCGTGAAGAATAAAATAAACTAATAATATTACCGTAAACAGGCCGATGGTTACCAGCAGGATGCGTACAAAATTAAAAAAGTGATACCCCGCTATCTCCCGGATTCCAAACAAAAAGCTTACTAAGTAGATGATGATGATCTTGGCAAACAAAAACAGAAGAACATATAAACTTACTTTTAACCATGTAACAATCAATACCCACCAGGATGCCAGCGATAACCCCTCCAGGCCCAGCGTTGCATTGGTAAACCGTGCAACGATTATTACATACAGGCTCAGCAACAGACTTGTGAAGACATAAAATAATATCGTAGCGCTGGTAACACGATAGTAATAGTGATCATCTTCACTTTCACGTCTTGAAAATATTTTTCGGATTGAAAAGTAATCGGATGAGAGACCCGGGTTAAGCCGGATGATGGTAACCAGAAAAATAATCAAGATAAGCACCGCGGTAATCACGTAATCTCTGAAAATAGTCGCGGCCTTTATATACAATTCTTCCGGTGTATCGGTTTGGTGCAGAACGGCCGTGGCTACGTGGGTTATGAGATTATTTTTTGTGATGGACTGGTCGCTATGAATTGCAATAAAAAAATCCGCAGCCGAATACCGGTCGGCCAGGCTATCGGCTGAGAGTTCAACGTCATGAACCTGATCTAATATTAACATGTTGTTTAAAAAAACCGAAACGGGACTGGAAGATTTAATAACTACATAGTCAGTGCTGAATTGCCTGACCGGCAGCCTTATATAAACCGTTTTTACCGGCATGGCATCTTCAAACTTCCGGTAAGCAGTGCTGTCACTCACCAGCCACTCCGGTTGTAAATCCTTTTTGATAACAACCTGTGCGGCTACGCAGTGTGCAAAAACCAGGAGGGCAGAAAGCAGAACGATCCTCATATTCCTTCAAAAATATCAGGATCGGGTAACAAAACCGTATTTTTGAAACACTTTAATGGCCGGCATCTACATCCATATTCCCTTTTGCAGACAGGCGTGTTATTACTGTGATTTTCACTTCTCGGTTAATCAGCAGATCAGGACGGAAATGATTGCCGCTATTTCAAAAGAACTACTGCTTCAAAAAGATTATTTGCAAAGCGAAACTGTTGAAACAATCTATTTTGGTGGCGGAACACCTTCCCTCCTGACAACCACGGAAATAAAATCAATCCTTGATACTATCCGGTCCATTCATCGTATATCCGCGAATGCAGAAATTACGCTTGAAGCAAATCCCGATGATCTTACACCGTTACGCTTAACGGAATTCAGGGAAGCCGGCATTAACCGGTTAAGCATTGGCATTCAAACCTTTAATACAGAGCAATTGAAATCGCTGAATCGCATTCACGATGGAACTGCGGCAGTAAAAAGTTTTAACGATGCACGTGATGCTGGTTTCAATAATATCAGCATTGACTTAATGTATAGCCTTCCCGGAGAAACAATGGCAGACTGGAAACAGGACATTCTTCAGGCAATTTCATTAAACCCGGAACACATTTCGTGCTATTCATTAACCATTGAGGAGAAAACTGCGTTTGGCAAATGGGCAGCAGCCGGAAAACTAAAGCCTGAGCCGGATGAAGTTTCGGCCCGGCACCTTGAACTATTGATGGATGAACTTCACCGGGCAGGCTACGAACATTACGAGATTTCAAACTTTGCAAAGCCCGGTTTTTATTCCAATCACAACAGCAATTACTGGCGCGGTGTGACCTATTTAGGCGTTGGTCCGAGTGCGCATTCTTTTAATGGCGGGAGCAGGCAATTCAACATTTCCAATAATCATGCTTACGTTAAGGCGCTTCAGGCTGAAACTATTCCATTTGAAAAAGAGATTCTTTCGCGCGAAAATAAGATTAATGAATACATTCTCACTACGCTGCGTACTTCCCGGGGAACCGATCTTGCTTTTTTGAAAAGCCTCCACGAATACGATTTAGCCGCTGAACATGGAGAATACGTTTCACGGCTTTTGAACAAGCAGCTTGTTACCCTTGAAAATCATATCTTGAAGCTTACAAACACGGGAAAACTATTGGCCGATAAAATTTCATCTGATCTTTTTAC
>CAZIGG010000067.1:0-16855 GCA_964538575.1 uncultured Roseivirgaceae bacterium
TAGATGATATTAATGGCTACAACTTTCAAAAGAATAATGGTGCTATCGATGCTGAAAACCACGGTACACACGTAGCGGGTACTATTGCCGCGGTGAACAACAACGGTATTGGTGTATCCGGTATAGCCGGGGGTAGCGGCTCAGGCAATGGCGTAAAAATTATGTCGCTGCAGATTTTAGGTGGCGCCCCTATTGAAAAATCATACGTGTATGCCGCCAACAATGGCGCTGTGATTTCGCAAAATAGCTGGGGCTATACCAATCCCGGAACCTTTGATGAATCTGTAAAAGATGCTATCGACTACTTTATTGCCGAAGCAGGAGATTACGAGGGCAGCCCAATGCGTGGAGGTTTGGTATTGTTTGCCGCGGGTAACAACGACTACGATGCTCAGTGGTATCCGGGTTATTATACCTCTGCCTTGGCGGTCGCTTCCATTGGTGCAGAATGGAAGAAAGCTTATTATTCAAACTACGGAACCTGGGTTGAAGTTTCTGCTCCGGGCGGTGACCAGGGAAGTACATATGGTCCAAAAGGGGGCGTACTCAGCACCATTCCAAAAGATCAGTACGCGTATATGCAAGGCACTTCCATGGCATGTCCGCATATGTCAGGTATTGCCGCGCTGGCGGTTGCGAACCGCACCCGCCAAATGACCGTTGCCGAGTTATGGAATAAGTTAGTCACCGGTGTTGTCAATATTGACAAATACAATCCGAATTATATTGGCAAGTTAGGCACGGGCGCTATTGATGCGGCTCTTGCAGTTAAAAATGATCAGGGTAAAGCGCCTGTTGCCATTACCAATGTATCTGCTACAGATGTTGCTCAAGAATTTGCCAAGCTATCGTGGACTGTGCCTGCTGATGAAGATGATGGGCAACCTTTGAAATTCAATATCTATTATAATATTGATACAGTTACAGTCGCGAACCTTGCCTCTGCTTCAAAAATTACGATCAGGAATGATTCCGTTGCAGGGAAGACTTTCCTGTATGAAGTGGAAAACCTGCTGGGCTTACGCCAGTACGACTTTGTTGTTACCTCCGTTGACCGCTGGGGAAATGAATCGGTGTTTTCAAATATTCTTGAGATCACAACCAATGACGGACCCGCAATTGCGGTTACACCATTAACCGTTGGCGGTACAAGCCAATCGAACCCTACGTGGGTAATTGATGCCGCTGTTTCGAAAACCGGTACTCAAAATATTACTATTCAGAACAATGCATCAGGCTTGTTGCGTTATTCATCCTTCATGCGCCCAAGGGCTGCAGCCACTTCGCCTACTTTAATAGGTGAAGATATTATTTACCCGGTTGCACCTGCAACCAGTCCGTCTTCAGTAAAAGTCGGACGGGTAGGTGTTGAAGACGACAATGTTGTAAAGCTCTATAGTAATGAACCTGCTCCACTAGCGTTTGTAACTGTTACCAAGAAATTGATCAGCGGAGTTGCAACTAATTTGGTTGGAGAAACAGATATAACGTTACCGAATTCGGCCGCTGCAAAGTTCACAGCAACAGAAACAGGCGGATTTAATTTGACACGGGTAACGATGACCATGAAACTGACACGCGCAGCTACCGTTGCCGAACCGGTAGTTGTTGAGATTTACAAAGGTGGTCTCGCCAAAGAAAACCTGCTGCTGGCCCAGGCATACACCACTAACAGCGTAAGTCAGCATAATGCATTTATTACCTTAAATGAACAATTGTATTTTGCTCAGGGCGAATCGTTCTATGTGGTATTCCACATTCCGAACGGAAACTTGTTCCCGCTGGGTATTGGTTTTGATGCCGACCCGGCACTCGCAACCGAAGGTTATTATTCTTCCAACGTAGGCGCAACCTGGCAACAGTTAGATGATGCATTGAACGATAAGCGGTTTGCGTGGGCGATAGAAGCATTCAGCGGCAATGCAGACGTTGGCACTTATCTGTCACTGGCGCCAGAAAGCGGAGACATCAGCGGAATGAACTCAAGCGCGGCAGTGATTACAGCCGATGCAAGTAATCTGATTAACGGAAATTATGCTGCCAACCTGGTGCTTTCTTCCAATGATGGTGCAATACCGGAATTACGCACTCCTGTTTACCTGAAAGTCTCCAACCACCAGCCGAATGTGAAGATGATTGACGTTGTTGATTACAATACAGCTTTCGTTGGCTCTAAGAAATCGTTCGATATCGTAATGGAGAACCAGGGGTTTGGAAGGATTGCCAGCATGACGGCCGCGGGAAGTTATGTGTTATCAGGTCCCGGTGCTTCTCAATTTATTATTGAAACCACTCCGACTAAGCCTGCTGCAATTCCTGCACGTGATCAGGCAATTGTGCGCGTAAGTTTCGTGCCGACTGTTGCCGGGTCATCCAATGCAACGTTAACGATCACCGGAAGAAGCGGAAACAATATTCTGTATACATACAACATCTCATTGTTTGGTGTGGGTGCCGAAACTTCAAAGATTGTGCTTAGTCCCGAAGTGCAGGTAACAACTCCGCTAACCATCGGTCAGTCAGTAGCGGCTGATATAACCGTGCACAATACAGGTGGATTTCCTCTGAAATATTTTATACCCGGTTATGATACAAAAGGCGTGAGCGACAACTGGCCAGCGCCTTATCAAAAATATGGCTACAAGCAACGCACCAGTAATGTGCCTGTAAGTGATCCTAATTATATTGCCTATCCTGCCGTGTTTAATGATATTAAAACGACCGGTGTTGATATAACCAGTCAGGTGATGACGGACAGAACATGGGCAACTGTTGATATAGGTTTTGATTTCCCGTATTATGATAAAGTGATGAAAACCATATACGTGGCGCAAAAAGGATATACTGCCTTTGATAATACCATAAGGCCCCTCAACACGCCCACGTTGAACAGACCTGGCACCATTCCTAAAGGCGTTATTTCATTGTTAGGAACATTTTTGACTTACTCTGCTCAGGGTAAAGTATTCTACAAGAAGGAAGCAGATCGGTTGATCATTCAATATGATAATGTAACTGATGGTGGCGGAAAAAGTTTGACCGCTCAGATGGAATTGCATAGCAATGGAGACATTCGCTTCTACTATGATAAAATGGATACCTGGCCATCTAATGCCAGACAATACTTGAACATCAGTATAGAAGACATGGACCAGAAGGATGGAATCCTGATTCATAATGCTAGTAAGCTGATAACCTTAAACAATAAGACTGTTGTTGCACTTGATTACCCAGGCCCCAACATTATTACCAGCATAACCAATGGTTCCGGTATTATTGCTCCGGGCGGAACAGCCAATGTGACTGTAAACATGAACACAACTACATTGGTTGAGGGCTTGTTAAATCGCTACATCAACTTCATAAGCAATGATCCGGTCAACGGTCAGAAGAATGCATTGATACAACTCGATATTACTGCCGGTGGCACCGCTTCACCTTCCATTTCGACAGATAACATTGTATTTGGAGATGTGTTTCAGGGAGCTGTTCGCTCAAAGCAATTCACTGTTAAAAACAGCGGGACAGCCAATGTGAACATCACAAGCATGGTTTTTACCAATAGTGCCTTTACCGTTACAGGTGAAGCTGCTCCATTGAGTGTGAAGCCGGGTATGTACAAAGACTTTTCGGTGGAAATTCCAACAGGAACAATTGCATCTCTATCAGACGATCTTGTTATTACCTATTCCGATGCATCAACGTACACGATTCATGTAACAGGAAATGTTGTGGATGCGCCAGCGATCACGGCTGATTTAGCACAAGTAAATCAAACATTGAACTACAAAGAAACTGCAAGCGTGCCCTACAGTATTCAAAATACCGGAGCAGCTCCGTTAGAGGTTTCTGTAACCGGTAAGCAATGGGCAACCTTTGATGCAACAGGATCAACCCCTGCTGCTGTTACCTACGATGTTGAAAAGCACAACACCGGTGGTGTGTACCAGTGGATTGATATTCGCCAAACAGGTGTTCATCTTAATCTGGACGGTGATGTATTTATTCCGGAAGATTACTGGAACGAAATAGATTTGCCATTCCCATTTGAGTTTTACGGAACTACCTATAACAAAATCAAGCTAGGGTTGAATGGTATAGCTACTTTTGAAGCGGGGTTCCCTCCGAATATGATCTTTAGTGACAGCGTTCCTTCAAAGAATTACGAAGGAGCTTACCTGATGCCATACTGGACCTTTGGTGGGTTTTCAGACATGTATGAGGCAGAAGGTTTTGGAATCTACTACCAACACTATGACGATAAGGTTATCATTACCTGGAGCTATTTGGTGAACAACTTTGGCGGCATGGGTGACCCCATATCGACTCAAATGTTCCTGTACAAGAACGGGACCATCAAATTCCAGTACCGTGTTGAAGATACGGGTAATTCAGGCGATCAAACTTCTGTATTTACCTTTATTGGGCTTCAGAAGAATAAAACGGAAGGGATTATGATTTCACCAAAAATTGCGCTGGACTACGGTTCAAGCACCGGACTGGCGTATATCCTAACACCGGAGAAGAAGCATATTGTTGCTGCTGGTGCAACCTTAACCGGGGATATTAATTTCAATTCGTTCAATGTATACGGGGGTGTTTATAATGCCGATTTAAAAATTAAGTCGAATGCTCCTAACGATGAATTAAAACTGAAACCCGTACAGCTTACTGTAAACGGTACACCTGTTTACGTGGCTCCTGATTCAGTCAATTACGGTTTGTTGATGATTGGTAATCCTACCTTTAATCAAAAGTATTTCGAAATCGAAAACAAGGGTTCGGCACCGCTCATTATTACAGACATGAAACGCCAGATAGGAAATTTACAACGCATGAATGTTGCGGCATGGCAGTATGTTTACAATCCCTTCCCACCTGTAGGATACAACTGGCAATTTGCCGACATCACAGGCTTGTTCTGTACAGGTTGTGCCAATACGCCTATTGCAGTTGGAGCAAATGAAAAGCTTAGGATGATGATTGAACACAATCCGAATAATGCACAGAATTATAATGAAGGGTTGATCATAACCAGCAATGCAGGTATCGATACAATACAGTTGACCAGTACAGCTTACCGAGCACCAGGTCTGGTAGTAACTACTACGCCCATCACTGAAACCGTGAACACATTAGCGGAAGTAGTAGAACATAAAATTCCGTTCAGTACTACCAACACCAACAATGGCCAGGGTAATTTAGAGTATACAATCAGTATTGAATTTGGCCGTACCGCAACGTCAGCATCCGAAACAACGACAACAACCTCGCAATCAAGTGTTCAGTCTCTTACTAAAAAGGCAGCAAGCAACGGAGGAACAACAACGTCTTCAACAAATTCGTACAATCGTACTATTTCACATACGGATAAGACTACGCCCGATACATGGGTGGGAACGGGTGGATCGTCACCGTTTGTGGTTGCTACGAAATACAATTCTGGCCCTACTGGATTCAGCGTATCGCATATTGAGACATTCTTCCGGGCACAGAGTTTAGTAACAGGAAAAGTGCGGGTTGAAATCCGTGCAGGCGGAACTTCCATTGAAACGTCAACAAAAGTGACAGAAGGCTCCTATACATTCACAACTTCAGGTTCGGATGAGTATGGTTCGTGGATTACTATTCCGATGGACAAAGTTGGCGGTATCTATCCAAATGAAGATTTCTATGTGATTGTTACTTCTCCATTAGGTATACAATTACCCCAGGGTACCATTTCAGACATGAGTACGACAGGGGGTCGTTACTACTACTATGATTATAACGATAGCAGGTGGTACGATATTAACACCCTCAGCGGTTTTGGAAAACTGGGTTGGTTAACAGTGGCCGCTGAACAAACCGCAGGAGTTACCTCATGGCTCAATATTACTTCAGCCCTTAACGGATCGATGGCTCCGGGAGTACGGGATACCGTCCTGTTATCAATTGACAGCCATTATGCAATGAGTGGAGATCAGATTGCAAACATTGTACTGACAACAAATGATCCATTGAAAAAAGTAACGAAGATCCCTGTTTCCTTGCATGTGAATGAGGCACCTGTTTTCGGTAATGTTCCGGAAAACATCGTAACTGCGGAAGGCGAAACCTACAGCATCAATATGACAGTAACTGATCTGGAAGGGAACACCTTTACAGTAGCCTCCGCACAATCATATCCTGGTGTTTCCCACACGTTTACGAATGGCGTACTGACACTTACCGTTGCGCCTGATTACGGAGATGCGGGTTCATACAGTTATGTTTTTACAGCAACAGACCAGTATAACGCTGTGAGGGAAATTACTATTCCGTCTGAAGTTGTTCATACAAACCGTGCGCCTGAGTTTATAGGAGAGGATGTGATGAGTTTCAATACTATTGGCCGTATAAATGAATTTACGATCAATGATTTCTTCTCGGATCCGGATGGCGATGCATTCACCTATACGGTTACTATTTCTGACGCTACACTTGCACAAGTATTTTCTTCCGTTAACAGTTTCCTGGTTAAACCTACACGGGAGGGTGAAGCAAGCATAACGTTTACAGCAACCGATATTTACAACGCTAAATCAACAAAAACCATTACGGTAAATGTAACAGCGGTGTTGGGTATTGAAGATAATGATATAAACTTCAGCCTGACGGTGTATCCCAATCCATCTAAAGGCAAAACATTTATCCATGTTGAAGGCGAGATAAGGAACGAGTATCGTATTCGCGTATTCAACAGCTTGGGGTCAATGCTTTTAACCAAGGATGTGATCATGCAAAATGAAGATGCTGAATTGGATCTTAGCAAACTGCAAAGGGGAATTTATTTCATAGAAATCACCGATAATGAAGGTCGCAGCACCAGACGGATTGTAAAAGAATAAATAAGGTCTTAAAAAGAAACATACATGAAAAATTATGCTATAATCATACTGCTGGGCTTAACGGGATTTTTCCTGTCAGGCTGCAATGATGAGGAAACCCCCTCTGCGAAAGAGAAACAACTGAGTAATCTTTCGGGCACATGGGAACTTGCTTCAGTTACGATGGGTGGAGTTGATGTAACGCCCGAATACTCCTCTTTCGAATTAACGTTATCAGGATCTGCGCGCTCCGATGTTTTTGATTACGTTGTGGCAGGACGACCCGAACTAAGCCCCTGGCCAGTCAGGGGAACGTGGAGTTTTGGCCCGGATTTGAAATCCGAAATAATGCGTGATCCGGGCACTGACGATGCACTTTTAATGAGTTATTCTGTTACCGGTTCACGCTTAGTAGTTGAATTTACGTTCATTGGATTGGGTTACCAGGCGCGAACAAGAAGTGCTGAAGATATTTGGATTTATACCTTTGAGAAGAAATAATACTGGTTGATTTAAAGTAAAAAGAGCCGGCAATGGAGCCGGCTCTTTTTTTATGAAATGTTGAAAGTAGATTCTTAAAGCTTCGTATTCTTCAATTCAGGAATTCTGTCAAAAAGCTTTAATGCCTGCTGAAATACTTCATTGGTTTCGTTCATGATCGGGTATAACCCGTCATTGCCCCAAACCTTGCGTGCGATCTGTGCTTTTACATGCACCTGGAATAACCGCTTTTTCAATCTGAGCTCTTCATAATCCGGCTTCAGCTTTTTTTGCTGACCAAGCTTCACCAGGTCATTTAACATTTCATCTGTTATCTTGAACCTGGTATAAAACGCATCAAAGCCCTTGTCTTCCAGTTCTTGCTTATGTTTTTCGGCATACTTAAACGCGTACTCATAAATGGTAGTGGTTGAATAAAGTTCATTTAAGTAGTGACTGTTTTGTGTTGTATCCAGCGGAATAAAATAATCGGGCATAATGCCGCCACCACCGTATACCGTTCTTCCGTTTTCGGTGTTGTATTTTAACGTGTCATTGAAATGAATGCTGTCGGCATGGAAGAATTCTCCTTTTTTATAGCGGCTCAATATATCCTGCGAATATTCTTCTTCGTCATCGTAAGGCTTTTGAATGGAACGGCCGCTGGGTGTGTAGTACCGTGAAATCGTTAACCGAAGTTCCGAACCATCACTTAAGTCAAACGGGTTTTGAACCAAACCTTTTCCGTAAGATCTTCGCCCCACTACCAACGCCCGGTCATTATCCTGTAATGCCCCCGCGAGAATCTCTGATGCTGACGCACTCCATTCGTTTACCAGCACAATCAGGTCGCCTTCTTCAAAGTTTCCGCTGTTGGTTGAGCTCGCATTCGTGTTCAGATGTTTATCTTTTCCGTTGGTGTAAACAATTTTTTTACCACCCGAAAGGAAATCGTCAGCCATTTGAATAGCCACCTGCATGTAACCGCCACCGTTGCTCTGCAGGTCAAGGATCAATCGTTTCATTCCGCGGCTTTTCAGTTTGTTAAGGGCAGTGCTGAACTCTTCATACGTGGTAGCAGCAAAGCGGCTGATTTTGATGTAGCCGGTTTCAGGATCAACCATATACGCCACATCCAGCGAGAATTGCGGAATTTTATCACGGATAATGTTAAACGCTAACGGTTCAGACGAACCGGAACGCAGAATGGTAACTTTTACTTCTGTTCCGCTTGGGCCTTTCAGTGCCTTCATTACATCCGGTGATTTAATGCCCACTCCGGCAACATCCTTATCATCTACTTTTACGATTTTATCTCCAGATAAAATTCCCAGCGCCTCTGATGGTCCGCCCGGCAGGGGAGAAATAATTACAATGGTATCCTGGAAAATATTGAACTCAACGCCAATGCCGTCAAAGTTTCCGCGCAGGTCTTCGTTGGCCTGAATGCGATCGGAAGCCGGAATATAAACCGAGTGAGGATCAAGCTTGGCCAGCAAATGCCGGATCGATTCATCTACCAGCTTATCGGTTTTTATATCATCAACATATTTTTGATCGATGTAGGTCAGTACCTCGCGCAGTTTTTGAACGTCCCTGCCTACTTCGGAAGAAGTTTTTTTGGTATTCAGGCTTGCGCCAATGAAAATTCCGCCTGCAAGTCCGAGGCAAAGGATAATGGGAAGGCTGATCTGGTACCGGGTATTTTTTTGTTCGCTCATATTGATAATCTCGTCTCGTCAGTTCTTTAACGGTGCTATATAACAAATGTTCAGCGATGATAAATCCCTTTTTCGACCGGAAATGGACAAAAACGTGAAATTAATTACGGCTGCTCATTCCCTTCGCGTTTTGAAGGGCTTTCCCTATCTTTGAAGATTAGTATGAACGGAACAGCGTTAAAGAACAAAAAAATTGCGCAGCTCGTAGACGAGAACTACGTGCATGCCTATGTGCTGTACTATTTCGGTATCAGGTTTGACGAATTTCCGGAAGATACCCTGGAGCAAACCTGTAAACGGAAAGGGTTGAAAGTTGAGCAGGTAGTCCGGGAGCTTGAAAACCCCACACATTTAAAAGAGGCCGATCTCCCGCTGATCTCATACCCGATTGATCTGATCATCGAATACCTCAAGCATTCGCATTTTTTGTTCATCAAGCACAAGCTGCCCTACATCGCAAAGCTTGTCGATTCTTTCAAAGCTGAGCATGATGAGTATAACGCAGTAGAGCGCGACCTGAAAATAGTGTTTCCGTTGTTTGTGGAAGATTTTATCGAACATATCTACGAAGAGGAAGATACATTGTTCCGGTACATCAAGGCGCTTGACCGTGCTTCGAAAGGAAACTTCATACCCACAAAGCTCTTTTACCTGATTGAAAAACATTCGGTGCAAAAGTTTGCGATGGAGCATGAAGTGCATGACGATGAAATGGAAGGGATTCGCAGGATAACCAAAGATTATGAGGTTAATGTGAATTCACCGCTGCACGTAAAAGTAATTTACAACGAGCTCAAGGAATTTGAAAAAAGCCTGATCACGCACGCACGTATCGAAAATGAAATTCTCTTTCCGAAAGCGATGGCGCTTGAGGCGCGGGTAAAACAGTCATTTTTTGAGAGGACGAAACTCAATTGATCTTGTTGCGGCTTAGGCTTCAAGCTACAAGCCTCGAGCCTCAGGCTTATTATTTACTCAAAAAAGCTTGCAGCTTGTAGCTTGAAGTTTGCAGCCTACGCGAAAGCAACTTGGGACGAATTCTCGCCATTGACTACGGAAAAAAACGAACCGGCCTTGCCGTTACTGATTCGATGCGCATTATTGCCACTGCGCTCGAAACGGTGGAGACCTCATCGCTGCTTACCTACCTGAAAACATACACACAAAAAGAAACAGTCGATGAGTTTGTAATCGGTATGCCGAAGACATTGAGAAATGAGGATTCTGAAACCGCTCCCCTCGTACGAAAATTTATTATTGAGCTGCAAAGCACTTTCCCCGGCAAGCCTGTACACGAAACAGACGAGCGTTTTACCACCTCCATGGCTCAACAAGCCATGATCACCGGGGGCATGAAAAAGAAAGACCGGCAGGTAAAGGGTAATGTTGATAAAATAAGTGCAGTAATTATATTACAATCGTTTATGGAGGGCAGGTAATTATTTAAGGGCCTCGCGTAAATCAAATACCGCATGGAACCGCAGTTCTCCGTTGCGCGACAGCATATAGCTTAATGATTTTTTATCATCACCCAGTTTCAGTGTCCATTCATTGGTGGCAGCGGCAGGAATAAGCTTGGCAGTGTAGTCATCCGCAGGAAAGGATTGGATAAAAGCTGTTCCGTTTGCTTTTGCGTAGCCACCATACATGGTTATGCTGTCGGGAGTGCCGTCTTCATGGCGGTGATCGTGTTTTAACAATAATCCTTTTTCGTCCACCGTTACTACCCACGTGCGTGATTTATTGTTGCCAACCTGAAAAGGTATGCGCACCTCAGTTTCACTGCAGGCAGCAAAATAAATTTTAAGCGGCTCCCCTTTAAAAGGATTTTTTTCAGCTTCCGGGAAAACCACCGTTCCCGAATACTGGTTGCCGCAAAAGGCCGAAAGATTTTTTAGGAAATCGTTATTCGCTGAATCCGTGGCCATGCTGAGCGACCCCAGGAGCATCAAAAATGAGAACGTGAATATTTGCATTCCCAATAATAACCAGAGAGCCGTTAAAAACCATTTAAAATGGGTTAAATAATCCCTAATTTTGGGATTCAATTGTTGATACACGCATGATTTATCCAATAGTAATGTACGGAGATGCTGTGCTTCGCAAAAAAGCCAGCGACATTGAGAAGGGGACCGATATGAAGCAGTTTGTGGCCGACATGTTTGAAACCATGTACGCAGCCAATGGCGTGGGTCTCGCTGCTCCGCAGATCGGAAAAGCGATCCGGCTTTTTGTGGTGGATGGTACTTCTATGCAGGATGAAGAAGAGGGTTCTGAAGACATGACCGGGTTCAAAAAAGCATTCATCAATCCAACAATTCTAAAGGAAGCAGGCGATGAGTGGGAATTCGAAGAAGGATGCCTGAGCATTCCGAATATCCGTGAAAAAGTTTCCCGCAAGGAGGCGCTTCGCGTTCGCTATTACGATGAAGACTGGAACCTGCATGAAGAAGATTACGATGGCTTGAAAGCACGCATCATTCAGCATGAATACGATCACATCGAAGGCAAGCTGTTCATCGACTATTTGACGCCCTTGAAAAAACGCATGTTGAAAGGCAAACTGGCCGACATTAGCAAAGGTGACGTGGATACTGAATACCGCATCCTGGCTCCGTTAAAAAAGTAACGTGAGCATTCAATCGCGACTCCCGGAAGTAGGCACAAGCATCTTTGCCATTATGTCGAAGATGGCGCTCGAGCATGGAGCCATTAATCTTTCTCAGGGGTTTCCTGATTTTCCGGTTGATCCCAAAATTATTGACCTGATCTATGCGCGCATGCGCGAAGGGTTTAATCAATATGCGCCCATGCCGGGCGTGCCTGCCTTGCGGAATGTGATCGCTGAAGTTGTTTCCAAAACCTATAACCGGAAGACCGATCCGGAAACCGAAATAACCATTACGGCCGGGGCCACTGAAGCGCTGTTTTCCGTTATTGCCGCGTTGGTTCATTCAGGCGATGAAGTAATTGTTTTTGATCCGGCTTATGATTCCTACAATCCGGCTATCCGGCTGAATGGCGGAATTCCTGTTCATATCAATTTAACATATCCCGGCTTCTCGATCGATTGGGAAGAAGTTAAAGCAAGGATCACTTCGCGTACGCGGGTGATTATGATCAATACGCCACATAATCCCAGCGGAGCTGTTCTTTCCGAAAATGATCTGAAAACACTTCAGGCGCTCGCTATCAAACACGATCTGATTGTGCTGAGCGATGAAGTCTATGAACGCATCATTTTTGATAACATAAGGCATCAAAGCGTTTTGCATTATCCTGAACTGGCCGATAGAAGCATCGCTGTGTTTTCGTTTGGGAAAACGTTTCACGCTACGGGCTGGAAAGTAGGCTACGCAATCGCACCGGTAAAACTGACTACTGAAATCCGGAAGGCGCATCAATTCGTAACGTTCAGCGTAAATACACCTGTGCAGCTCGCGTTAGCGGAATACATGACCGTGCCCGATCATTATCTGAATCTTGGCTCGTTTTACCAGGAAAAACGTGATTATTTCCTGAACGGGATCAAAGGCTCTTCTTTCGAACCTATGGGATGTCACGGATCGTACTTTCAATCACTTTCGTATAAAGCCATTTCCGGTTTACCGGATATGCAGATGGCGGAAGAGCTTACCAAAAAGCATAAAGTTGCTTCCGTTCCGGTCTCGGCTTTCTACCAGGATAAAACCGATAACAAGCTATTGCGTTTCTGCTTTGCCAAGCAGGAGAAAACACTCGACCAGGCAATCGAAATCCTTCGCAAATTCTGAATCATTCCCTTTCTTTGCAGGGAAACCACTATTCCATGCGTGATTTAAAGATCACCTTATTGCAGTCTGACCTGTATTGGGAGGAAATCGATGCAAACCTGTCGGCCTTTGAGGAAAAGATCTGGCAGATCGGACAGGATACGGATGTAATCGTGCTTCCCGAAATGTTCACCACCGGCTTTACCATGAATGCCCAAAACCTCGGTGAGCACATGAACATGCGCACGTTCAGGTGGATGCGCCAGATGGCCGACCAGACCGGGGCGTTAATTCTCGGAAGTTTCGTTGCCAAAGTCCACGACAAATTTTACAACCGCTTGCTGTGGATGGAGCCGGGCGGAAACTATAAGACGTATGACAAACGCCATCTGTTCAGAATGGCAGGGGAGCACAAAACGTATTCATCGGGCGAAAGCCTGCTGGTTGCGGAGTGGAAAGGGTGGAGGATCTGTCCGCTGATCTGTTATGATTTGCGATTTCCTGTGTGGAGCCGCAACACGTACGATGCATTGGCTAAGCGATTGAATTATGATTTACTCATTTACTTAGCCAACTGGCCGACTGCCCGCGTGGAAGCGTGGAGTTCGCTGTTGAAAGCGCGTGCAATAGAAAACCTGAGCTATGTGGTAGGCGTGAACCGTGTGGGTGTTGACGGCAACTCGATTGAGTATAACGGCAACTCGGCCATTATCAGCCCGAAAGGTGAAGTTATCTTTTCATCGGAAGGTGCTGAGACCATTAAAACATTGGAACTGAACGCTAATTCGCTGTATGCTTTCCGCGATAAATTTCCGGCTTACTTCGATGCCGATGAATTTTCGATTGAGAATGAAGAGTTTGAGAGAGGGTTCTTGACGGGCTTAAGCTAATTTCCCGCTGCCGAGATTACTTCTCCAGCGCCAAATCAAAATCCACCAGCACCGGTAAATGATCCGAAGGATAATACGTTCCGTCATTATCGGTGACCACCTGGTAGTTGCGGGCAGCCCATTCCTTGGTGTGAAAAATAAAATCGATGGTTTTGCAGGGCATTCCTCCAACTTTAAACCCGCAGAAGGTGCCCGCTGTGTTTCCGGCAGGCTTAGAATCAAATAACAAAAATTTATCCTGGGTATTCACCATCGTCAGGTAAGCTTCCTCTGTTGGCTCTGAATTAAAATCCCCGCTTACAATTACCGGAAGCTGAGAACCACTATCTTTTAATCCCTCGAGGTATGTTTTAATCAGCCTGGAACTGTTTTCACGGGCAACCTTCCCGATATGATCGAAATGCGTATTCACCATTAAAAATTCTTTTTTGGTGTCCCGGTCAAAAAATCTTGCAGTAGTAAATACGCGTGTAATGGCTGCATCCCAGCTTTTGCTTCCCGGTAAGTCCATTGTTTCCGATAACCAGTATGTTTTTGTGTCGAGCAAACCAAACCTGCTGTTGCGAAACAAAATTGCGCTGTATTCACCCTGTTCTTTTCCGTCATCACGTCCCACTCCGCAATACGAATAGTCCGGCAGATTTCTAAGCATATCCTGTAGCTGGTGATGCAGGGCCTCCTGCACGCCAATAATGTCCGGATTGTATTTTGTGATGAGCGAAACCACCTTATCCGTTCGATTGGGCCATTGGTTCACGCTGTCATAGGGCGTATCGAGCCGCAGGTTGTAGGACATTACTTTGAGCGCCTGGCTGAACGAACTGCTGATGGCCATTACGATGAGAAATAAAATGATAAAAAAGCGCATGGATAAAGATACTCAAATCCTGTCCGTTTTTCCTGTACGCTTAACGACAATAAAAAAGTCCTGACCCTTGTCTTCGCTCAGGATCAGGACTTTTAATGATTATTTTATTGTTATGCCAGTGCCTCAACCGCATTCACCTCACCCGGCATCATGCGCTGAAACAGGTTTTCGATACCGGCCTTCAGCGTTACCATCGATGACGGACAGCCGCTGCATGAACCTTGTAACTTAACTTTTACGATGCCATTGTTAAAAGAATGATAGGTAATGGCTCCGCCATCCTGTTCAACCGCAGGGCGGATGTACTCTTCCAAAATGGTTTTGATTTTTTTAACGGTTTCAGTTTCCTCTTCTGTTGAAACAGAATTTTCTTCCTGAACATCAATGATGAATTTTCCCATCTCCAGGAATTTCAGGATGTGGTTTTTGATCGTATTCTGAATCTCAAGCCATTCTACATCGCCTTTTTTGGTAACCGTTACGAAATTGCTCGCATAAAAAACCCGGTCAACAAACGGGTATTCAAAAAGCTCCTGCGCCAGCGGTGCATTAGCCGCGCTTGCCGCGTCTGGAAAATCGTAGCTCAATCCTTCCGGAACCAGCATTTCATTCACCACAAATTTCAGCGAATTCGGGTTTGGGTTCGATTCCAGGTAGATATGGATGTTTTTTGAAGTAGCCTGCAGCATAATTTCTTGTATAACCGAAGAACAAAATTAGGCAATTAAAGTTCGCAGACTGGCCGCAAACACTAATTTCTCATCAGTCTAAATTGCCTTAAAGCGTCTGACACACTTGACCTTACGCCTTAGAAGCTAAGCATCCGGCTTTTCGGGCTCCAGCGCATTTTCCCACTTGCTAACTACAGCCGTGGCAACGCTATTTCCCACCACGTTAGTGGCGCTCCGGCCCATGTCAAGCAAGGGATCAATGCCCAGCAACAGGGCGAGGCCCGCTTCGGGAATATTAAAGGTTGCCAGTGTGCCTGCAATCACTACTAAGGAAGCGCGCGGCACACCTGCAATGCCCTTGCTGGTCAGCATGAGTACAAGCAGCATGCTGATTTGGGTAACGATGGGTAAATGAATTCCGTACGACTGTGCAATGAACAGCGATGCAAAGGTCATGTACATCATGCTTCCGTCTAAGTTGAAAGAATACCCCAGCGGAAGCACAAAGCTCACGATCTTATCCTTGCAGCCGAATTTCTGCAGCTCCTCCATGGTTTTTGGAAATGCTGCTTCGCTGCTGGCTGTACTGAAGGCAAGCAGAATCGGTTCTTTTACGCGTTTGAAAAGATTAATAATCCGTTTACCGATAACCAGGAATCCGGCTACTCCCAGTAAAACCCAAAGCAGGGCCAGCCCGAAATAGAACTCTCCGATAAAAATCGAATAGGTTTTTAAAATGCCCATGCCCTGCTTGGCAATGATCGCGGCCATCGCTCCGAACACGGCTATCGGTGCCAGGTTCATGACGTAGCCGGTAATCTTCAGGATCACATGTGCAGCGGCATCCATAAAATTTATGATGACCTTGCCCTGTTCACCAATGGATGCAGTAGCTACGCCAAAAAATAATGCAAACACTACAATCTGCAGGATTTCATTTTTAGCCATCGACTCAATCACGCTGCTTGGAAAAACGTGATATAAAAAATTCTTAAGCGAGAAGCCTATATTGGCAATGCCGGAGGATTCGCCTGTATCGGGCACCGGAAGATGCATGGCAATGCCCGGTTCGAAAAAGTTCACGAGGATCATTCCGAGCAGTAAGCTCATGAGGGAAGCGCCTACAAACCAGAGCAGTGTTTTTCCGCCAATCCGCCCGACCGCGTTGATGTCGCCCAGCTTGGCAACCCCTACAACCAATGTAGTTAAGACAAGAGGCGCAACAATCATTTTGATGAGGCGCAGGAATACATCCGCCAGTACCGAAAAAGGTTCTGTTTTTTTATCACGCGCCTCCAATACCTCGTTTCGCTGTGTGTTAAGTGTTTTCTTTTCAACTTCCAGCGTATGGATTACAACGCTGTCTGTCGCTGTGTGCTGTGCGGTTTTAATTTCTTTCAGCCTTACATCAAGTGCTTCAAGCTGTGTGTTTTCTTCGTTAACGTAATTTTTATTCAGGATAAAGCCTGTGGCGACACCCACAATCAACCCGATAATAATGTATAACGTTAAGCGGCTTTTTTTCTTTGGTTTGATCGAAGGTTCCATAAGACTGAATAAACGTGATTTCAGGATGGAAACTGTACGTTTCCAACCGACAATGTTAATGATTTTATCTTAAACCT
>CAZIGG010000068.1:0-10864 GCA_964538575.1 uncultured Roseivirgaceae bacterium
CGAAATTGTTCTTATTATTATTCCCCATTTCTTATTCTCAATTTTAAAATCTCTCCTGAGAGCTTTCTTGTCAATCACTCTCAAGTCACCAAATGTCTTGTCGTCTAACTTAAAAAGGTCTCCCTCAAAGTCCTTTTCCAACACTTTATTGTCAAGTATGTACACGACATTATTCTCGTTGTCAGAGGACGGTACAGCCTTTAGGTAATCCTTTGATTTAGATTTCAAATAGTTCCAATACTTATTTCTTGCAAAATCTTTTGTGAAAATATAAATGACTCCATTCTTTCCCTCTGGTCCAATAATTCGAATTGCTGTAGTGTCTTTAAAAACTGTAATAAAAGCAATTTCAGTTGGCTCATACGATGGCAGTACGCCTCTATTTACCCTTATGCTGTCGAGAAAGAAAATAGGCTCTTTGTCAGGCTCTTTAAAAACAGTAGTAGGGTTGTTAAAAAGTCCATAACAGGATAGCACGAGGTCTACACCCTCAATTGGCTTGTCATCATAGTGCTTTTCATTGATCGGGAATTGTGGCTGAATGGTTTTATCGATCTTGACATAAAAGGATATTGTATCATTTGAAAATTCCCAATAGTCGGAACAACCTCTCGAATTCCACTTATCTTTGAATTCAGGGTATATGATAAAGACGTCTCTTAACTTTAATGTCTTCATATCAATGATTGAACCATTTGGTAGTTTACCTTGAAAATCCTTAGTCAATCTTATTTTACCCACATAGTCAGATTGGTTTCCTTTTTGAAAAATCAGTCCAGGATATTGATCTGAAGAATATCCTTCTCCATTTGTAAATCTGCTATCCTGACCATAACAATTTTTAGGTAAATCCATTTCTTCAAGGCTAACTACTTTGAAGTCCTTGGCAAGGTTCCGGATATCGGTCAGAGTTGTCCTGCAAAGCGTAAACCCCGAAATGCTAATCTGCTTTATTGGGGCGGAGTCATTTACTCCTTGAGATAAACCTATTGTCGTTGTGACTAAAATTATAACTATTATGGTATTATATCTCATGTCAGTCTTCTCAAAATTATGGTTGCTAACACCAGAATATAGTTAGAACTCATCTCAAAAATAGTCTGGTCATTCCGAGGAACGAGGAATCTTCAAATTTCGCATGTTCTGTATGTTCGAAGATCCCTCGTTCCTCGGGATGACCGCATTATGAGTATTTTTGAGATGACTTGTAGTTATTAAGCCATACTGCCGTTATATCGAAGATAACAAAAAATCCATTTCCTTCTGGCCGATATTATCACCGACCGGCAAACGCTATGCATAACCGGATTGTAGTGTGCGGCTATCGCACCAGCTTAAATATTTTAACCAAATTTTTATCAACGTTAGCTAATTCATCTTGCAATAGATTACCAAGTTTACCAATCACCAAATCTTTATCGATTGTGGTGAGTTTACTTAATCTTATCAATGATGTCCGTTTGAGTCCGTTTGATTGTGAAGGTTCGATTTTTACATCAAAGTCTTCTTGCCATTTTAACTGAGTTGTTATAAATGAAACGGTTATGTCGGATTCACATTCCACCAGTATGAGCGCTGGTCTATTTTTTATTCCTGAAAGGTCTGTAATGGAAACGGAATAGTACAATGTCACCCTTATTCATTTATATTTCTCCTTTAGATCGTTGACAGAATACAGATCCTCCTCTTCTTCCAGAAATCTGAAAGCTTCTGAGTCCAATACTAATTTTTGAATTCCTTCAGTCATTAGCTGATTCTCAATTCTATTCAATAGAAATTCTGCAAAATCCGACACTTCTTTTATCTTTTGGTCAGGAAGCTTAGTCAAGTTGTCAATTGTTTTCTTTATTAACGTCTCTCTGGTCATCTCTTAAATTTTAGTTTCAATTTAATGAAAATTCTATTGCCTCTGGCCGGTGGTGTCACCGAATTGTACAGGATGCGTCTTTGCAATCATTATTATTTCCCATACAATTTCTTCGCCTCAGCCTCAAACTTATCACCCGCCTTCCAAACCGGTGCTTTTGGCATGTTGGCTAACAGGTAATTCGTGTATACATACGCCCTGAAATATTTAATCAGGTAATCAAAATCCAATGAACCAACTTCATCCGCGGGCTGGTGATAATATTTCATCAGCTCTGCATCGAATGCGCTCGTACCCGGGGCAAAATTGATTGCCGGAACGCCTTTCTTAGCGAAGTTATAGTTATCCGAGCGCTCGTAGAGATTTTGTTCAGGAACCGGGTCAACCATTGCTTTTAATCCGAATGCCTGGCAGGCTTTTGCTATCTCAGGCTCCGCAGTCGTACGCTCCATACCAATTACAGTAGCAATTGTTTTGTCGTTATAGCCCGCGCCATCACAATTGAAGTTAAATACGGTTTGCTTTAAAGGAATCAGCGGATGATCAGCATACCATGAGCTGCCCAGTAAACCGGCTTCTTCTGCTGTTAATGCTAATAAAAGCACAGATCGCTTCTGCGGATACCTGCCAAAGAAACGTGCTGTTTCCATCATCCCTACGGTTCCGATCGCGTTGTCGCGGGCACCATTGTAAATGGAGTCTTCCTGGCCAGGCTTCTTGGTAACCCCTACGTGATCATAGTGCGCAGAGATAACAATGTATTCGTTTTTCAGAACCGGATCTGTTCCTTCCACTATACCGGCAACATTTCTTCCGGTAAAGTATTTTACTTTAGAACCTGCTGCTTTCAAACTTCCTTTTCCGGATTTAATTTCCTTTAATGCATTCAGCGCAGCGACATCGCTGTTCTTCATCCAGAAATGAGGAACTCCGGCAGTTTCCTTTTTCAATGCAGTTCTGGGTGTTCCCAAAAATCCGGCAAGATTTTGCCATGGAATTCCGGGAATTGCATTGATCTCCACTAAAGCTACTCCGCCAAACTCTTTGGTCAGTGCATTCTTGGATGCAGCTTCCGTCATGAACGCACGCATGATATTCGGATCATCGGCAGTACCGGCAAAGGCTACAACAATTTTTCCATTTACGTCAGTTTTTTCAAAATCCGTCCGAGAGCCATAGCCTACAAAAGCAATTGCCCCGGAAACGTCAACATCCTCACCGCCTAACTGGACAACATCTTCTTTCAGCCTGAACGTATTGCCGTCAACGACAAATTCAATAACCGTTGGCGGAGTTGTCTTTTGAAATTCGACCGTCTGAAAATATTTATCGTTCGTACCCGGTGCAGGCTTAATGCCCCATTGTTTGAAATTGGAAGCAATGTAATTAGCGGCAATTTCCAACTCAGGCGAACCGGTATTCCGGCCGCGCATTTCATCCGATGCTAAGAACGTAAGATGAGCTTCTGCGTCACCTTTAGTCACCAGGTTGGTTATTTCGCCAACCGGGTTCTTTTGAGCTGTTACACAAAGTGTTACAAGAAGTCCAAAAAGACTTAAGAATAGGTTTTTCATGAGGTTTTTAAATTTTTCGATGAACAAGCTACAATAAAAAAGCGGACTGTTTTTCAACAATCCGCTTTTCCTTTAGGTTTAGGTAAATTACTTAGCGAAGAAACAAAAGTTCCCGGTACTTTACAAGCGGCCAGTCCTCATCGTCCACTAATAATTCCAGTTTATCTACCGCATCGCGGATTTCTTCAAAATATTTCTCCTTGATGTTCTTGCAGTAGCCGGCAGCACGCTTGTGCGTGTCGGTGAGCTTGTTCAACCGTTTGCGCTCCTCTATCATTTCGTGCACATTGGTTTTAATAATTTCAATGTATCCCGACATTTCCCGGATCGTCTTCACAACCGCCTTATTATCCACACCCAGCCCTTTCAAACCATTCGCATTCACGATAAGCTTGTTCTGGTACGCTATGGCCGTTGGAATAATGTGGTTAATTGCCAAATCGCCCATCACACGCGCTTCAATCTGCACCTTCTTGATGTAGCTTTCCAGCGCAATTTCCAGGCGGGCCTCAAGTTCTTTATGCGTAAGCACGTTGTGCTTTTCAAAAATCTTAACCGACTTAGGCGTTAAATAGGCATCAATTGCATCTACCGCATTTTTCTTGTTGGAAAGTCCGCGTTTTGCTGCCTCTTTCACCCAGCTTTCCGAATAACCATCGCCTTCAAAGCGAATGGTTTTTGATTCCTTGATGTATTTGCGCAGGATGTTTACAATCGCGAGACGCTTTTCAGTTCCTTTCTCGATTTCCTTCTCAACTGCTTCGTAGAACAAGGTCAGTTGATCCGCAACAATCAGGTTTAAGGCTGTCATCGGTGTTGCACAATTGTCGCTTGAGCCTACTGCCCGGAATTCAAATTTATTTCCGGTGAAGGCAAAAGGAGAAGTGCGGTTACGATCGGTGTTATCCAGAATGATTTCCGGAATGCGGTCGATACCCAGCTTCATATACATGTTATCGCCTTTTTCGATCTTGATGTTACCGTTCTTTTCAAGCTCGTCAAGCACCGCGCTCATTTGTGAGCCTAAGAATGTTGACATGATGGCCGGAGGCGCCTCATTTGCCCCGAGGCGGAAGTCGTTACCCGCAGTCGCGATACTGGCACGCAACAGATCAGCATGTTCGTGAACCGCCTTTACGGTTGTTACGAAAAAGGTCAGGAACATTAAGTTATCACGGGCGCTGCTGGATGGCGCAAACAGGTTTACACCCGTATCGGTAATCAGCGACCAGTTATTATGCTTTCCGTTTCCGTTTACGCCAGCGAAGGGTTTCTCATGGAACAATACTTTCAGGTGATGCTTTTCAGCCACGCGGGCCATCAAATCCATCAACAACTGGTTGTGGTCGTTGGCCACGTTTACTTCCTCAAACAGGGGCGCTACTTCAAACTGGCTTGGCGCCACTTCATTGTGACGGGTGCGCAACGGAATACCCACCTTCCAGGCCTCGATCTCAAATTCTTTCATGAAATCATAAACCCGTGGCGGAATTGAACCGAAATAATGATCCTCCAACTGCTGCCCGCGTGCAGGCGCATGACCAAAGACAGTCCGGCCACCCATTACCAGGTCAGGGCGAGCCATGAACAAGGCTTCATCCACCACAAAATATTCCTGTTCACACCCCAGGGATGCGTTTACTTTCTGAATGTCTTTGTCAAACAGTTGGCAAACCTTTACCGCTGCATTGTCGACTGCCAAAAGAGCTTTCAGCAACGGGCCCTTAGAGTCAAGCAATTCACCCGTGTAGGAGACAAAAATTGTCGGGATGCACAACGTCTTACCATAAATAAACATCGGTGACGATGGGTCCCAGGCTGTATAGCCACGGGCCTCAAACGTGCTGCGGATACCCCCGTTCGGGAAAGAAGAAGCATCGGGCTCCTGCTGAACAAGCTCTCCGCCTTTAAATTTTTCAATACCGGCAAGTCCGTCAAAGAAAGCATCGTGCTTTTCCGCAGTGCCGCCCGTTAACGGCTGAAACCAGTGTGTAAAATGCGTTGCCCCTTTTGCCAATGCCCAGGTTTTAACCGCAACAGCAACGGCATCTGCAGTTACCGTGTCGATTTTCTCGCCATTTTTGATAGACTGACTGACCTGCTTAAAAACATCGGATGAAAGGGTTATTTTCATTTGGCTTAATCCGAAGGTGTTCTCGCCAAAGAAGTCGGAAGCTTTAGCCGAAGGAAACTCTACATGAATTTTCGGCCGGTTACTGAGCTGCTCCAGAGCCCGGAATCGCAAATGCGCCATAATAGTGGTTGTAGTTAGGAACTAATTCGGGCGTAAATCTATAGATTTTTAATGTTACAGGGTTAAAAATGACCCTCTTTTTGCAAAAAATATGTCGGTTTTTATAAAAGTCGGGTGAAAAATAAATCAAACTCAAACTATACTCTTACCAACGCCTGAAACCAACCGGTAGCTGTTTGTTGGATTTATTATCCGGGAATGTTCGTGTTGCACACCTGTTGCATGGGTTTTTGATTTACTTTTGAACCGTGAAAGCATTCTGTTTTATTTTCAGCCTGTATACATTAGCGCTTGCCTTTACGCCTTGCGCAGATGGTTTTTGTGCAGGAGATGAACAGCATCAATCATCAGTGGCACATGAGGATGAAAAAACAGAAGACCTCTGTTCCTCCTTTTGTATTTGCACGTGTTGCGGGTATTCTGCGGCAGAGTTTAATCTTTCGATATTGAAATCAGCGGTAATACCTGCATCGGCATTGCCCGGCTCCTTCTACAAAACTCCATTCATTTCTGATTTTAGCATCGATTTCTGGCAGCCGCCAAGGATAGGTTGATAAACAGTCCGGTTAACGGACAGATTTCCTGTTTTCATCAATCTAAAATTCACATGAAAAAAATATTCATGCCTTTGCTGGTTATGGCATTCGCGGCTGTTAACGCAGTTGCACAAAATCAGCTTGTACTAAGTATTAAAAATGCAGAAAACCGCGAACCGGTTATTGGTGCCACCGTACAGATCGCAGGAACTTCCCTTGGCGCAAGCGCAGATGGAAACGGTACAGCGGTTTTATCGAACATTCCGGATGGACAACAAACCTTGCTTGTCCGGTCCATCGGATTTAAAGAAATAAACCTGTCGCTGACTTTTCCGCTGGTATCAGCCGATCCGATCGAAATTCTTCTCAAGGCAGATGAGGAAGAGCTGGAAGAAGTAATCATAACCTCCACGCGCATCAGCCGGAACATTGAAGATATTCCTACCCGGGTTGAATCAATTTCTTTCGAAGAGATTGATGAGAAGACGAATATGCGCCCGACCAATGTAGCCATGCTGCTGCATGAAAGTACAGGCATCCAGGTACAGCAAACAAGCTACACTTCCGCAACCCAAACGATTCGCATCCAGGGGCTGGATGGAAAATACACACAGCTTTTAAAAGACGGCTTTCCGAACTACAGCGGTTTTTCAAGCGGCCTGAGCATCCTGGATATTCCGCCCCTTGACCTGAAGCAGGTTGAGATTATCAAAGGAAGTTCATCTACCTTGTATGGAGGCGGTGCCATAGCCGGAATGGTGAACTTCATCACGAAAGAACCCCGCGACAAGCGCGAGATCAACCTGATCCTTAATCAAACCTCAGCCATGGGAACAGATGTGGGCGCTTTCCTTTCCGGAAGAAAAGAGAAAACAGGATTTACGTTTCTGGGAACCGTTCATTACCAAAAAGAATACGATGTGGATGACGATGACTTTACCGAGCTTCCCTTGCAAAAAGAGATTACCCTCTTCCCCAAACTTTTTCTTTACCCGAATGAAAAAACCAAGATTATGATCGGGAACAGCTTCACACACTCCTACCGGTTAGGAGGCGATGTAGAGGCCATTCGCAACGAAGGAAGCTCCGGTCATGGTTATTATGAAAAGAACAATTCATTCCGGAACAATGCTTATTTCTCCCTGACCAAAAAGATTTCAGATACAAAGACATTCACCGCCAAGCAATCGTTCAATACATTTTCCCGTGATCTTCAAAAACCGGATTATTTCTTTTCCGGTATTCAAACCATTGCCTACACAGACATTTCGTATGCTGCCAACCTGAATAAGCACACATTTGTGCTTGGCATAAATTATTTGTTTGACCAGTTTAAGGAAAACAAAGACAGCAGTGAGGTTAAGAGAGACCAAACACTGAACACAGCGAGTCTGTATGTACAGGATAATTGGGACATCACCGAAAAGTTTTTATTAGAAGCAGGTGTACGGGTTGATTATAATCCCACCTACAATGCCTTTGTCCTTCCCCGGCTTTCCTTGCTGTATAAATTCACCAAACAATTCTCAGCCCGGTTGGGAGGCGGCCTGGGCTACAAGTTTCCAACCCTGTTTGTGGAAGAAACCGAATCGCTGTTTTTCCAGAATGTTTTAGAGCTTGATGATGACCTGGACCCGGAAAAATCCGCAGGTATAAACCTGGACTTCAACTTCGTGCATGATTTTACCGACCGGTTTACATTCTCCTTTAATCACCTTTTCTTCTATACTGAAATAACCGATCCGCTGGTGCTGACTGAAAATACTTCAGATGAATTCTATATGAAGAACGAAAACAGGCCGGTTCAATCAAAAGGATTTGAAACAAACGCCCGTTTTATTTATGCTCCGTTTAAGTTCTTTGCCGGGTATACTTTCGTGGATGCCCGGGCACTTTATCAATCCGGAAATAATTTCCTGCCGGTTACGCCTAAGAATAAAGTCAACCTCGTGTTTTTGATTGAGAAAGAACATAACTACAAGATCGGACTTGAAGGGTACTGGACCGATAACCAATACCTGAGTGACGGCCGCTTAGCGCCATCCTTTTGGGAGTTTGGACTGTTCGGAGAGAAGATATTTAAGAAATTCAGCCTGTACATAAACTTTGAAAACTTCACCGACACCCGCCAGAATAAATTCGAACAGGTTGTCTTTCCTCCGCACGACAACCCAACGTTTGCGCAGGTGTATACGCATACTGAAGGCTTTATTATCAATGGAGGCATCAAATTGAGACTTTAAACTATGATCGGTTAAAAACTTTCTACTTTTGTGTAACAGGTACCCTTATGACTGAAACCAAAATTGACATCCGGAGCGGCACTCTTTTCCCATGGCACTTTACGTTTATTGCTGCACTTATTCTGCTTGCAGGGATTGCACTGCTCATTGGCAAGCCTGTTGTGGGGTCGATGCTGATTGCAGCAGCCGGATTTATTTTAACTGCCGCTTCAGGAACAGAAATCGATATATCAAAAAACAGGTACCGCGAGTACACCTCGTTCTATTTCATTTTTAAAAGCGGAAAATGGAAGAAGTTTGATGGGGCTGAAAAACTTTTTATCAACAGCACCACGAAGAGTACAAAGATGTATACCGCCCACACCAGTCATTCATCCGTTTTTACAGGCCGGGAATTCAACGGATACCTGAAATTAAATGACGGCACGAAGATTCACCTACTGACAAGCCGTAAAAAAGAAAAACTGACAGCTACGTTGAACAGAGCTGCCGCCTTTTTACAAGTTCCGTTGCAGGATATTACCGTTATTAATAATTAGTTTGATTTTTTAACCGAACCCCCGGTTGAAGATGATGTATTGCTTCGTTCGGGGTTTCCGCGGAAGCGGATATCCGCGCCTGTAGAAGCTTTTGCCTCAATCTCCCTGACAACATTTACTTTTGCCGAGGCTCCCGTGGCCGCCTTAACTTTTACGGTGTTAACAACCATCCCATACGCATCAACTTCCCCAGCGCTGACCGCTTCAATAACTGCTGTCCCGGCCTTACCTTTCAGTTCAATTTCACCTGCGCTTCCTGCACTTGCCTCAAGTTGATCGACTTCAACTTGAATATCAATTGTTCCGGAACTGGTTGCACTTAATGTAAGTTTTGTGCACTTAATAATATCCTCGCTAAAAATAGTAGCCGCTGAATTAACCATGAGTTTGTCAATCTCTACATAGGTAACGTAAACCTTAATATCAACATTGTTATAACTTCCCTTATCAACGCTGATTTTCAATGTACCGTCCGAAACCTGAGTCAATACATTTTTGAGTTCGATGCTTCCGTTCACCACAACCCGAACCGATTCTTTAGTGCCTTTTTTCAAATAGACATCCGCTGCGGCTTGTGCCTTAACCCCGCTAAAAGTGCCCACATTCCGGTTTTCAGTTTTTTGTGCACAGGCAGAACCCGTCATCGCTACCAATAAAATGATTAAAAGCCTTTTCATGTTACGTATTTGTTCTAAAGACCAGTGCACAAACCGAAGGTTGCATCATATGAAAGCCTCCTTCATTTTTTGTTCATTTGTCAAAACATTGTAATTTTCGCTATATTTCAAAGCTTATTCAAACAATTCGAATTCAAAAAACAACATTTCGACCTATGGCATTTAATAAAAAAGCAGAACTCAACATCCTGATTAACCTTGCAGCAAGCGACAGCAAAATTGAGGAACGTGAGTCAAAGCTCATTCACATGGTAGCTAAAGCAAACGGGATCAGCAAGGAAGAAGTTGCCGATATGATCAAAAACCCGCAACCGATCGGCACCATCAGCGCGTTAACATCTGACGAAAAATTTGAGCACCTCTACTACCTGATCCAGATGATGAAGATGGACGGCCAGGTTTTCAAAAGCGAGATTACATTCTGCGAGCAGATTGCAGAAAAAATGGGCTACAGGAAAGCTGTTATAGGAGAGCTTTCGCAGCACATTTACAGCGATCCGTCTATCACTTCCGATCGCGAGATGCTGCGCAAGAAAGCAGAGAAGTTTATTGTGTTTTAATCAACCAAACCTATAAACCAAAAATAAAGGGAGCTTTCAGGCTCCTTTTTTATTTCCGGTTATTTCTTTTCAAACACTACCTTTCCGCCAACAATGGTTGTTACAACTTCCGCAGAAAGAATCTCTTTATCCGAAACAGTCATGATGTCTTTCGATAAGATAGTAAAGTCTGCAAGCTTGCCAGGCTCAATTGAACCTTTGAATTTTTCTTCAAACGCTCCGTACGCTGCATCGAGGGTATAAGACCGCAAGGCCTGTTCGCGGGTCATCTTTTCTCCGGGCTCATAGCCGCCTTCGGGTTCACCTTTTAACGTCATGCGCGTAACGGAAGCATAGAAGCTCGGGATAGGATTGACCGGTTCAACCGGGGCATCGGTTCCATTCACAATCTTAGCGCCTGATGTAAGTAACGACTGCCACATGTAAGCGCCCTCTTTGATGCGCTTCTCGCCAAGTCTTTCAATGGCCCATGGTCGGTCGCTCGACATGTGAATCGCCTGCATGGCCGGAATTACACCTAACGAAGCAAAGCGCGGAATATCCGTTGGATTAAGATGTTGTGCGTGTTCAATCCGGAAGCGTGAATCTTTAACATTCGGATTTTCTTTCATCGC
>CAZIGG010000068.1:10964-16679 GCA_964538575.1 uncultured Roseivirgaceae bacterium
AGCCAATGATCGGGATCAATCTCGGGTCCTTTCTTAAACCATTCATGCACGAGTTCGCGATCAAAGCCGGTGATCATCACGTAAAGTCTTACGCCCAGCGTTCCGTCTTGCTTGGCATTTTTGTATAACTCAATGTTTTTGCGAGTCACACCGGCATCGTGAAAACTTGTGATGCCCTCGCGCCAGCAGGCCTGAACAGCCAGGTTAAATGCCTGCCTGTCTTTTTCCGCATCGTTATCCGGAATGTGGGCAGTGATCAATGACATTGCACGCTCATTAAAAATACCGGTCGGATTGCCCAACGCATCGCGGATGATTTCACCGCCCTCACCGCCCTGATTCTTCAACGGCTCTTTTGAAAGCTGATTGACGCCTGCAATCTCCATCGCCTTAGCATTGGCAATCGCTGCATGGCCACTCGCATGACGAAGAAACACCGGGTTGTCAGGTGACACCTTGCTCAGCAGTTCATGCGTTTGAAATCCTTTTACCATTTTCTCCGGCTTCACATCCCATTTATCCTGGTGCCAGCCCCTGCCAAGGATCCATTGACCGGGCTTTGCTTTGGCAACCGCTTCCTGAACTTTTTCAACAAGCTCATCGTAGCTTTTGATGTTCATTAAATCCAAATCAAGCTCGTTGTATCCAACACCCATAAAATGTCCATGGCCTTCAATGAAACCGGGGATCATGGTATTGCCTTTTAAATCAATAACCTTCGTGTTCTCTCCTGCCCACTCCCGCGCTTCCTTTTCTGATCCGGCAAATACAATAGTGCCGGCATTTACAACAACTGCTTCGACAACGGGTTGTGTATCATTCACGGTATAAATTTTTCCGCCTGTTATCAGCAGATCAGCCGGCTTTTTATCGTTACAGGAAAATAATACAAGCGCGAGAAGGAATATAAGGGCGGAAAACCTGTTCATTGTTCAGTAACTTATTAGACCTAATTTTAGGAATATTTTAACTCAAAACCCAGACAACCGGAGCTGAGTAGTTGAATAGTTTGATATGCGAACGGTTTCAAATACTCCGCGATTAGCAAAGATTATTTCCTGACTATAATTCAAAAAAAAATGATACAAAAGGTAAAGTATCTCGTGCTGGCAATGATGATCTCAACATCGCTGGCACATGCACAACAGTTTGGACTGTCGTTTTCATACTTTATTCCGAAGAATGGATACCTGTCGACACCGATCAGTCCATTCTCCATTCGCGGGGTAGGCGTAAACCTTACTGATTTTCTTGCACTGGAAACAGGCGGATCGCTATACCGCATGAGCGGGTTGAATTTAAAAGATCTTCCGTTTGAAAGTAAAGACCCGCTGGTCGGCCCGAACTATACCATTTTCGTACCGGCCGAACTTGTGGTTATGTTGAAGGCAGGCAAGGTAGCGTTTGACCTGAAGGGCGGTGGATTTTTCTTTTACAGTTTTGACAACAAGCTTAACTACGGGAATATTGACCGCGCAATACGAAAGCACGAAAATCTTGAAGTTGTTAATTCCGATCTCACATTCAAAAGCAAGCCCGGGTTCGGGTATCATGCAGGCGCTGAGCTAACCGTGTATGTTACCAGCCAGGTAGGTGTATCTTTTGAAACCAATTATTTAGTAGGCCAGGCTGACTTCCCGCTTGAAGGATCGTTTACCGGAAGCGATTCAGGCGCACTTTCAACTAAACCGATTGACTATAAGGATGCTAAAATAGATTTTACAGGTTTTGAGTTTGCCATCAGCCTGATCTTTGATACGGGTGGCGGTCCGAGTCCGGGAAAAAAAAGTAAGAAAAGAAGGCGATAGCTATCGCGTAATCAATAAGCCGATCCAAACGGCCAGCAGTCCGGCTGCAAGGCTTGCAATTGTGTAAAGTACGGCCGTAATGGTGTTACCTGAATTCATGAGTCCTGCATTTTCTAATGCAAATGCTGAAAACGTGGTAAAGCCTCCGCAAAAACCAGTTATTAAAAGAAGCTTCAGGTTTTGTGCTTCGGTTGTTTCCTGTGCGGTCAATCCGAAAATCAGCCCGGCAATAAAACAGCCTGCAACGTTCACCATAAAAGTTGCAAGCGGAAAAGAAGCTGCATAGTACTTCATGGTGATAACATGGGTGAGGTAGCGGAGCATACTTCCGGCTGCTCCGCCCAATCCGACAAACAGAACCTGCTTCATTGCTCTTCCGGTTTTATAGCTTCAGCCTGCGGTGAAGGCCGATGTTTTATCTCTTCCAAATTAACATTATGCTTTTTAAATAGCTTCCTTGAATCTTCAATAAATGTTTTGAAGGCAAGCCGGGAGGCCTCGTCTTTTATAAATGCCGTTGTGTCCTGTTCAAATGAGGGTATGGGCAAAACGTAATAGTTCTTTTTAGCATCCGCTGTGCGGTAAACCCATTCCAGGATATATCCTGCCGAATCGATCCGGGTTGCCGATACACTATCCTGAACAATTTTCATCAAATTAACTCTGAGCATGGCTCCGCCATCTTTATACCGGTCGCGCTGACCACTTACAAAATTACCGAGCGAGTACACAACCAACTGATCGTTTTCTTTCCGCCATTCCATCGGCTGTAATACGTGCGGGTGCGCGCCAATCACAAGCTTGGCTCCCAGCCGAAAACAAAATTCAGTTATATCTTTCTGCTGTCTGGAAGGAAGGGACTGATACTCCTGACCCCAATGCATAAACACAATGATCGCATCGGGTGATGCCTGCTTTGCTTTTATAATATCTTTCCGGATAACGGCTGTATCGATTGTATTGACAACGTTGGGTTTGGTAACCGGGATTCCGTTGGTTCCATACGTATAGTTTAATAAGGCAAAGCTGAATCCGTTCTTCTCAAAAAGCATCGGGTAATCATTCATCCGCTCAACCGTATCCCGGAATGTTCCGGTATGAAGGATATCAAGACTGTCGAGCATCATGATCGTTCTTTCAAGGCCTTTCTTACCGCGATCGAGGCAATGGTTGTTTGCTGTTACCAGCACATCCATCCCCGCATCTTTTAACGTTAGCGCCAATTCATCCGGAGCGCTGAATTGCGGATACCCTTTGTAGGGAGGGCCGGCCAGCGTTACTTCCAGATTCCCGATGGCAAGATCAGCCGATGATAAGTAGGGCTTAACAAACTGAAAGCATAAACGGTAATCATGCTGCCCGGAAGAAATATCATACGCTGCTTTGATCTGAGAATCGTGCTGCATCAGGTCGCCTAAAAACAAGAGGGATATCCGGGTAGTATCCTGTGCGAAAGCTGAAGAAATTATGCAGCCTGATACAAAGGTTAAAGCAAGTTTAATATTTTTCACGCGTGAGTATATTTTTAATATCTTGTAGATAATACTTCAATTCCCATGACAAAAATATCATTTCTGATTGCTTTTATATCAATCGCAATCACAACAGTTGCCCAGGACTTCCCTGAATTCGACAAGCTACAGTATAAAACTCCGGATGACACCTTACTTTATCGATTACTAAAGCCTGCGGTGCAAAATGAAAGTGAACGCTATCCGTTAGTCATTTTTTTGCATGGATCAGGAGAGCGCGGGAATGACAACATTGTAACCTTAAAACATATCGCACCACTTTTTTTAACGGAAAGCAACCGGTCACAATTTCCTTGCTTTGTGCTTGTTCCGCAATGTCCTGCCCATGAAAACTGGACTTACCCGGATTGGTACCAGGAACCAAAAGAACCCATAAGTTCGGTTGTCGCACTGATTGATTCACTCAAGTCACTCCCTTTTATTGACAGCACCCGTATTTATATCACCGGATTATCGATGGGCGGGTATGGAACCTGGTATCTGCTTACCAAGTATCCTGAAAAATTTGCGGCTGCCGTACCCATTTGTGGCGGAGGTGACACGCACCAGGTTGAAAAATTCAAGCACGTTCCGGTATGGAATTTTCATGGCGCAAAAGATAATGCCGTACCGGTAGAACGCTCGCGCAGCATGATCCGGGCATTAAAAGATGCAGGTGCCGCACCAAAGTACACGGAGTATAAAAAAGTTGGCCACGAAAGCTGGGTGAATGCGTATGCTGAACCTGATTTACTTCCCTGGTTGTTCAGTCAAAAGGCTTCACGATAAAGTTTAAAAAAGGGTTAAAACACAACCTGTTGATAATCAAGTAACTGTATTTTTACTTTGAGTTTTCAAAACAAAAGTTAACATTGCCATAACAACGCAACGGCATTTAACGGTTAGATTGCGAGCCCAATTTCAAGCGTCTCTATGTTCGATCTGGAACTCTCCTACTCCATTCTTCTCATCGTTTGTCTTATTGCCGCCTGCGGGTTCGAATTTGTAAACGGGTTTCACGATACGGCCAATGCGGTAGCCACGGTTATATACACAAATTCACTCAAGCCCTGGGCTGCCGTTATATGGTCGGGGATTTTCAACTTTTTGGGTGTCTTGCTGGGCGGTATCGGGGTTGCGGTAGGAATTATTAACCTGCTTCCCGTTGAAACATTAATTGATCAAAACCTGGCGCACAGCATGTCGATGATCATGGCCCTGCTCATCAGCGCTATTACCTGGAATTTATTAACCTGGTATTTCGGTATCCCATGTTCAAGCTCGCATACGCTGCTGGGGTCAATTCTTGGCGTTGCCATTGCATATTCTTTGCTTCCGGGCGTTACCGAAGCCCCGGTTAACTGGGAAAAAGCTTCCCAAACGGGGATGTCTTTGCTTGTTTCTCCTTTGTTTGGTTTTAGCATGACGATCATTCTCATGTTTATTTTAAAGCGGGTGACCAGAAGAACCGACTATGGCGACAGCCTTTTTAAAGAACCAAAAAAGAATGCGCCTCCGCCAACGTGGATCAGGGGTATATTAATCCTGACGTGTACAAGCGTAAGTTTCTCTCACGGTTCAAACGATGGCCAAAAAGGTGTTGGCCTTGTTATGCTTATTTTAATCGGTATAGTTCCGGCATATTTTGCATTAGATTCAAAATTCTCACCAGCTTCTTTAACAACTCCGATTTCGAGAATTGAACAAATATTAAAATCCGTTGATGGCACACCGCTTTCATATCCCGATCAGCAAAAATTAGCTACAACGATTGAGCTTAACGATCAGCTTAAAGTACTTGTTGCCTCAACTCCATCGGTTTCCGGTATTGCAAAAGAAAAGCGTTTTGAAGTTCGTAAGGATATCATGCTGATTGAACGTTATACAAAGGATCTTTTAAAGAAACCTGAACTGCGCATGAGTGAAGCAGAACGCACGGTTTTAGCCGACCAGACCAAATCCCTTCGCAAGATGATCGATTACTCGCCTACCTGGGTAATCCTGATGATTGCAATATCGCTGGGCATAGGTACAATGATCGGCTGGAAACGGATCGTAAAAACAATCGGGGAGAAAATCGGTAAAGAACATCTTACGTATGCACAAGGCGCCAGTGCTGAGCTCGTAGCGGCAAGCACAATTGGCGTGTCAACGTATTTAGGATTGCCGGTAAGCACTACACACGTTCTGTCTTCAGGTATTGCAGGAAGCATGGTGGCCAGCAAAGGCATTAAAAATCTACAAGCCGATACGGTAAGAAATATTCTCATCGCCTGGTTCCTGACATTACCAATCGTTATGCTTATGGCAGGCGCATTGTTCCTGCTGTTCCGTGCAATCTTTTAATTTTACGCTGCTTACAGGATTGGTATCCCGGTATCAGATTTGGCACTCAG
>CAZIGG010000069.1:0-9862 GCA_964538575.1 uncultured Roseivirgaceae bacterium
GGATCAACATCGCAGAGAAAAACATTGAGGACATCCTGGTGGATCATGCGTACTGCGAGCAAAAGGCGGCATCGTCCTGCATTTCACTGATCATACAATATCCGGAAAAGGAAAAACTGGTTGAAATGCTCACACCGGTTGTAGCGGAAGAGTGGGCGCATTTCGAGCGTGTGCTGGAGCAATTGAAAAAACGCGGTTATAAGTTTGCCTTCCCGCGAAAAGACGAATATGCCGAAGAGCTTTTTAAAATCATCGTGAAAGGCGGAAGCCGCGACCGGCAGTTGGTTGAGCGCCTGCTGATGAACGCCCTGATCGAAGCGCGAAGCTGCGAACGGTTTAAAATTCTCTGGAAAAATATTGACGATGAAGAGCTTTCTAAGTTTTATTATGAACTGATGGTTTCCGAAGCCGGGCATTACAAGAACTTTCTCCAGTTAGCCCGTGAGTACATGCCGGAAGAATATGTAACCAAACGCTGGAATGAGATGCTGACACAAGAGGCTGAAATTATGAAGCAGTTGGGGGTGCGGGGAGATCGAATGCACTAAGTGAATCGAATTCACATAGACCACACAAGCATCATCGTGCGAATCGCGATAATATGCCAATCCCGAAGGGATTGAACCTAAATAACCACAGACACGGTCTGTGGTTAAAAATAGTATCTTAAATGACCGAACCGCGAAGCGGTTCAACATCAGCGCATGAGCACGTACACCCAAATCCTGTATCAAATCATATTCGGCACGAAAAACCGGGAGCGCACGTTATCTGCCGACAGACGTGATGAACTCTTCAAGTATATCTCCGGAATCATTCAAAATAAAAAATGTCACCTCTACCAGATTAATGGTGTTGAAGATCATATTCATATCTTGACTCACCTTCACCCGTCAGTCGCGCTTGCAGATTTGGTGAAAGACATCAAATTGGCCTCTACGAAATTTATTAAAGAGAAAAACCTGTTCATCAACTTCAAGGGCTGGCAGGATGGATATGGTGCTTTTACCTACTCGATCGACCGAAAACAGATACTTATCAATTATGTGCTCAATCAGGTAGAACACCATCAGAAAAAAACATTTCGTGAAGAGTATGTCGAGTTGCTGCACGAGCAGGGAATTGAGTTTGATGAGAAATATTTGCTGTAATGTTCAACCCCTTCGGGGTTGGGCTTGATTATTTGCATGTGGAGTTATTGATATTTAACCCCTTCGGGGTTAAGATTCGCTTTTGCTGAGTACACAGTGTTCGGAGTTTGACATTTAATCCCAAAGGGGTTGTGTCATCGTATCAGTTGAAATACAATTAAGCATGCCAATCCCGAAGGGATTGAACCTAAATAACCACAGACTTTGTCTGTGGTTAAGAACCATTCAGAGTATATTGAACTGCGAGGCGGTTCAATATCAGCGAAAATAATCTATGTCTTCTGCTTCTTCTTTTTGGCAGCCGGGAATAAGATGTTGTTCAAAATCAACCGGTATCCCGCTGAATTCGGGTGTTGATTGAGATCCGTTGGCTCTTCGCCTACCTGGTGCTGGTAATCTTCCGGATCATGCCCGCCATAATATGTCCAGAAGCCTTTGTTCAAAATTCCGTGAATGTATTTTGCCTCCCTGATCTCTTTGTTTTCACCCATGATCAATACATCAGGCTTGATCAGGCCGCTTTTGAATCCTGTTGTTTGTCCGAAGAAACCTTTGATCACTTTCGTATGATTCTGCGTAAGCATGGTGGGGATCGGGTCCCATTTGGCAGAGAACTCAAACAACGTAAAATAATCGTTGTCCTGGCGCAATCCTCGTTCCCGCGGAGGGTTGTCGATAGATGAGAACTCGTATTCGTACGGATCACGTACCAGCTTGAAATCCGTGAAGGCTAACGTTTTTTCGAAATCTATTTTTTCCTGGGCCTGCGGATCAGACCCATCGCCATCAAACATACGCTCGCAGATGTCAACACCTTCTGCGGCAAGCGCAATGTCAAAGCTGTCGGTGGCCGAGCACATGGCGAACATAAAACCACCGCCTGCAACAAATTCTTTTATCTTTTTGGCTACGGCCAGCTTCAATTGCGATACTTTGTGAAAGCCATGCTTGCGCGCAAGGTCTTCCGCTTCCTTTTGTTGTTCGATGTACCAGCCGAAGTTGGCAAAGGAGCTGTAAAACTTTCCGTACTGCCCGGTAAAATCTTCGTGGTGGAGGTGAATCCAGTCATACTTAGGGAGCATTCCTGCCAATACTTCATCATCGAAGATCATGTCGTACGGAATCTCAGCGTAGGTAAGCACAAGCGTTACGGCATCGTCCCAGGGCTGTGCAGACTTCGGGGTGTAGACGGCTATCTTAGGGCACTTCTCCAGCTTCATCACATCGTAGTTGTTGGCCGGACTGGCAATTTCATTGAGGATCTGGTTTGCTTCCGCATCCGAGATCACCTGAGATGTTACGCCCCGCACAACCAGTTCATTCTGAATAGCCGGATGGAATTTGATCATAAAACTCCCGCCCCGGTAGTTCAGCAGCCAGTCAACCTCGGTTTCGGTTTTCAAAACCCAGTATGCAATGCCATAGGCTTTCAGGTGGTTGGCCTGCCGTTCATCCATCGGGATGAAAATATAATTGGCCATGCCGGCCTTGAAAACAATCAGAAAGCAAAACAAAAGAAGTCCCCGCATCGTATTCACCCTGTTAATTCACTTAAATTTACCACTTTATGCTGCACGTTAAACCCACCGTTGGTGGATTTATGTTCAAAACAGCAAAATAAATGCGGTTTTGAGTGTAACATTATCGTGTATTAATCAACGTATTACCGTATCCGTTTCGTTACAGAAAAGTAAATGAATTTAGTTGAAAATATTAAGGAGGGCCTGCGGTCAGTTCAGGCTAACATGCTGCGGTCGGTTCTTACAGCCCTTATTGTAGCGATTGGCATTACCGCGCTGGTGGGTATCTCCACGGCTATCGATGCTATTGAGACTTCGGTGAGCGCGAGTCTTTCTTCGATGGGCGCAAACACGTTTGACATTACATCTAAGATGTATCGGGGTGGAAGCTCTCAAGGCGTTTCCCAAAAGATTTACCCCCCTCTAAAACTCAATGAAACGTTGCGCTTCATTGAACAGTATAATGTTCCTTCCACGGTGAGTCTGTCGTCTTATCTGACAGGTACGGCAGAAGTGAAGCATGCTTCACTTAAAACTAACCCGAATGTATCGATCATAGGCGTGAATGAAGAATACATGCCGATTAAAGGTTTAGAGCTTCAGAAAGGCCGCGGACTCTCCAGCATTGAGGTGCAGTACGGTTCACACGTGGCGGTGATTGGCCATAAAATTTTTACGGCACTTTATAAAGACAATGAAGATCCGGTTAACACTAAAATAAATTATGGCGGGATGCAGCTTAAAGTTGTCGGGGTGGTTATTGAGAAAGGACAAATGGCTGAAGACAACTACGATAACATGGTCATCATTCCCATCAAACTGGCAAACCAGATGGCGCAGGGAAGAGGATTGCAATACGAGTTAACGATAGGCATTGATGATCCGTCAAAAGTAGAATTTGCGATGGGCGAAGCAACCGGACTAATGCGTTCTATCCGGGGCGATGATGTTGGTCAGGAAGAATCGTTTACGATTGAACGGAGCGAAACTGCGGCAGAAACGCTGGCGAACATAACCACCATACTTCGGATTGCAAGTTTTGTTATATCGTTTGTGACTTTATTAGGGGCCTCAATAGCATTAATGAATATTATGCTCGTATCGGTGACAGAACGTACCCGCGAGGTAGGCGTTCGGAAAGCGCTGGGAGCCACACCGCTTCGCATCCGGCAACAATTTGTAATTGAAGCGATTGTTGTTTGCCTGTTAGGCGGGATAGTGGGCGTTATGCTGGGCATTGGTTTAGGAAACCTGGTAGCCGTGCTGATGAAACTGGAGATATTTGTTGTTCCGTGGTTCTGGATTCTTATAGGCTTAATTGTATGCGTGGGTGTCGGGCTTTTGTCGGGATATTATCCTGCCAGCAAAGCCTCCAAGCTTGACCCGATCGAATCCTTGCGATTTGAATAAATCAAAGAGATCGGAATGAAATTAAAAACTCTCTGCTCCGGAGAGTTTTTTGTTTTACAGGAATCGATAATTTTAGGCAGCAAACTTGCGTTAATGCCGAGGAGAAAACCGGATATGCAGATCGTAAGAACAATGTTGATTTTTTTGGTCGCCTTTACAGGCGGCAAAACGTTGTTTGCTCAAAAAAAGGACGAGAGCTCCTTTCTGAAAGTGTCGAATGTGCGATACGCAACGCATACGAAATCCGACCCCAGGCTAAACATGCTGAACGTTTATATGCCCAAAAAGGGAAGTAATTCCCCAATGGTGGTTTGGGTGCATGGCGGCTCGCGGTCTTTTGACGATAAGGACAATGTACTTTATAAAGCTGAGTATTTCACCGCGCGCGGCTACGTTTTTGTTTCCATTAATTACCGGCTGTCGCCCGGTGCCAGGCATCCCATAAATGCGCAAGATGTTGCCGATGCACTGGTTTGGCTTCATGAGCATGCAAGACACTACAGCGCGGACCCGGAAAAGATTTTTATGATTGGCTATTCAGCCGGGGCGCACCTGGCTGCACTGGTAAGCATTGATGAAAAATACCTGGCAAAATCAGGCGGAAGCTTGTCGATCTTGGATGGAGTTGTATTGCTTGATGGAACCGGGTACGACATTACCCAGCTTATGAAAAATGCCAACAATAAAATGAAGGAATGGTACAGCGATTCGTTTGGTAAAACAAAGAAGGACTGGGAGCAGGCATCACCCGTAAATTTTATCAAGCCGGAAAACAATATTCCTCCGTTTATGATTGCCTGTGCGGATGAGGAGCCTTCGAAGAAGCAGGCAATTTTGCTTGCGGAAAAATTATCGGAAGCTAGCGTAAAAAATAAAGTGTTCCACTACGAAAAGAAGAGTGCCTCGGCAATCAATAAAGAATTAGGAAAGGAAACCGATAAGCCTACGGAGGACGTGTACCGGTTCCTGCAGGAAATTCACTACACTGCGGCTAACCCGATCAAATAATTAACCGCTAAACCGCTAAGAGCTCAAATACAGGTTGCAGGCAGGTTCTCTTCTTACCTCTGCGTCTCTGTGTTTACATGTAATTTTTGGGATTTACCATTTATTAACCGCAAAGGCGCTAAGAACGCAAAGGCGGATAGCAGGTGGTTCTCAGCGTACCTGCGTCTCTGCGGTCATCTATATTTTTGAATATTTAACTAAGGATTTACGGCTAAAGCAAAGGAGATAAAACCTTCGTAACATTAGCCGCTACGATTTTGTGCCCTTCAATGTTTGGGTGAATTCCGTCAGCCTGGTTCAGCTTTTCATTTCCGGCAACACCTTCGAGCAAAAACGGCATTAATGTAGCCTTGTTTTTTTTTGCGATTTCCGGGAAGATATCCGTGAATTGTGTTGTGTAGGTACTGCCCATATTAGGCGGAACCATCATCCCGGTAACTACGATCTTCACATCCGGGTTTTTTGCTTTCACCTTATCGATAATGGACTGAAGATTTTTTTTTGTCTGATCAACGGGCAATCCGCGAAGCCCGTCATTGGCGCCCAACTCCAATACAAATATATCAATCGGTTGGCGGAGTACCCAGTCAATACGACTCAATCCCCCGGCAGACGTTTCACCGCTGAGGCCAGCGTTTACAACTTTTATATTCTTGCCATTTTTAATAAGCTCTTTTTCCGACAGTGCGGGGAAGGCTTCTTCAGGTGAAAGTCCGTAGCCGGCCGTAAGGCTGTCGCCAAAAAATAGGATTACTTTTGGCTTTGCCTGAACAAGGAATGCCATTGCAATAAATAACGCGTATTTCCCGACTACCATAATATCCTGCTTATTGAAACAATTTTACACGAATAACGATATAATTCAATTATATAATTCAGAAATTGAGATAGCAAAAATCATGTCACAAACTGTTCTACAGGCCGAAGGGCTCACCAAAACATACCGGTCAGGCGCCAATTCGCTTACCGTGCTTGATGCAGTAAGCTTTTCTGTATCGCAGGGCGACACCCTGGCGATCATCGGACCTTCGGGAAGCGGCAAGACAACTTTACTCGGATTATGTGCAGGATTAGACGTACCGAGCACGGGAATTATTTCATTGATGGGTTTTAAGCTGAATGCCATGAGCGAAGATGACCGGGCGCACATCCGCAACCAGTATGTGGGTTTTGTCTTTCAGAACTTTCAGTTGCTCCAAACACTTACCGCGCTCGAAAATGTGATGGTTCCGCTGGAACTGCGCGGAGTGAAGAATGTTTCCGCCAAGGCAAAAGAACTTTTAGCGCGCGTGGGGCTGGCGGAGCGCATGCATCACTACCCAACCCAGCTCTCGGGCGGTGAACAGCAGCGCGTGGCGATGGCGCGCGCATTCATTACCGATCCGAAAATTCTTTTTGCCGATGAGCCCACCGGTAACTTAGACGATGAAAATTCAAAGCATGTCACTGAGCTTTTGTTCGGATTAAATAAAGAGCAGGGCACAACCCTGGTGCTGGTAACGCACAACCTGGAACTGGCTCAAAAAACCGAACGCATCCTGCGCATGCGCGGAGGCAAGCTTGTTGATCAGCAACTGGTTTCTGCTGTATGATCGAATACATCATCAAGCTCAGGCGTAAGAAAAGCAACCTGTTCAATGACGGCTGGGTTTGGAAAATGGCTTGGCGCGATGCGCGTCATAATTTTTCACGCCTGTTCCTGTTTGTTGCATCGCTGATCACCGGGATTGCTGCCGTTGTCGCGCTTGATTCTCTTAATAATTCTTTACAGCAGGATATTGACCGCAATGCGAAGGAGCTTCTGGGAGCCGATTATGTTGTCAACGCCAACAAGAAGTTCGAGCCGGAAATGCTTGCGGCATTCGATTCAACAAAATTCCCGCAAGCCGGCCAGGCCGATATGGCTTCGATGGTTTTGTTTCTGAACAACAACCAGTCGCGGCTGATCAGGCTCGTTGCCTTTGAAGGTCCGTTCCCGTTTTATGGTGAATTGCAAACACAACCGGCTGACGCATACGAACAAATAAAGAAGGGCCGGTATGCAATGCTCGATGCCTCGCTGGCAAGCCAGTACGAAGTAAGCTCGGGAGACTCATTGCGTATCGGCAATGTTGTTTTTAAAGTTGCTGGCGAAGTTAGTAAGCTGCCGGGCGGTGGCGGAATCTTAACAACGTTTACGCCTTCGGTTTATATTTCCATGAGTGAGCTTGACTCTACCGGGCTTGTTCAGTACGGAAGCCGGGTCACGTATAAAAAATTCTTTAAGACCAATACGGATAAAGAAGCAGAAGATCTTATAGAAAAATTCCGGCCGCTTGTTCGAAAGTACGGCCATTCGTTCGAAACAGTTGAAGGGCGGAAGGAAGGATTAGGGGCGGGGTTTAGTGCGATCTACCGGTTCTTCTCGTTGCTTGCATTTCTCGCGTTAATCCTGGGCTGCATCGGCATCGCCAGTTCCGTTCATATTTATGCGCGTGAAAAGCGTGATGAAGTTGCCGTGCTGCGCTGCATCGGGTCAACCGGGTGGCAGGCGTTTAATATTTATTTCATTCAAATTTTCTTTCTGGGGATTATTGGAAGTGTTCTTGGATCTTTTCTCGGAGTCGGTATTCAACAGATCATTCCGGTGGTGTTCAACGACCTTCTTCCGCTGGAAGTAAGCTTTGGAATTTCGTGGATCTCGGTTGCGCAGGGCATTGCGTTGGGATCGGTTGTTTCAGTGTTGTTCTCTATGCTTCCGCTGATCTCCGTTCGGTTTGTTCCACCTTTGGCCGTGTTGCGTGCTGATTTTGAATCGGTGAAAACATTTTCAAAAGCACGGCTTGCAGCAATTATTCTTATCGCATTGTTTCCCTTGCTGTTTGCTGCGTTTCAAACCCGCAGTTTGCTGACGGGCGGAATGTTTTTCCTCGGCCTGGCCGGAGCGTTGGGATTACTGTCGCTGGTGGCGGGTGGATTGCTGTACCTCGTACGGAAATTTTTTCCGGCCAACGCTTCGTTTGTGTGGCGGCACGCGCTGTCGAATTTATTCCGGACGAACAATCAAACCCGCATGCTGATGGTGGCCATCGGCCTTGGAGCTTTTATCATCTCTACCCTAAACATTGTTGAGAAAAGTCTGCTCGGACAAGTTGAGTTTACGGGTCAGGAAAACCAATCCAATACAATCCTGTTTGATATCCAGCCTTCGCAAAAAGATGGCGTGGTAAAGCTTATGCAGGATAACATGCTCGATGTGAAGCAGGTTGTCCCGATTATCACATGCCGCCTGAGCGAAGTGAAGGGCAGAAGCATTGAAGCGATTCAGTTGGATACAACCGACAACATCCGCAACTGGGCGATCACGCGGGAGTACCGGGTAACGTACCGCGACAGCTTACACATTTCCGAAGAGCTGCTCGAAGGTGAATTACAGAAGAAGGAGAACGGCAAGGATTCTGTCTGGGTAACGCTTTCGGAAGGCATGCAGGAAGATCTCGAAGTAAAGGTGGGCGACTCGCTGGTGTTTGACATGCAGGGTGTGCCGATAAAAGTCCGCATCAGCGGAATCCGAAAAGTTGACTGGTCGAAAGATCCTCCGAATTTCATTTTTGTTTTCCCGGTGGGCGTACTGGAGAATGCTCCGCAGATTTTTGTGACCACAACACGGATTGACGATCAGCAGATTGCCAACCGTTTTCAGCAGCAATTGGTGCTGCTCTATCCGAATGTTTCATTAATTGATCTGCGTTTGATTCTCAGCACAATCAACGAATTGTTTGATAAGCTTGGCTTGGTGGTGCGGTTCCTGGCGCTGTTCAGCATCATCACCGGGCTGGTAGTTCTGGCGGGCGCTGTTATCAACAGTAAGTTTTTGAGAATGAAAGAAAATGTTCTGCTGCGAACCATTGGTGCGCGATCGCATGTCATTACCCGCATCACGCTTATTGAGTATGTGTATCTCGGCTTGTTCTCGGCCGTAACGGGGTTAGCGCTTTCGCTGGCGGGCGGCTGGCTGCTCACAACATTTTTCTTCGACATAACTTTCGCCTTCGACTGGCTGGAGCTGCTGATTATAACAGTCGGAGTTGTGGTACTTACGATGACCATCGGCTGGTGGAATTCGCGGGATGTGATCAACACGCCACCGCTGCAGATTTTGCGGAAGGAAGGGTGATTTCAGGAGATGATTGAAATATACCCACCTAATAAAGCAGTATAAGCTCAAGTTTTAAAAAGTTCCAACACGGTTTTTATTGGTAGAAACATCTTTCCGCTTTCTAACTCAATAAACCCGTATTGCCTGTAAAATGCTGCTGCCTCATCATCCAACGGGTCAACGATCTCCACCATAGAGCCGATTTGTTCAGATAGGGTATAACACCGGTATAAGGCATCCATAAGAAGAAACTCACCTAAGCCCTGCCGCTTGAACCGAGTATCAACTGCTAACCTTCCCAGCAACGTAGTGGGAAGGTTGGTATAAGATGCCGGCATTTTTTTTCTGATCTCCTCAGGAACAATGGCAAGCGGAACACTTGCGTTTGATAACGTATAATATCCTTTAACTGAGTGATCATCCGCTTCTAGTACGAAGCAGGCAGACAGCTTTCTTTTAATGTCCTGGCTAACCTGTCTTTTAAAATATGAATCGAGAGGTTCTTTACCGCATGAAAAATCCCCGCGCTGGTGAGTTGTTCCAAGCGGTACGGTCTTAAAAATCATGCCGTAAAATTACAGTATAAGTATTACATAGAATTTGCATAGAAAGCAAGAAAATGGCTGAAAAGAAGC
>CAZIGG010000069.1:9962-16419 GCA_964538575.1 uncultured Roseivirgaceae bacterium
GTATAAGTATTACATAGAATTTGCATAGAAAGCAAGAAAATGGCTGAAAAGAAGCCGGAAGCCAGGGGAAGAAAACCGCAAAAAAGTAATAGAAAGTGGGCCCAGCTGGGCACGATCCAGCGACCCCTTGATTATGAGTCAAGTGCTCTAACCAGCTGAGCTATGGGCCCTTTTGTTATAAAAGAGGATGCAATGTTAAGGAGAAGATTTTTTATTTACAAAGGGTGTTGAGTGAGTGTCTACACTAACATTGTTGTGCGTTCATGTCCAACTAGTAATGCAACTCGTTCCTAAAAGAGAATGGCATAACTGCCCTTTAAAATAACTCCCTGCGCAAACTTATCCAGCGTTTTCAGCGTCTTGTTAAAAACCTTATTTTTTTGGTGGCCATTCTCCTAAACCGTAAAACGGAAAAAGATTTTAGGTTAATGAATCGGGGCTTCCGGTGGATCAATGAATATCCGTTCAACCGGTAAAGGATTAACCTTTCGGCTTTTTACTACGGGGCTTTGGCCACGGATATTTCTGGTTGCCCGGCCTGCTGGCGGTGCCTTTTTTCATTTTCCGGGCTTGCTTTTCGCGATGCTCAATGGTTAATGTGCGGGAAATGCCAAATGTGAGCGAGAGAAAAAGATCTCTTCGTTCACCGTAAATGTCATACAGTGCTTCGTAATTTTTAACCTGGTCGGTATACGCTGATGTGCGCGGTTCCAGGATGCCAACGTTTCCGCGCAGGTCAAACGATGCCCGCCAGTTTTCACTGAAGTCCCAGTCGGAACGGAAACCAATGCTTCCGAAGAGCTGAAATTTCTGGTAGTCTTCAGTTTTCCAGAGCGTAGTATTTACATTCTTTACAACTACACCGTCATACTCCACTTCTTCTACAAAGTCAGCGTACTTGGTTTCGAATTCTTCGTTTTGTTCCGATGGATACGGTCCTGTCATTTCGATCGGAAACTTGAGTTTGCCATCGCTGTGCCGGATCGTTTCTTTTCCATTCAGCAAAAAACCAGCGCTAACGGAAGTCACCAGGCTGACTTTGAAAAAAGACATATCAATGATGTGAAGCTTGAATCCCACCGGAACCTGTAAATAAGTAAGGTCAATCTTACGTTCGCCAAGTTCACCGCCTGTTGTATTGATTACATTAAAATTCTGGCCAATCAGGATGATGCTTGGGTCAAACATAAATCCATAACCATCTTTATCTACTCCGTAGTGAAAGCCAACAGGTACGAACTTGATATCAAACCGGGTGCGGTAGCGCGGGTCCTGATTGATGCCGCCATCCCAGGTGTAAGGCACTGTAATTCCCGTAAACAGCCCCAGGGAATGAACTTCCTGCGCCCGGGCGGAAATGGTGGCCAAAAGCGCAAAAAATACGAACAGACACGCAGGTAAAGGTATTTTGGTCATGCAGGGCACTAATCAGACAGCCAAAATAATCATTAAATATTAAATACTCCATGTTTCCGGAATACGGGGGCTCACATTGGATCGTTTGGGTTCCCAACGTTCTCACCGCTTAATTAATGGGATATTTAATAATTAAATCTCTGTCGTAACTTGTACCCTCAGGATACAGCCTGCGAACATGAGGAACATGGTAAAACTTGTATGGGTTTTCGTCCTTTTATCTGCTGCCGTTCACGCACAACAACAGCAGGAAATCCGCATGAGCATTTATTTTGGCGGAGGCGATTATCATGTTGACACCTTACAGGCAACAGAACTCCATCACTGGCTTGATTCCATCCCTGATCTTGAAAAATACGAAGTTCATTTGATCAGCCATACCGATCCGATTGGCGGCCGTGAATACAACGAATGGCTTTCGCAGATGCGCAGCGAAACAGTCAAAAAGCTGATCCTGCAGAAGCAAATCCCGGAGCACAGGATCAGCGTAAAGGACTGGGGCCTCGACAATGCCGTTTATACCAACCGCACCCGAAATGGTATGCGAATGAACCGCAGGGTGGATGTAATTCTCTTTCCAATTGTCTTATAAATGCGCATCCCGCACAATCGGGAAAGCGTGCGTACGTGTCCGATATAGGACGCCATTTTGCAAATACGGACGATAGAATCCCTTAAAATAGCCGATATTTCCGGTGCAAACCGCCTTTAGGCGCTTGGCATATTATTAGCAATTCAGCCCCCGAAATTCACTATGATTAAACTACGCGACATTGATAAGTACGTTGATTCCCGATTTCAGCGCACCTTTATTTTAAAAGGAATTAATCTTGACGTTGCCCAGGGTGAATTTCTCACCATCATGGGCCCGAGCGGTGCCGGTAAGTCATCGCTCATGAACATTATCGGTCTGTTAGACGAGCCTTCTGCCGGTGAATATTTCTTTTTTGATGAGCCGGTTCACAGGCTCAAAGAAAGGCAGAAATCCGAAATGCATAAAAATTATATCGGCTTTATCTTCCAGGCTTATCACCTGATCGATGAACTAACGGTGTATGAGAATATTGAAACGCCATTGCTATATAAAGGCGTTGCGGCCAGCCAGCGTAAAAGCATGGTTGCCGAATTGCTCGACCGTTTTAACATGGTGGCAAAGAAAGATCTTTTCCCGGAACAGCTAAGCGGTGGCCAGCAGCAACTGGTGGGTATTGCGCGCGCGATTATTGGTCAGCCAAAATTATTACTGGCTGATGAGCCTACCGGTAATTTACATTCCGGGCAGGGCAAGCAGATCATGGAGATTTTCAGAAAGCTGAACGATGAGGGTATCACCATTATCCAGGTAACACATTCAGAAGAAAATGCAAAATACAGCAAGCGCATTGTTACCGTAGCCGATGGCGTTGTTCAGTCAGATGTACAAGTTGAAAACAGAAATTAAGCGAGGATGAAGATTGTAGTAACGGTTTTGCTGTGTGTTGCATCGTTGGCTGTTTCAGCCCAGAACAATAATACCGGCACGGTAAAAGTATTGAACTTTAAGGAGGCTGTGCGAATCGGTTTGCAGAACAACGTAACGCTTATCCAGCAGCAAAACAACCTGCGGCTGAGCCGGGCGAATAAAACGTTTGCCATTGGTCAGCTAGGCCCCCAGGCATCTTTAAATGCCAATGGCGGAATTAACAGCGGTAATTACTTCATCCAGAATACGGCCGAAGTCGTTAATGCAACGGTAGATAGAATTTCCGCAGGAATTTCCGTTCAGATGCCGATTTTCAATGGTTTGTCGGGAATCAATACCGTACGTCAGGCTAACAATCAACTGGATGCACAATTCTCACAGGTAACGCGCTCATCGCAGGATATAATCAATCTCGTAACAACACAATTTCTCCAGGTATTGCTCGACCAGGAATTGCTGAAGATTGCGCAGGAAAATCATGAACTCCAAAAAAAGCAGCTTGAGCAGGTGAATGCCCAGGTTGAACTGGGAAGCCGTTCACCGGTTGACGGATACAATCAGCAAGCGCTTACAAGTACAGCAGAGTTTCAGGTTGTTCAGGCAGAAGTCGCATTAACAAACGACAGGACAACACTTTTACAAACCCTGTTGGTTGACCCGACTGAAAACATTGTTGTGGATGAACCGTCCTGGGATGTAAATGCAATTGCCATTGACAGCCAAACGCTCGATCAGCTCCTGGATGTAGCGCAGGCTCACCGGAGTGATTTGAAACAAGCACGGTATACGGAGAAAGCTTCCCTGTATGGCATGCAGTCGACAGTCGGTAATTTTTTGCCCGGCCTGAATGCACAATACAATTTTGGATCAGCCTATAACCAGGTGCGGGGCACTCCGCGCGATTCATCGTTCCGCGATTTTGGTAACCAATTTAGATTGGATAACCGCGCTCAATCCCTGGGTGTCTCGCTTAACATCCCGATTTTCACAGGGTTCAGAAATCGCTATTCGTATGTGCAATCAAAGGTTAATTATCAAAACAATAAACTACTTACCAAAAATCGTGAGATTCTGGTGAAGGGCGATGTTGTGCGCGCGTATGAAAATTTTGAAAGCATTAAAAAAGGATACTCCGTCAGCTTAACAGGATTGGAAGCTTCTGAAATGGCCTTCAGGCTGGAGAAGGAAAGATTTGACCTGGGGATAACAAGCTTTGTTGACCTGGCCAATGCCAACAGAACCTACGTACAGGCGCAAGCCAATATGGCACAGGCCAAGTACCGGTTTTTGTTCCAAAAGGTAGCGCTTGATTATGCGCTGGGAACCTTAAAATTTGAGGACATCCAGTAATCAGGCTTAACCCCTGTTTTCGGGTTGATTCAGGATATTTTATCAAAAACCCCTATATTTGCAGCCCTGTTCGTTTGAGCAGGGCTCTTTTTATGTTAAAAGGGCTTAGTTTAACCAAATTTGCAGCATTCCGGCCCGGGTGCAGCATGTATCGAAGGGCAAGTTCATTTTATGGCTAAAGAAAAAGCAAAACCTGCTTCCGCTGACGAAGAATTGAAAGCGGTTAAGAAAAAAGCTGTTGAAACAGCAGACCTCGATGAAGTAGATCCGCTCGCAGAGGTAAAAGCACTCCAGAAAGAAGAAATTGATTCAGAAGCGATTCCGGTTACCGAGCTGAGAAAGGCGGTAAAGGCTAAAGCCGTTCCGGGAGAGTTTGATTGGGATGCGTATGATCGCAAAGGCTTTGGTGAGGGTTACTCTGCTAAAGACCGCGAAAAAATGGAGAAGATGTACGAGGGTACTGTTACTACCATTGACAGCGGTGAACTGGTAGAAGGTATCGTGGTAGGCATCAACGACCGTGATGTTATTTTGAATATCGGATTTAAGTCAGATGGTCTTGTGCCGCTGGCTGAATTCAAAGATCTCACGGACCTGAAAATCGGTGACAAGGTTGACTTGTTTATCGAAGAGCGTGAAGACCTGATGGGCCAGTTGGTATTGAGCCGCAGGAAAGCCAAGCTTGTTAAGGGCTGGGAGAATATCCAGAAGTCGCTTGATAACGATGCCGTGATTGAAGGTTTCGTGAAACGCAGGACCAAAGGCGGTCTTATTGTTGACGTATTCGGTATTGAGGCGTTCTTACCAGGCTCACAAATTGATGTGAAGCCTATCCGCGACTTCGATGTGTACGTGAACAAGTCGATGGAAGTGAAAGTTGTGAAAATCAACTACACGAACGACAACGTAGTGGTATCGCATAAAGTGCTGATCGAGAAAGATCTTGAGCAGCAGAAAGTAGCAATCCTCAGCAACCTTGAAAAAGGCCAGGTACTGGAAGGTACGATCAAGAACATGACCAACTTCGGTGTGTTCATCGACCTCGGTGGTGTTGACGGATTACTCCACATTACAGATATTTCATGGGGACGTATCAATCACCCTGAAGAAGTTCTTAAGCTTGACCAGGTGGTTAAAGTTGTTGTGCTCGATTTCGATGGCGAGAAAAAGCGTATCAGCCTTGGCATGAAGCAATTGACCGCTCATCCGTGGGCAGGTTTGGCAGAAAATGTTCAGATCGGTTCTAAAGTGAAAGGTAAGATTGTTAACGTGGCCGATTACGGTGCGTTCCTTGAGCTTCAGCCGGGTGTTGAAGGCCTGATCCACGTTTCGGAAATGAGCTGGTCACAGCACTTGCGCAATCCGCAGGATTTCATGAAAGTAGGTGACGAAGTTGAAGCTGTTGTGCTGACCATTGACCGCGAAGAGCGCAAGATGTCACTCGGCATCAAGCAACTTACTGAAGATCCATGGACCCGTCAGGATGTATTGAGCAAGTATGCTGTAACTACACGTCATAAAGGTGTTGTTCGTAACCTGACAAACTTCGGCTTGTTCATCGAGCTGGAAGAAGGTATCGATGGCCTTGTGCATGTATCTGATTTAAGCTGGACGAAGAAGATCAAGCATCCTTCTGAGTTCGTGAAGGTTGGCGAGCAAATGGAAGTTGTTGTGCTTGAACTGGACGCTGCTAACCGCAGACTGGCTCTAAGCCACAAGCATATCGAAGAAAACCCCTGGGATACATTCGAAAATGTTTTCACGATCGGTTCTGTACACAAGTGTACTGTAACCAGCAAGAACGACAAAGGCGCAACACTTGAACTTCCGTACGGAATCGAAGGTTTCTGCTCGGCTAAGAATCTTGTAAAAGAAGATGGCAGCAAAGTTGAAACAGGCGATAACCTGGATTTCAAAGTGCTTGAGTTCTCGAAAGAAGATCGCAGAATCGTACTTTCGCACAAAGCCATGTATTCGGCAGAAGAAGCACCGGTTGCGAAGAAAGCCGCTCCGGCAGCTAAAGCTCCAAGCAAGGGCAAGACGATCGATAAGATCAACCAGGAAGTTGAGAAATCAACCCTTGGCGATCTGGAAGCGTTAAGCGCGTTGAAAGACAAGATGAATACAAAAGGAGAGTAATTTCCTTTTTCATCATATATAAGAAAGGTGGCTTAACCGGCCACCTTTTGTTTTTACACGTTGTAATCCGCAGTGATTTTTATAGTTTTG
>CAZIGG010000070.1:0-16320 GCA_964538575.1 uncultured Roseivirgaceae bacterium
CGCGGAAATCGTTAGAGGAGGTGGAAGAGAAAAGCGCGAAGCTTGCCGCTATTGTTGAATCATCGGATGATGCCATTATCAGTAAACAACTTGATGGTATTATCACAAGTTGGAATAAAGGAGCTGAACGCGTATTTGGATATGCCCCGGAAGAGATTATCGGACAATCTATAACACGGCTTATTCCGCCTGACCGGCTGGAGGAGGAACCCCGCATCATTCAACGGCTTATCAAAGGCGAACGTGTTGAGCACATTGAAACACAACGTGTCACCAAAACCGGGAAGCTGGTTGATTTATCATTAACCATTTCTCCGATCCGGGATGAATCGGGACGGATTGTCGGTGCGTCAAAAATTGCGCGCGACATATCAAAGCAAAAACAGGTTGAACGGGAAATTCTGGAAAACCGGCAGCGGCTTGAAACGGTTATCGAGGCCAGTGCGCTGGGAACGTGGGAACTTGACCTGATTACCGGAAAGCCCGCATATTCAAAGCGTTACTTGGAAATCCTGGGCTTTAATGAACTTCAAACGCCTTCGCATGCGGAATTATTACAACGTCTCCACCCCGAAGATTTAACGGTAAGAGAACAAGCTTTCAAAGAAGCTATGAAGACCGGCAAGCTGCAGTATGCTGGCCGGCTGGTGATGCCGGACAACACTATTCGCTGGATGGAGGGAAGAGGAAATGTATTTTTTGATGAATCCGGCAAGCCGCTCAAAATGACAGGAACTGTTCGCGACATAACCGAAGAAAAATCGTTCGCACAAGCGCTCGAGAACATGGTGGTTGAACGAACCCGCGAACTGCAGCAGGTCAACACCGAACTTGAAAAGATGAATCAGGAACTGGCATCATTTGCGTACGTGTCCAGCCATGATTTACAGGAACCCTTGCGCAAAATACAGGCTTTTGCTTCCCGTGTAATAGAAAAGGAATACCAGAACTTATCGCCTGCGGGTATGGATTATTTCGCCCGCATGCAGGAAGCAGCCAGAAGAATGCAATTGCTTATTCAGGATTTGCTGGCGTACTCACGCACCAACAGAAAGGAAAAGGAATTTGTTAAAACAAACCTGAATACGCTTGTGTCAGGGGTTATAGATGATCTGGAGCAATTTATCCAGGATAAAAATGCCACCCTTAATATTGGTGTTCTGCCGGAACTCATGGTAATTCCTTTTCAGTTGAGGCAATTATTTACGAACCTGATTTCAAATTCATTGAAATTCCGGAGGGAAAATTGTCCCTTGATTATTGATATTAAATCTGAAAAGGAAAAAGGAACCAACCTCAGTCTACCCAGGCAAAATCCTGATCTTGATTACTACCGGCTTGAAATTCGGGATAATGGTATCGGGTTTGACAACGTTTACGGGGAACGCATCTTTGAAGTATTTCAACGCCTGCATACACGTTATGAGTATGAAGGTACGGGCATTGGACTGGCCATCTGCAAGAAAATTGTTGAAAACCATCAGGGGTTCATCGCGGCCTCGGGTGAGCCTGGAAAGGGCGCAACATTTACAGTCTATCTCCCGGTAAGCTGATCAGAACGGATATCCGATCGCAATATTTAACACAAGATTGTCGCGTCTCCAACGCTTGCTGGTAAAGTCAATGTCTTTGAAAGCCCAGCGGAATTCGTTTAACGGGATTGTTTGTTCTGCCCCCCCTTCGCCAACGGTTGTTTCTCCAATAACGTATGTTTTCCGAATCGGGAAGCCCAGGTCGAATCGCAATACAAAAAAGCTGAAGTCAAACCGCAGTCCGAAGCCGGTACCTACAGCCAGTTCTTTGTAAAATCTGTTGAATGCAAATTGTCCGCCCGGGCGCAAGGTGTCATTTTTTATCAGCCAGATGTTGCCTGCATCTACAAACAGACCACCCTTCACCGCTTTGTAAATATCAAACCGGTATTCAACACTGCCTTCTAATCGGATGTCCCCCCGCTGGTCAATAAAAAATGATGAATCATTAACCGCGCGATAATTATACGTTCCAGGTCCAACGGAACGTGCCGGGAATGCACGCAAACTATTGGAGCCGCCCACTGCGAATTGTTTGATGTAAGGCATAACGGTTGAATTTCCGTACGCATAGCCGATCCCGGTGTTAATGCGTGTAGCAATTTTGCTGCTCCGGTTCAAATTATAAAAGTATCGAAAATCAACGGTTGGCCTTACATATTGTGAGTAAGGCTGTCCAAAAAAACTGTAAGGTCCTTCTTCTTCACCGGATTTTATAGATTGTAAGGCATGCGGGATATTACCCGAGATGTCGATGCTGCCATTGAAATAGAAATTTGACTGTTTTATTTTCTTTTTAATGTACCTGGACTCAATGTTGTCGCTGAGCTGCGTGTTAAAGGTATACGAATAACGGGCGCCTAAGATAAACTGATTCTGAAAGGAATTTTCAAGCGCTGGGTTTGTTGCAAGAATTTCGTCAAACTCTTTTGAGGTATTGCTCTTTCTGACAAAGGTAATATCGACCGGGAACAGCTCATGTGTTTTAAGCGTAGTTTCGCGCCAGAGATACCCGGCCGCAATGTTGGATGAGTTTAAGGTAAAGTATTGCAGGCGGTGCTGGTAACTATAGCCAAGCTTAAATTGAGTTTGCGGTAAGTATTTGGCTGAGCGGTATTGGATTCTAAACGGGGTGATAAACCGGGGAACGGACAAGCTTGCTTCTCCACCCAATTCCAGGGCGTTAAGCGGATTTGTCTGCTGGCTCCGGATCTGCATTTCGTAAGAGCCGTTGAGTTTGAACTGAAGCATTTCAGCTCCCCTAAAAAGATTCCGGTTCGTAAACGTAACCTCCACACCCGGCCCGACAAAGTTGTTTGATTTGGAAACACCCTGAACCTGCGCCCGCATCGATTTTTTTAAGGTAGGCGTAAGAAAAACACTCGCGTGCAGTTTCGTGGAATCCCGGTGAATGTTCCTGTATTTGATATTTACAAATTTGAACGTATTCAACCCCATCAGGTGACTTAACGTGTATTCATGATCGATCCGCCTGTAAATACTGTCGGGTGTAATGTTGATCACATCGGTTATAATGTGCGGCCTGAAGTTATGTTGATTATCAACATACAGGTATTTTTCAACCCGGGTTGAGTCACCCGTCCGGGAGAGGCTGTCGTTGGCAAGCTCATAGCTGGGAAACACCGTTACTTCACTTACCGTGTAAACCTGATAGGCGCGTTCAGGCATGCCGGGCTCAACCGTCAGATCGAGTTCAATCATCCGTTCGCCTATGGTAGTATCCGCTTTAAATAACAAATACTGATCATCGAAATAGTAAAAGCCTTCGTTTTGAGCGACATCCTGAATGCGTTTCTGCTCACCGCTTAACAAATCCAGGCTGTAGCGCTGATTTTCTTTAAGCAGCGATTCTTTCTTTATGTTTTCGAGCAAGCGCGCATGTGCTGTGTCAAGGAAGATGTAGTTTACCGTCTTGATCCGATAAGGCCGCTCCAGCGTAACCTTGTAAATTACCTTACTTTTTTTTCGCTTGGTTTTTATTTCGAACGAAACTTTTGATTTAAAATATCCCTCATTATTTAATTGCCCTTCCAGCGCCTGTGCAGTTTGGCCGGGTGTGGCGTCTTTTAGCAGAACAGGCGGAGAACCTAACTTGGTTTTAACAAAATTTCTAAAGCCTTTCTTTTTTTCAGGTGTTCCTGCCTTATAATAAAACCAAACTGCAGGCCTCATTCCTAAAAAAACTCCATTGGGTTCAGGCGTAATAAGGGTTTGCAGTTGTTCTTTTAGCTCTCCCTGCCCGCCAATTTTTCCTCTTGCATCGATGTTTATTTTAGCACCAGTGTAAAAACTCTCATCTTCTTTTAAAAATTTGGTTGCGGTACATCCTGAAATGAAAACAGCAAGCAGTATCAACGCTGCCTGTTGAGGGTACCGCGGCAACCTTACCGGAAATGATATGTTATTTCGGTTTTTCATTCGCCCTGAATAATTCCTTCAGCGTGTTATAATCTTTGATGTAGATCAATCCGACTCCTGTTTCGATAAGCTCACCGTCAATCATATCGTAGTTACTGATCCTGAAACCCGTAATCCTAAACCGGCCATCATTGGTAAGCTTGTATTCCAGGGCAATGTCACCAATGTAGTCTGACGCATCTCGCTGCGTTGTGTTACCGCCTTCTACCGCAACGTTGCCGGAAAGCTTTACCACGAGCCTGTCGTTCAACAAGGATTTGGAGACACCCAGTTGTACTTGTGTATTCCCCTGGGCTTCACCGGTTGAATAATCTTCATAGGATTTAATATCGAGGCTCAACTGAACGCCTCTGACATTTTCTGAAAGCCGGTTAAGCTGGTCGGATAACAGCCGGCTTACACTGGTGCGGGTGGCGCTGGCAACATCCGATCCCTGGCTCTCCAGGGGATTTTCAGAAATAAATCTTCTTAAAATCAGCAACGCAAATACCTGCTTGTTCAGATCCGATTCGCGCGAATTGATGTCAAGGATCTTTGCGTAAACCATGCCTTGAAATGCGCTTTGTTTATCCGCGGGCATATCAATCTTAAAGCTGATCATCGGAGCAAGCAGATCCCCTTTTATATCCAGATAAACAAAGAAAGGCAAGCGTTGACGAAATGAATTCAGTCGTGATGGATCAGTAGTCTGACTCGCCAGCAGATCAATCGGAGAGGTCTCTACCAGGTGACTCGCCCGGATATCAAGTTGAGCATTAAGCGGGTCGCCCGACCAGGTTAACGATCCACCTTTTACAATTGTAAACTCGCGCTTCATGAGCTTATAAAATGAGAAGTTGTATGTGCCTTCCGTGATTTCATAGCGGCCTGATAAGGTCATATTACCGGAAGCCGTCATATCAAATGTTAAGGTTGAATTTCCTTTAATGGTCAGCTTGTCGCCCGTAACCGGGTCGATTACAATGTTCAATGTTGCTTTATCATTCAACTCCAGGTTGGCGGAAATATTCATTCCGGTAAAGGTGTTTCTTACCGTGTCGGAAAGATTCAGGTTGGCCAGGAAAGGATCTTTGTATGCATCTTTATCGACAAATTCAACAATACCTTTCTGTTCCATCACACTTTTTTGTGCTTGCGGAACAACATACGTCAGGTTAGTATCGTCACTGAACCCAACCGTAACATCGACTCTCGGACGTCTGGCACTACCCGTAATCTGTGCCTTTGCGTTCAGCTTTACTTTACCGTAATAGAGCTTATTGTCTTCTGCGGTTGTATTGAGTACCTGAAAATTATGGGTGGTCAACCTTAAATTGAACCTGAACTCTTTGTATTTTTCTGTTAAAATGGTTCCATCAAGTACAGCGTCATTTTTCTTACTGTCGTAAACGGTAAAATTTTTAAGGCTTATACCTTGCTCGTTAAATGTTATCGTTTCATTATTCAGCGTGAAGTTGCTGTTCAGGTAGGTTGATTTGAACGAAGTTTCCCGGAAGTTCACGCTACCGCGAATGGAGGGTTTTTCAAATGTTCCTGAAATTTTTAAGGCACCCGTTGCTGTTCCTTTCACACTTTGAAGCTGCCCAAAAGAGAGCGGCTCAACCAGTTGAAGATTGAGCGGTGACAAATCAACTGTTAAATTAAACTCAGATACGGGATTGGAAACATAGTATCCTTTAGCAACCAGATTAGAGCCCTGGTTTTTAATGGTGAGATCGATTGTGTAGCGATCCTCTGCATGTGCGAGGTCAAGCGTCAGATCACCAAAGGGTTTTTCAAGAACCTCTAACGCACTGATATGCAGCGTTGAATTAAACCTTCCGCTTGAAGAAGTGCTGAATTTGAGATTCCCGTCTAACATCCCGCTTGCCGGCATTACGCCTCTGACAATCCGGGTAAGGTTTGAAAGCTGAAGCTGCTGAAATTCAACAGAGATGACAGAATCCTTAGCCGTAGTAACCAATGCAATTTTTTCAGGATCTTTTGAAATGCTGAAATTATGCGCAACTATTCCCTGCCTGCTGAATTCAAGGTAATTGTCGTCCGGCACGGCCCATTCGCTGTAATTCAGGATCACCTGATCTTTTAAAAACCGGAAGCGGTAGTTGTTCTCCTGGCTTCTGAAAACTCCGCCCAGTACATACTTGTTTTCATTTTTAGAATTTAGAATTCGTACTGCACTGTAAATGGAGTCATTTTCCACCCGGCCATCAACTTGTAAAGCATCAATGGTTAATGAATCGAGCAAAATATTTTTTAACCGAAGCCTGTACGTGAGTTCGGTATCGTCTGATTCAACCCGAAGGGAAACCGAATCGAAAGAAGTGGTGGCGTATTTGATTTTCGCGATGTCCATTTCGATATCCAGCTTGTTTTTTTCACTATCGAACCCGCCCTTGATCGTGCCCGGCACAAAAGGCTCTAAATCCGGGAGAAGAATTTCTGTAATCAGATCCGTATCACGAATGGTAAGCTCGAACTTAAAATTTTGCGGTGCCGTAAACTCTTTTACCGATTCATCGTGCAAGGTGAAATACCGGTTAAGGTGCTGCTTCATTACTGTACCGATGGTGAAGATGTTGAACGTGCCTTCAAATTTTCCGGAGATTATTTCCGACCGGATGGTCATGCTGCTTTTGCCCTCCTGATCAATGCTGGCGAACAAAAGTGAATCGACCATATAAAGTGCATCTCCATTATAAATCCCGACTTTATAGATTGAGAGTTTACCGTTGATAACTTTAAAATCCGATGTTGCCAGATCGACACCCAGACCGCCACGCGCTTTTAGCGGTCGTTCTGACAAATTCAGTTTTTGGAAATCGGCATTGACTAAATTGACGCTAAGCTTGTAAAGCGGAATCTGTTCCGTGTAATCAAGATCGCCTTTAATGGTAAAGTCAAGATTTTGGTCGTGTAATGAAGCTTCACCTGAAAAAAGATAGTTGGTGAGTGATCCGTTTAACTTAAAATCTCTATACTCATATTTATTATACTCAACGCGTGAAACCAGCACGTCAACCTGGGAACGGATTTCTTCCATCGTTATTCCTTTTCCTTTTACGGAAGCTTTCATATCGAGCTTGCCCATTGTTTCGGGCTGCCTGAGAATCTTGCCAACATTGAGCCCGATCGTTTCAACGTCTGCGTTGTAAGCAGGAACTGATCTGAAATCAAATTCTCCGCTGGCTTTCAGATTTCCCGAGCTTGTCGTGAGTATGGCAGAAATTGCCGGAGCTTTAACCAACCCTTTAAAATTGCCTTTAAGTTCAAGGGTATCGGGAAGCTGTACAGAAGCGGGGATCAATGAATCAGCCAGCGCGGCATAAATATCCTTTGATGTAGTGTAAAACCTGTTCAGCGAGACCTGCATGCTGATTTTATCCGGATCAGAAAAATTTTTTACATTCCCCTGCATCGATAGTGAAGTGCTCGTGAGGGTTTTTGCCGCGAGCTTATCGATCGTCAGGTCGTTAAATGTTCCGCTGACTTTCGAAGCGAAGATTATTCTCGTTTCGCGCGGCAAATTTATGGGAACACTGTCCAGCAGGTGAGGGGCAAAGAACAGAATATCTTTTGTTGCAAGGGTTGATTGCGGAATCTCAAAATCAATGCGGGCTGTCTGGTATTCCGTTAACGAACTGAAGCTTGCGTGTCCGGCAAGCTCAAATTTTGAATTACCGGATTCAACTATGAGCCTGTTAATAGCAAGGGTTTTCTCTTCCAGTTTAAAATCCGCTTCCAGCGTTTGCAGCGAGAAATTGCTTTTTTCCTGGAATGAAAAGCTTTCGATTTCTGCCCGTACGGTATTGCCGTTCACCCGTACATCGTTCACCTGGCACTGCAATCCAAAAATCCATAAGTGATTGAAATCAATTGAACCTTTCTCAACCGGCAGTGCGCTGTTGAAGTATTGAATGGAGTTGTCCTCCAGGTTAATGTCGCCAATCGTGATATCCCAGGGAATATTTAGTCCGGTGAACGGTTCCGGATTTTTCTTCGGTTCCTGAACGGTGGGAGTCTCGGGTTGATAAAAGTTATACGTTATGAAAGAATGCTTGAGTTCAATGTTATCAATATCGATCAGATTTTTTGTAAGGTCCATTTCATTGATGTCGATATAGACCTGCCTGAGATCGGCATTCAAATATTGCTTCAGGGCAAGCTGGGAGTAGGTAAGGGTTATATTTTTTAAGTCGATTTCTTCGACTTCGATAGCCGGCAGAATGGAAATTGAATCACCCGCCTGCGGAATACCTGCTTCCGGAGCCTTGCTTTGCTCAATAATGGCCTGAACATTTTCAATTTTAATCTCCCCGGCTTTATAAATTGATTTTGAAGGATCGAACTCACGAACAGGAAGTGCAAGTTTTCCAATGCTGACCTTTGCAAAATTTCCGGTAAACCGGTCGTCATACAGAATGGAAATTTTTTGAAGCGCTATATCTTCGATTTTAAAAGTCCAGGGTTTTGAAGCGGTATCGGCAGGCGCTGATGCCTCACTAAAAGCGTTGATAATGTAGGTAAAGTTAAAGGTGCTGTCGGAGGCCGTACGCATGATCTTGCCCGAAAAATCTTTTAAACTGATGGTATTAACTTCAATTCTGTTTTTGGTTAGAGCCCAGAGATCGGCATCAACTACCAGCTCACCGATATATACCAGCGTATCGTTCGACTGGTCTTCCACATAAAAACCCTCCAGTACAATTTTTTTAGGGAATGAAATAAAGGCCCGCGCAAGCCTGACTTCTGTTCCGATTTTGTCTTTAAGGAAAGTTATTGCACGCTGGGTGATTTTATCCTGAACGGAGGGCAGCCTGATCAAAACGATTACTAAAATAATAAGTGCAAGGATGGAGAAGGTAATCCACCCCAGCACCTTCATACTTTTTATGAAGATTCGTTTGATTTTAGTATCGCTTGCCACTGACGGGGTTTCAGATTTATCAAGGTTAAGCTAATCCACTGTCTTCTCAATCACTTTGGAGGATATTTTCTTGGCTACAAACGGAAGAATCAGGCGGGTCAGCCAACCTGCTCTGCCCAGCAGCGTGTTACGCAACAAAACATCGATACCGATGTTTGCACCTACCTGCATGGCGGTTGATTTAAACGATTGCTTTTTGGAAGTATTGAAGAATGATAAAATGCCCGTTACAGGCTTTAGCTTGTCCTTTATCTCCCGGATTTCTTCACTGATCTGCGCTTTCTGAACAGCAAGCTCCTGCTGAATGCGTATGCGCTCCGCTACAAGTTCGTTATAATTGCTAATCCTGGTCATATATCTTCTTAATGATCGTGTTGCGCAACGAAGGCAACAGTATTTTTTTTGAGATCAAAATTAAAATGAGCAGGATAACCGAATAAATCCCGCCTACAATAAAAAAACCGGCTTTCATGTTGCCCAGCGTTTCGCCCAGCCACCAGGCAAACCCGATTCCGGCAAACAGCAATACGAACACGGCCACCACCAGAAGGAAGATTCCAAGAATGCTGGCAGCACCCGCCAGCGAGGAATGCTCCACAACCTTGATCGTGATCAGGTTGCGGTAATTCTCCACCATGTCGCCTGCCAGGTCAAGAATTTTTTCTCCGGATTTTTTTTCCTCCTCCATTAGAATTTCTTTTTGATCTCCGCGCCCACGCGGTCAATCTCATCCGCTGCGGTATCGGTTACTTGTGAAATAGCATTTTTACCGGTCTGAAGAATTGATCCGAACTGGCTTAACAGGTCTTCCGCTTCTTCCTTTAATTTCTTTTGTAAGTCGGAGCCTTTCTCCGGGGCAAGCAGCATGCCGATAGCTGCACCGGCAGCAGCGGCAATGGTTAACCCGATAATAAATTTTGTTGACGTTTTCATAAGTTGTTTTAGTTGGCTTTTTTAGTTACTCGTTTTCGTTTTGAATCATTCTCTTCATCCGACAGAAGTATTCCCCACGCTTTCAGATCGGGTACACGTTCACAGATTACTTTCATCACCGCCAGGGCCGGAATGGCCAGGAACATGCCTGGGATTCCGCAAACTGCGCCTCCGATAAGAATACCTACAATCGTTACGAGGGCATTGATCTTTACCTTGTTTCCGACAATCATTGGCATACCGAAGTTGTTATCGAAGAATTGTACAACTGCAAGAATTACACCAACCCAAATCACATCGGTTGGTGTATCCGAGCTAACCAGCGTAATGAACATACAGATGACATTTGCTGCAAGAATTCCGACATACGGAATTAAATTCAGCAGTGCGGCCAGTAAGGCAAGAAATACCGCGTATTTTATTCCAAGTATAAGAAACCCGATAACGTTCAGCGCAAAAACAAGCGCGGTTTCGATAGATAATCCCAGGATGTAGTATTGAGCAACACTTGTTGATTCATTTAAAACATCTTCAACCTTATTCTCGTTTGAGTTTTTGAAACTGTTCAATAAAAATGCTTTGATGGTGTTTTTATAAAAAAGGATTAGAAACGTGTAAATCGGAATGAGCACGAGGTAGGTGATGATATCCGTTACCGTTAAAAAAGTAGCCCCCAGCATTTTGGGGGCATTGGTTTTTAATTTTTGCCCGGCATCTTTTAAATATTTGTTCTGATCCCTTACTTTAATATGTGCCGTATCATCGACCCAGTGCTGAGCTTTCTCTTTCAACTCGCCTATTCTTGCCTCAAGGGTCGGAAGGTCGTCAAAGAAGTTAATTACCTGCTTCGACAAGAAGAAAACGATCGATAAAACCAAGACGAGCGAAACGGTTAACGGCAAAAGAATCGCCAGCGGTCTCGGAAATTTCTTGCGTAACAGGAACTTATAAACCGGGAGCAACAAAGTTGCCAGCAGGATTGAAAACAGGATGGGCAGCACAACATCCTTACCCAGGTACACCGCAGCAATCAATAGTGCAATGGATAGTAAGTTGAGGCTTAAGCGATGGTAGAAAGAATGTTTAGCTGGTTCCATAGGGGTTTTGTTCATTTGCATAGTTCAATTATGTGCCCAATGCGAAACCTTTAATCCAATAGAATTAGACGGTTGTTTTTTTAAAACTGTAGAATAATTTCCTCATTATGAAGTCTAATGACTCTACAGGTTCATTGCCGGGTATCCATAGGGCTGTTTGTAACAAGGCTTAATCTTTGAATACTCCCGGTCACAATCCAGAACCTTTTCATGAAAAAATTCGCAAAATCTTCCTGGGGCATCCTCAAGCAAAGTGTAGTGAGCTTCGTTAACGGAGATTCCTTTACGCATGCTTCTTCGATAGCCTTTTATACCATATTTTCCTTGCCGGCTATCCTGCTCATTTCATTGTCCATAGGTTCAACATTATTTGAACGGACCGATGTTCAGCGCGAACTCATCTCCCAGGTGGGTTTGCTTATCGGGCAGGGCAGCGCTGCGGAAATTGAAAATATTCTCCTCAACGCCTCGCGCCATACCGACAGCTGGCTTGCCCGCGTTGTGGGAATTGCAACTCTTGTACTCAGCGCAACAAGTGTTTTTTTATCGCTGCAGATCAGCATTAACCAAATCTGGAAAATTAAGCCTAAGCCTAAAAAGGGATTTATTAAGTTTATTATTAACCGGTTATTATCGCTGGCAATGGTAATCAGTATGGGCTTCGTGCTCATGGTATCCTTAGTTGTGGACACACTTCTCGTAATGTTCCAGGAGAAACTATCGGATAATTTTGGAGGCATAACACTAACCATTGTTACGGGTTTAAACATCACGGTTTCACTTCTCTTTATTGCTGTTTTGTTCGGACTGATGTTTAAAATGCTGCCCGATGCGAAAATCAAATGGCGGGATGTATGGGTCGGATCACTTGTTACAACCGGACTTTTTACAGGCGGGAAATTTCTGATCGGCCTGTACCTCGGTAATAGTTCGCTGAATTCAGCGTATGGCGCTGCAGGCTCGCTGGTGATTATCCTGGTATGGGTTTATTATTCAGCATTGATTTTTCTGTTCGGGGCAGAATTGACCTACATATATACCAAAGAGGCAGGAAGCGGGATTGAGCCGTATACGAATGCTGTAAGCGTTGAAACGATTGAGATCGAAAAAAAGCGGCCTGTACACCGGGAATTGACTTAAAAGGAAATAACCGGATTATTGAAAAAATAACCTTCTGGTACGATACCCGAAATAAATCTTCGCAGAAGGCAGTAGTGGAAGTGTGGGGAAAGAAATAGCAAATGCCGGAACAAGATCATTTGGAAGATCCTTTTTGGGTCTTCTTTTTTTTGCCGTTATCGGTGAATGTTGACTGCAGGCCATCGAGCAATGATTTCCACCAGAACTGGAATACAAACCGCTTTTTATCGCGCTCAATGTCAATTGCCCCGGTTCGTTTGGACTTATCAACCGACTTATCCTTATCTGACTTTATTACCGTATTAATCGCTGCCGAAAGGATCTTGTTCACCTCACGAACCTTTTCCTTTTTCAATACCGTGAGGTTCAGGCCCGAATAGTTGATCAGCACTTCGCCTTTGGAAACATCATCATTATAAGAAAAATTAAACCTCAGGTCATTTAATATTCCGGCCTTGATTTCAATGCGCGTCAGGTTGCCCAGCGCAGGATTGAGTGAAGTTAAATCCATATTCCGCAAGTTTCCGTAAGCCTGGTAGTTAACACTGCTGTTGAGCGGGAACTTAAAGGTTGCATGGAGCGTGCCGTTATTCATAACCTTGCAATCCGCTACCAGTGTACAAAAGGATTTTCTGTCGGGCTGCTTCAATTCGGTACTTAAACCCGCAAAAGAAGCATTCAGGCCGTTGAACATAATCGTTTCCAAACCCTTTTCGGAAAACTCCTCGTAAGCGATGTTAGCCTGGCTGATCAGGATACTGTCTATGCGAAGTTTAAAAGGCAGTTTTCTGATACCTTCAATTGGCAAAGGCATTATCCAGTCCCGTACAAAAGGATAACGCTTATCCCGATACGCATGTACAACAGGGTTGGGGATGCTGATTCGTGTTATTTCCAGTGTTGAATCAGAAAAAAACCGTGCCTGCTTAATGCCTTCAAAAATGATTTTCGGAACAAGGATATCAAGACGTGTTTTCTGGATTTTAGAAATCTGGGCGAAATCGGGTTTATTATATTTCGGAATAACCCGGAAAGAATCAGCCTCCAGCCGTTCGTCTTTACTTGTGTAGTTAATCCTTGAAACTGAAAAAGAATGAAGCCCGCCTTTTTTTGACTGCTGCAGGTTTTTAAGATGCGCTTCAATGAAACCAATAGAATACGTAGTATCTTCCTTGAAGGAAAGGTTGAGTTCGCCTGCTTCAAAATGACTGATTGTTACTGAACTTTCAGCAGCCGTATCGTTTACCATGGCTCCCTCCACGTTTGAAACCGCAAGGTGCTTAACCCGGATTCCGTTGATTTTCTCTCGCGGAGAATTGTCTGAAGAGTCTTTCTTAAGCTTAAAATTCTTATTGTAATAGACTTTGCCATCGCGCACCACGAGATGTTCGATAATAATTTCCTTCTTTTTCAGAAAACTGTAAATGTGAATTCCGCTTACCTTAATCTTTTGTAAGAACAGTTGATGCGGATTTCGTGCAGAGGTGTCTGACGATGTGTAGTGAACACTATCCAGTTCGACAGAACGATTCAAAAAACTGATGGATACGGATTGTACGGGGAACCCCGCTGCAAGAAGTTTTTCCTTAATCTTTTCTTCCAGTCTTCCACGAACGACAGCGCTGGCAGCCATAACAATTGCCCCAAGAATCAGAACAACAATACCGGTGATTTTGAAAATACGTTTGGGGGAAATTGCCATACTATTGTTTGGGGATACCACGATGTGCTTAAAAGAAGAGGCGCCTTCTGAATGAATTAAGATAAGCGCCTCTTATTGTTAAACTCTGTCCCCGCGAATCAATCTTAGAACAATGGCGATAAGCGCGATCACCAGCAAGATGTGAATCAGGCCGCCTGCGCTGTAAACAAAAAATCCGAAGATCCATCCAATTATCAGTATAACCGCGATGAGATAAAGTAGATTATTCATATTGAGTGTGTTTTAGTTTGGTTAGTGAGAGCTTAAAAAGCGTGCCATACGATTCAGGTTTGCACAGTGACCTTTTAAAATGAGGCGTCTATTTAATTCCCCGTTATTTGGGGAATTTTCTCTACATTTCTCAGGTATTAGAGTAGGAACCTTCATTTTTTTCCAATGGCATGATTTTTCTCTTTCCTCGATAAAAATTCATCATTATGGAAGATTTTATTAAGGTTTTGTTGTCGATCATGATTCTGTTTGCGGGCGGATGGAGTGTTGCGGCCCTGATGATTCATATTTTCTTTCCCTTCAAAGTTACCAAACAGGGATTGGGGAGCAGGTATGAAGTGAAGAGCCTGAAAGCAGTCCGCCACAAAGGCGTGTTGAGCGTTCGATAAGACTAATTTATACATGAAGAAGGCTTTAGTCGTAGACGATGAACTGGATATTTGCCGGCTGCTAACCCTCCATCTGAAAGCCCTTGGTTTGAATGCCGAGTACGTTTTAACGATAGGAGAAGCCAAAGCAAAAATTTCCCCCGCTGGATACGATATAATTTTTGTGGACCTGAATTTACCCGATGGTTCAGGCTTTGACTTGCTTGAATCGTTGAATACGATAAACTCGTCTTCCCGGGTGGTGGTGATCAGCGCGTACGATGTGGAGCGGAAAAAAGCTCTTGAATACGGAGCCGATGGCTTTATTCCAAAACCTTTTTCGAAAAGAACGATTGAACTTGTTTTAAATAACCTCCAAATAATAAACGAACAGCTATGAGCGGTAGAATCCTGGTTATCGATGACGATAAGGACATGTGCCTTGTGCTCTCGAAATTCCTCACGAAAAACGATTACGAGGTGGATGCCGCCCATACCGGTGAAGCCGGCTTAAAACTCCTTCGCGATAACGAGTATATACTGATTCTGTGCGATTACCGCCTTCCTGATATAACGGGCGTTGAAGCGCTTCAAAAAATAAAAGTGTTAAGTCCGATGGTGCCGGTAATTATTATTACCGGGTATTCAGACGTGCGTACGGCTGTTGAAACATTCCGGTACGGAGCAAACGATTATGTGACTAAGCCCCTGTATCCGGATGAATTGCTGGTGACCATCCGTGAAACAATCACCAAGAATAACCAGAAAAGCTTCACCGGTGACAAAGTTCAGGATGGCAAACCCGACAGCCCCAGGCAATCACGCGGAGCTACAAAAGGAAACGGCCAGGAATTTATTGTTGGAAAAAGTGTTCAGTCACAAACGGTTCAGCGCTATGTTGAACTGATCGCACCTTCCGACATGTCGGTGATTATTACCGGAGAAACCGGAACCGGGAAAGAGTTTGTAGCCCAGGCGATCCATAAGTTTAGCAACCGTGCCGATAAACCGTTTATTGCCATCGACTGCGGTGCGCTTCCAAAAGAACTTGCAGGCAGCGAATTATTCGGGCACGTTAAAGGCGCTTTTACCGGTGCCGTAAATGATAAACAGGGGAGCTTTGAAGTGGCCAATAACGGCACGATCTTCCTCGATGAGATTGGTAATTTATCGTACGAAAACCAGGTGAAACTGCTCCGGGTACTTCAGGAACGCAGAATTAAACGAATAGGGGCAACCCGCGACACCGCCATTGATGTTCGCATTATTGCGGCTACAAACGAAGATCTGAATAAGGGGGTAAAGGAGGGCAGGTTCCGTGAAGATCTCTATCACCGGTTAAATGAATTTAAAATCGCGCTTTCGCCTCTGCGCGAACGTAAGGAGGATATCCTCGTATTTGCGGACTATTTCCTGAAGAAGGCAAACGTTGCCTTGAATAAAAATGCTAAAGCATTTTCACCTGAAGTTACCGATCAGCTACGCAGCTACTACTGGCATGGAAACCTTCGTGAGCTTAACAACGTGATTAAACGCGCAGTACTTTTAACACAAGGTGAAACGGTCGAAACTGAAAGCCTTCCACAGGAAATTGTACACTCCATGGAAATGTCAGGCATCTCACATCATCATAATGAAGAAGTAAGCCTGCTTAAAAATATTGCCGGCTCAGCGGAGCGTCAGGCGATTATTGATGTGCTCGAAAAAGTTAATTACAACAAATCCCGGGCTGCCGAGCTGATGAATATCGACCGGAAGACACTTTATAATAAATTGAAGCTCTACAATATTAAAGCATAGAGCCCGGTATAAATGATACGTCATTCTGAGCGAAGCGAAGAATCCCGATTTAGCGTGCTGTTTCGCTGGCGCTTGGAAAGATTTTTGTCCACCCAGGTAGAAACGTGTCCACAGGATGAAGAACATCTATGTTAGGTTTACTTTTTTAGCT
>CAZIGG010000071.1:0-3815 GCA_964538575.1 uncultured Roseivirgaceae bacterium
TCAAACGGCCTTTGATCGAATCCAAGAATAAAGTTGTCGCGTTAGGCTTCGATGAAGCTGAGTACAGGAAAGCGTTTCACTAATCCGGATCTTTAATTTCTGTTAGCTTTGCAGCGTTTTTATGGAACTGCAGCTTAACACAGGATACCGCCAGATTTTAGGAATGGCATTGCCCATATCCTTAGCCATGCTGGTTCCGCAGCTTAATTTTATAACCAACAATATTTTCCTGGGCGGGCTGGGTGAGAACGAATTAGCGAGCGCAGGCATTACGGGTGTTTACTACCTCATCTTTGCCGTTATCGGTAACGGATTGAATAACGGTTTGCAGGCGCTGATCGCCCGCAGGGCGGGACAGGGATTGCATAAGGAAATCGGGAGGTTATTCTTTCATGGTGTATGGGTGGCATTGGCCATAGCTGCCGTTGGAATTCTTGTAACGTATACGTTTGCACCGGTTGTCCTGCGTTCACTGATTCACAATACATTCATTGCCGACCAGGTAATTGATTTTCTGCTCATCCGGATCTGGGGTCTTCCCTTCCTGTACCTCTACGTGATGCGGAATGCATTGCTGGTGGGAATCAATAAGACAAAGTTTCTCGTGTGGGGCACATTGGCCGAAGCCCTCATGAATGTTTTCTTTGATTACGGACTCATCTATGGTAAGCTCGGGCTTCCTGAAATTGGTTTTAATGGCGCTGCATACGCGTCTATCATTGCGGAAGGTTCCGGACTGATCGTCATCTATGCTATTATCCGGTACAAAGGACTGCATAAGGCATTCTCGTTCTTTGAAAATGTTACGCTGGATATCCCGGTTTTTAAAATCATTTTGATCCAGTCTTCGCCTTTGATTGCCCAGTATGCCATCAGCATAGCGAGCTGGGAATATTTCTACATTCTTGTTGAGCATCACGGAGCGCGGGCACTGGCCATATCGAATACCATGCGTAACATTTTCGGCTTGTTTGGAATTTTTGCGTGGTCGTTTGCGGCAACTGCCAATACCATGGTGAGCAACATTATCGGGCAGGGGCGGCAGGATGAAGTGATCGGGTTGGTTAAACGCATTGCAGGGATAAGTTTTTCCATTTCAGGAGTAATTTTTATCGTACTGAACTTAGTGCCGCACTGGTTCTTAGGTCTTTACAGTCAGGGTCCTGAGTTTATTGCAGAGGCCATCCCGGTAGTACGGATTGTTTCCGTTGCACTTTTACTGATGTCGGTGGGTACCGTCTGGCTGAATTCCGTAACGGGAACCGGCAACACCGTGGTAAACCTGACCATCGAGTCCATTACAATTGTTATTTACAGCGCCTACGTTTACCTCGTATTAGAATACTGGAAAATGCCGATCACCTGGGGGTGGGGTTCGGAATGGGTTTACTGGGTGTCGATGTTCAGCATGGCCTGGTTCTACATGCGTTCCGGCAAATGGAAAAATAAAATCATCTGATCTGCTAACCATTTTTAATTTCATCCGTATCCATGGTCTGTATCCAATGCTATGAAATTTATTACTTCAACCCTGTTTGTTTTTATTATTCATGCTACCGGCTTTTCGCAGGGATTTATTGCCGCGATAAGCGCAGATGATATTGGCGTGATCCTGAATAATCCGGCTATAGTCATTCTTCAACATGGCGACACACTTTCCGGGAAACTCACCGGGGCTTCGCTGATCAATAATTATTTAAAAAATGTAAGACTTAAATCGGACGATGGCTCAACGCGCAAGCTTGATGCCGCAGAAATGAAAACGTTACAGGTAAAGGCTTCCGCGCTGGCCAAGATGGTCATGATAAATGAATCTGCTAACTCTATTTTCAGGACAATAAAAACAGACTTCAATTCAGTTGTAAACCGGGAGTACATACTTTTTGAGCAGGCATTACGTGCTACTAAAAAGGATAAACCCGCGATGATGCAATTGCTGAACCCGGGATTTGATCATGCAATAAAGGTTTATGCCGATCCAAACGCCAATGAAACGGGTGGTTTGAAGATGAATGACATTACAATTACAGGCGGGGCGGATAAGTCATATCTCTTCGTAAAAAATAATAAGAAAGTTGTGATCGTAAAGAAAGGAAGTTACCGCAAGAATTTCGATGAACTATATGCGGATTGCCCGGAAATGCTAACCGCATTCGAAGGCGACAAAACAAAGTTTAAAGACATTGCCGGTCATGTTTTTGTGTATGACCAGCTTTGTAACAAGTAGCGCATTCAATCGTTTGAATAGCTAAAATTCCTATCTTTAAGCTTTCATCCGAATAGCTTAAGATGCCAGAACCGGTAAAGGAAAAGCATAGAAAATCACAAACGTCAAATCTTTCACAAGATGTCTTACTAAAGGCGTATGCGCTTATGTGTACCGCCAGGCGAATGGCTGAAACGTATGACGAGAACCGTGAAATTTGCAGCAAGTATGTTCATAGCACATCCCGCGGCCATGAAGCCATTCAGCTTGCGGCAGGCTTGCAGTTAAAGCCCTTCGATTTTGCTTCGTTGTATTATCGTGATGAGTCGATGCTGTTAGCCTTAGGCTTACAGCCGCATGAGCTGATGATGCAACTGATGGCCAAACGGGATGATCCCTTCTCAGGCGGAAGAACGTATTATGGTCACCCGTCTTTGAAGCGTGACGAATTTCCGTTAATCCCGCATCAAAGTTCTGCCACCGGCATGCAGGCGATCCCGGCAACCGGCATGGCACACGGCCTTGCATACCTCGAATCGCAAAAACTATTAAAAGGAAAAAATAACCCGATCGTTATATGCTCGCTGGGCGATGGGTCTGTAACGGAAGGAGAGGTTGCGGAAGCTTTCCAGATGGCGGTGCTTAAAAAGCTGCCGATCCTGTATCTCATCCAGGATAACGACTGGGGCATATCCGCTATGGGCAGCGAGATGCGGGCAATGGATGCGTACGAATATGCGGCAGGCTTTAAAGGCATGGAGCGGATGCGGGTGGACGGATCTGATTTTACAGAGTCATTTGAAGGATTGAGCAAGGCAATTGAATACGTTCGTAAGAAACGCGCTCCCATACTTGTTCATGCAACGTGCCCGTTGCTGGGCCATCATACTTCGGGTGTTCGAAAGGAATGGTACCGGGGCGATAACCTTGACCTTCATCAGCAGGATGACCCGCTGGTTAAGCTGGAAAAACTTTTGCTGCAACAGGTTGAAGAAAAAACTCTGGCTGAGATCCGGGATAAAGCTTCAAAATTTGTTGAATCGGAATACAAAAAATCCTTAGGCTCACCGGACCCTGATCCTGCGGATTTCGATACGCACGAATTTGCACCAACACCCATCACCGAAGAAAAAGGAATCCGGTCGCCAACAGGCGCGGAAAAAGTTGTGATGGTTGATGCTGCGCTTCACGCAGTGGATGAAATCTTAAAGAAACACCCGGAAGCGTTGTTTTACGGTCAGGATGTCGGCAGAAGGTTGGGCGGAGTTTTCCGTGAAGCTGCCACACTCGCGCAAAAATATGGTGATGAGCGCGTGTTCAATACGCCTATCCAGGAGGCTTACATTGTCGGGTCAACAGCCGGGATGTCTGCTGTCGGAGCAAAACCGATTGTTGAGATCCAGTTTGCTGATTATATCTGGCCGGGAATGAACCAGTTGGTGGAAGAACTCTCTAAAAGCTGCTATTTATCAAAAGGCCAGTTCCCGATACAATCCCTCATCCGGGTACCGATTGGCGCGTACGGTGGCGGTGGGCCGTATCATTCCGGCAGTGTTGAGTCTGCGTTGCTTACCATCAGCGGAATTAAAATTGTTTATCCTTCCAATGC
>CAZIGG010000071.1:3915-9321 GCA_964538575.1 uncultured Roseivirgaceae bacterium
GAGGCTGCTAAAAAATTCAAGGGCCGGGTTGAGATTATGGATTTACGAACGCTTAATCCGCTGGATTGGGATGCGGTGCAAGCATCCGTTAAAGCTCATGGCCGCGCAATGGTATTAACAGAAGAGCCGATTCATAATTCATTTGCTGAATCGTTAGCCGGGCGCGTATCAAAAGAGTGCTTTTCATCTTTGGATGCACCCGTATGGACTGTAGGAGCAGTAAACCTTCCGGCTGTTCCGTTAAACGTTGACCTGGAAAAAATGATGCTGCCGAATAGCGATAAGGTGATTGTTGAGTTGGGGAAATTGCTCAGCTATTAGGGTTACGGGGTTCGGGGTTCCGGATTGTGTAATGTATTTACCGCAAAGGTGCTAAGGCGCGAAGTTTCGTTTGTTGGTTGCCAGTTACAGGTTCAGGTTTCAGGGTTCGGTTTACCGGTTTGTTGGTTCAATGTTTTTTAGGTTCAATGTTTCGGGTTAGAACGAATACCCGATACCAATATTATAGATCACCGGCTCATTGTGGCTGGTGTAGGGCCGGAAGAACCTGACATTGTCAAGAACAAATCTCTCTCCTTCATCGCGGGCGGGATCGTATGCCTTGATGCCCAGGTCGAAACGTAAGATGAGGAACGAGAAATTGAATCGCACTCCGAAGCCTGTTCCTACCCCGATTTCGCGATAGAACTGGTTAAGCCTAAACTCCGAATTACCTTTGTCTTCACCGTTATCATCCAGCGGTTTAAGCGTCCACACGTTTCCGGCATCTATAAAAACCGCGCCTTCCACAAAGCCGAAGATTTTTTTGCGGAGTTCTATGCTCCCTTCCAGCAGCACGCTTCCCGGTTTTTCAAACTGATAATTGAAATAGCCATCCTGTGCAATATTCTCGCTGACATCCGGCTTGAATGATCCCTGGCCCAATCTCCGGGGCCTCCAGGCACGGATGCTATTGCTTCCGCCTGCAAAGAAATATTTTTCATATGGAAGCGCCTGGGTAGTATCGCCATAGGCATACGCAACACCGCCATTAAACCTGTACGCGAACATGGTTGTCCGGTCGAGCGCTTTTACCCTTCGGAAATCGACATTGGCTCGCAGGTATTTGAAATTCTGGAGACCATCAGGAGTAATATCAATCAGGTTGTGAATTGTTCCCCCGCTTTCAACAGCCCATCGAAAGAACGCAGACGTGTTACCGGGGCTGCCGTAATTATTAAAATTCCAGGTCATGCTAAAAATCATACTGCTGACAAAAGACGGATTGAACGAATAAATCAGCGGGTTTCCGTATTTCTGATATTGCTCGTTCAGAAAATTCTGGAATTCAGTGTTTGTTTCCGAATTAATAACGCTCAGGTTGACTACCGTGAAATCATATCGCCTGATGCGTTGGTTATCCCAGCTATAGGTAAGGTTGGCAGACGTGGACTTCCGGATATATTCAGGGCGATTTGTATAGGAATACCCGGTCAGAATTTTTGTTCGCGGGTTAACCCTGCCTAACCGGTAGCGTTTCTCATCGCTTAAGGGAAGAAGGAATTGCGGAAAAAAAATGGCGGCATTAACACCTGCTTCAATGCTCCGGTAAACGCTCAGGTTGGTTTCTGATGTTGCCGCGAGCACACCCTCATACCCGAGCCAGCCATTCATTTCAAAATTCTCCAATCCCTTAAAGATGTTCCGCTTGAGCAGGTTCACTTTAACAAACGGCCCCGGAGTGCCTTGTGTGACGCTCATTCCAATTTCATTCGACCATTGGTACCGGTCTAACGGACTTGTAAAAATATTGGCAATGAACCTTCCGCCCGCGGTGTCGTAGTTTACATTCACAAATCTGAAGTTGTTCAGGTTGGCAAGCTGACGTTGCGTGTCGAAAGTTCCTTTGCGGCTATAGCGCTGGCCCGGGGCAATAAAAACACGCTGGCCTAACACTTTTAAGCTGTATTTACTTTCGAAGTACAGGTAGTTCACACTTCTTGAGTTTCTTTTTGTCCGAAACACATTTGATGCGGGCGGAGCTGTGCCTGCATCGGTTGTAAAATTAACTTCATCCACGAAGAATTTTTTGTGGTATCCGCGCTTAGCCGGATCATTAATAATAACCTGCACGCCAATTCTCCTGTTTGGCCGGTACGTTGTGTCTGTTTCAAACTCCACATATTGCCGGCTAAAATCGTAGTAGCCGTTATCTTTTAATAAAAGATCGATGCGCTCGCGTTCTTTTGAGAAATTATCCTGACGGTAACGCTGACCTTTTACCAGGAAGCTTTGCGCTTTGTTCTTAATAAGGAGATTATAAATTACGGTGTCGGTCACCCGGTAAAATACTGTATCAATCCGATAAGGCTGGCCCGCATTAACGGTGTACTCAATTCTTACCTTGTTCTTTATTCTTTCTTTGTTTTGCTTCTTCGGATTTTTGTGTTCCAGTTCGCAGAACGAAACCGCGTTATTGAAATACCCGTTTGAAAACAAGTAGTCGGAGAATTTAACAACCGTGAGATTGGCAGCCGCTGAATCATAAATAACGATGGGATCAATCCACTGCATGAACAGATTTCCGTTCTGGATCCGGTCATTCATTTTGTCGATTTTGCTCTGTTTCGTAAACAGCAGGTTGTTGACCTTGTTATCGGATTTTGCTTTGGCAATTTTTGCGTTGTATTTTTTCTCAATCTTCGCGATTTTCTTTTCGTATTTTTTCGGATCGAATTTCCGCTTGCCGGAATAGTGTATCCAGCGGGGCGTCAGGGAAACAACGCCAAATGCCTTTTGATTTTCTTTTTGCGTGTAAAGATCTTTGAGTGTGCTCTCGCTGATGCCCTTCGGCAGGCCTTTTATTCTTTGCTTATAGAGCAGCCGTTCATTTTCTTTCAGGTACCGGGCGCCCGTACACCCTTGCAGCAGAAGCAAAACTGAGAAAAGAACGAAATAATATCTAATTTTCGAGGGTATCAAAGGTCAAAAAATGCTTTCCAAAGCCCGGATTAAATTCATCAAATCTTTGCAATTAAAGAAATACCGAAAACAGGAACAATGTTTTACGGTACAGGGCGAAAAAAGTGTGCTGGAGACCCTTATGTCAACGTTACAGGTTCGTGAATTGTATGCGACAAGTGATTTTATTGAGCGGCAAACGTCAGCGTTGAGCCGATACAAAGGTGATCTTATCCAGGTAAAGGAAAATGAACTGGCTTTGTTGGGAGAATATACCACCAACGATGCAGCGCTTGCGGTTGTCACGATTCCTGACAATACCGGGTTTACGGTTAGCCCGGACGAATTTGTGATTATGCTCGATGACATACGGGATCCGGGAAACCTGGGCACGATTATCCGGACAGCGGATTGGTACGGCATTACCAAAATCATTGCTTCCGAGGAAACAGCAGACGTCTACAACAGCAAGGTTATTCAGTCCAGCATGGGATCGTTCACAAGAATTCAGGTGTTCTATACCAACCTCGTGGAATTTTTAAAAGAGAACCCTGTACCGGTTTACGGCACATTCCTGGACGGAGAAAATGCACATTCTTTTACGTATGGAAAAGGAGGAATTCTTGTTGTGGGCAATGAGTCTAACGGGATTTCAAAAGAAGTAGCGGGATTCGTAACGCATAAAATTACGATACCTCCATACGGAAAAGCAGAATCATTAAATGCCGCCATTGCAACAGCAGTAATTTTAGATAATATCCGCAGGCGTTAGAAGAAACCCTTACTTTTTTCTGTTGCCTCGGCTGAGATTTTCTCAGCATGATCTTTTCCCAGGTATTTGTCAATAATGGAGTGCCCGAGATAAATGAGCGGTGTTAATGCAATGGCAACAGCAAACTTGTAGATGTAGTTTGTAATTCCAATGGCTACAATCTGCGCGTTGGTAAACACTCCGTAAAAAGCAATAAACAAAACCACGAAACTGTCGATGAACTGCGATACAAGGGTTGAGCCCGTTGCGCGGAGCCAAAGGTGTTTACTGCCGGTAATTTTTTTGAGCTTTTGAAAAACAAAAACATCGGTAAGCTGGCCTATTATAAATGCTGTTAACGAGCCGATGATAATGCGCTGTCCCTGGCCGAAAATTTTGTTGAACGCAATGTCCATGTTAACCATACTTCCATCCGGGCCTTTTGTATAATGCCAGAAACCGGCAGGGGAAAGCAGCATGGTAAGAAAAATTACGATGAATGCATACGCAATAAGCCCGGCTGTTAAGTAGCTGATTCTTTTTACACCCGGTTTCCCGAAGTATTCATTGATTAAATCGGTCGTGATGAAAACAACCGGCCAGATAATAACCCCGGCCGTTAAATTGAAATCCATGGTGAAGCCCAGGATGTTGAGCTGTGCCGGGTTCATTCCAAAAGTTTGCTCGAGCGAAAAGATTTTAACGCCAATCATTTCCGCGAGCAGGGCATTGGTTATGAATATACCCGAGAGGAGGATGAACAGCCGGTTCTTCTTTTGCTCAAGCGTTGGTTCCATGTTATTCTTCGATGGTAAAGGTTTCGCCTTCCAGTGCAAGATACGTATCCGGAAACACACGCCTGGCTTCATCGATTACGGGCAGCAGGTCTTTATACCGGGCGGAGAAATGCCCGATCAGCAAGCGAACCGGACTTGCTTTTAACCCGATGGTAGCTGCCTGCTTCACGGTACTGTGCATCGTTTCTGCTGCTTTACCGGCTTCTTCTTCCATAAACGTTGCTTCGTGATAAAGCACGTCTACAGCGTTAACCTGTTCAATAATTGCTTCGAAGTATTGCGTGTCCGAACAATAGGCGTAGCTTCTTGATTTCCGGGGGGCAAGGGTCAGCGCTTCGTTTTTATAAAGAACGTTGCCCTGGTCATCGCGTAAATCTTCACCGGCTTTCAGGTTGTTCAGTTGAAGGAAAGAAAGATTGCCGGGCAGTAATTCCTTATCAATCCGCCTGGGTTTTTGTTTTTCGCGGATCAGGAAACCTGAACAATCCAGCTTATGCAGCAAGGGGATGGTTTCCACGGTAAGGAACTTGTTTTCAAAAATCACTTCTTTCTTCCCGGGTGTGAGCTGGTGAAAGATGATCTTGTAGTTGAGTGCGGATTTTGAATACTTTAACTGAAGCGTGATAATTTCATCCAGGCCTTTATGACTGTAAATGTGAAGATCATTCTTACGCTTGTTCAAATGCAGCGTAAAGAGCAGTCCCATCAGTCCCAGGTAGTGATCGCCATGCAGGTGTGAAATGAAAATATGATCGATGCGGTGCATGTTCAGCTCATACTTCATCAGTTGAAGCTGGGCACCTTCGGCACAATCGATCAGGAAATAGTTGTTCTCTATTTCAACGAACTGGGCAGAAGGCATCCGGCCGTAGGCCGGAACCGCTCCGCTTGAGCCAAGTATGGTTATTTTAAATGCCA
>CAZIGG010000071.1:9421-12344 GCA_964538575.1 uncultured Roseivirgaceae bacterium
TAAAAACAAAATGACCAAAATCGTTGAGGATTTTGGTCATGTATTTTATGCGTATCCGGAATCAATTATTATCCCGGTCTTTTAAATCCTTTTCAATCTCATGCATGAAGACTGCATCGATTGCCTCTTCAGCGGTAAGGGTAATATTCAATACGCTGTCAAGCTGGGAGATTTTGATCAGCTTAACGGTATGTTCCGATAACGCAGCGAGCACAAAAATACCGCCTTCTTCCTGGAAGATCCGGTTGCCGACAAGCAGCGCGCTCAAACCTGATGAATCGGTGTACTTCACGTCCGACAGGTCGAGGATAATATTTCTGACACCTTCCGCGTGCAGGGTAATAAGCTCTGATTTCAGGTTGGGAGCCACACTGCTGTCCATCTTCTCCTCGTGCAGGCGCAGCAAGCTGTATTTTTCCTGCTTATCGATCGTGTATTTCATGTTTTAGTTATTGTTTTTTTAATGGTCACACGGAATGGCCCGTATTATCTTTCCGCAGAAGTATAACATCTTAATAGCCATTTCATGTTTGTGCGTACGGTTTAGCTTTTGCGAGCCTCAAAATTAACGGAATTTACCGAATTAGTGATACTGTCCTCTATTCTTTGAAGAAGATTAGCAGCGCCTGTCCGGGCCAACGTTTCCCCGGTAAAATGGTTGTAAAGTTCGCGGTAACGGTCTGATATGGAGGCCACAATCTGAGGTGTCATTTCCGGTACCTGCTGCCCGTCCTTGCCCTGGAATCCGTTCTCAATCAGCCATTGCCGTACAAACTCTTTGGAAAGCTGTTTTTGGGTTTCCCCTTTTTGCTGGCGGTCAGCATAGCCACCTGCGTAAAAATAACGGGATGAATCCGGGGTATGCACTTCATCGATCAGGTAGATTTTGTCGCCCTGCTTGCCGAATTCATACTTGGTGTCGACCAGGATGAGCCCGCGGGCTGCTGCCAGTTCGGTTCCTTTTGCGAACAGGGCAAGCGTATACTTTTCTAATGTGTTGTATTCAGATTCCGATACCAAACCGCGTTTCAGAATTTCCTCGCGGGAGATGTCTTCATCGTGTCCCACATGTGCTTTCGTAGTAGGCGTGATGATGGGTTGCGGGAACTTGTCGTTTTCTTTTAATCCTTCCGGCAACGCTACACCACAAAGTGTTCGTTTACCGGCTTTGTATTCGCGCCACGCATGACCGGCCAGGTAACCGCGCACAACCATTTCTACCGGATAGGTTTCGCATTTAAAACCGATCGTTACGTTTGGATCGGGTGTGCTGATCACCCAGTTGGGAACAAGATCTTTTGTAGCTTTTAAATTGATGGCTGCAATCTGGTTGAGTACCCGGCCTTTATCCGGAATTGCTTCTGGAAGAACAACATCGAACGCAGAAATCCTGTCGGTGGCAACCATGGCCATGATGTTGCCGAAATAGTATACATCGCGAACCTTGCCCCGGTAAAAGCCTGTCTGACCTTTAAACTTGAAATTGGTTTCCCTGATTGCTTCCATAGAAAAAACTGAAGCGCAAAGATTGGAAATGTACGGCAGATATTCGCCTGACGAATTAATTAATTCTTAGGCTCAACGTTTGGTTCTACAAGCAATCCCGCTTTAAAAACATAGGTTTTTACCAGGTTTCCCTGCTCGTCAAATTCCTTCCATTCCTTATGCTTCTTGTCGGCAATGTATTCGCCCTGTTCTTTGATTTTTCCGTTGGGATAATACGCGGTGAACAGGCCATGCTTCCGGTTTGACCGAAGTTCGCCTTCGGCTTCTTTGCCGCCCGCCTGATAGTATGTTTTGTAAGGGCCTGTGAGCAAATTGAATTTGTACGTCTCTTCTTTTTTCAGCTTTCCGTTTTCAAAATATTCGTATCGGGTACCGGAGAGTTTTCCGCTTTCATAGTTCTCCTTCACTTGCTCGGTTTTTCCATCGGGGAAATAAAATACCCACGTACCTTCCGGGTGTTTATTCCTGAAACGCTTTACATATATGAGCTTGCCGGTATCGGTATATTCTTCAATAACCCGTTCCTGACCGGTCAGGGACGGTTGTTCTTTAATTTTCAGTTTTCCATTCGGGTGATAGGAGAGTGCAGTGCCGGTTTTGGTTCCTTCTTCGTATTTGAAGCGATGCTTAATCGTTCCGTCAGCATAATACCCTGTATTGTCTCCATGCAGGCGGCCGTTCATAAAATTCCCCTCCAGCAGCAGATGGCCTTCCCGGTCATAATTTTTAAACTCACCGTTTTTGGAACCTTCCTTCATGGTTGAAACAGTTTCCATCTGGCCATTGTCGTAAAAGGTTTTGTAATAACCGGTCATGATGCCGTTTTTATAATTGCACTCGGTTTCTACTTTCCCGTTTTCGTAAAAGCTCCGGGTGATTCCGTTGGGCTTTCCATGCGCGTACATGATTTCTTTTTTCATGTTGCCGTTGGTATAGTATTCGCGCACCACACCTTCAGGCTTTCCTTTTTTGAAAACACTTTCGCTTTTGATGATACCGTTGTCGTAGAAAGACTGGATGCTGTCAACCAGCAGGTCGTTCTGATAAAAAGCTTTCTGGATAAACTTCCCGTTCTCGTCATACACCTCTACAGCACCGTGGCGAAGGCCGTTCACGTATATCATTTTTCTTGAAACAGTGCCTGTGGGATTATATTCCATAAACACACCCGACTTCCTGCCCTTGTTAAAATTACCCTCTACCGCAAGCTTGCCGTTGGGGTAGTATTTTTTGTACGATCCGATGAGCAATTCATTATCGTCAGGGGCTACGGCATACACTTCAAGCGGAAAGCGTTTGGCGGCATCGTAAAACGTTTTAACCTCGCGTTGCGCGAAAGCAGAAACTGAGATGAGCGTAAGGCAAAACAGGAGAATTCTCATGCTTTTTCGGGAGTTGTGGCGAAAATAAAACAGCC
>CAZIGG010000071.1:12444-16100 GCA_964538575.1 uncultured Roseivirgaceae bacterium
TCAATGACAATAGCCGAAGCGCCACCGCCACCGTTGCAGATTGCGGCAACGCCAATGCCTGCCTTGTTTTGCCTGAGTACGTTGATCAGGGTAGCCGTTATGCGGGAACCGGAAGATCCCAGCGGATGGCCTAACGCAACACCACCGCCATTTACGTTTACCTTTTCAGGATCAAGCCCCAGCTTAATGTTATTGGCAATGGCAACGGCCGAGAAAGCTTCATTGATTTCGTAGTACGAAACATCCTTTGGCGTAACGCCTGCAATTTTCATTGCTTTCGGAATGGCTAATGACGGGGTTGTAGTAAACCACATCGGGTCCTGCGCTGCATCGGCAAAGCCTAAAATTTTTGCCATGGGCTTTAAGCCAAGCTCATTTGCTTTTTCTTTGCTCATGAGTACCAGCGCGGAAGCTCCGTCATTCAGTGTTGATGCGTTGGCGGCAGTTACGGTTCCTTCTTTTGTGAATACGGGTTTTAAGGCCGGTACTTTTTCGAAGTTCACGTTTTTGTATTCCTCATCTTCGGCAAAGATGGTTTTGTTGCCTTTTTTATCGGTCAGTTCAACGCCAACAATTTCATCGTTAAATTTTCCGGCAGCCCATGCCGCAGCGGAACGCTTGTAGGAATTGATTGCATAGTTGTCCTGATCCTGGCGGGAGATCTTCATTTCTTTCGCGGTGTTATCGGCACACACACCCATCGCGCAATGATTGTAAACATCGGTTAAGCCGTCATAGGTAAGGCCGTCCAGCAGCTCACCATTTCCGAACTTATAACCGGTCCGGGCTTTCAACAAGTAATATGGAATGTTGCTCATGCTCTCCATCCCTCCGGCAACAACAACATCATTATGGCCGAGCATGATCGATTGTGCGCCAACCATTACAGCTTTCATTCCGGAAGCGCAAACTTTATTAATAAGTGTGCATGGAATGTTGTACCCTAACCCGGCACCCACTGCGACTTGTGTCGCTGGAGCTTGTTTAAGTCCGGCTGAAATAACATTTCCGACAAAAACTTCCTGCACAAGTTTGGGATCAACACCTGCCTTTTGAACAGCGCCTTTAAAAGCAATCGCGCCAAGCTCAACTGCGGTTAATGAACTTAAGCTTCCGCCAAAGCTGCCAATGGGCGTGCGCACTGCCGAGATAACATAGACTTCTTTCATACTGATTTAGAGATTAGCTGGTCAAAATTATGATAAATCCTGAAAGGAAATGCGTGCCTTACCTGTAGCGATTACCAGTCAGGTTTTCCTTTTTCCTTAGGTTTTGTGGCTTTACGCCTGTTCTGCTGCAAGTACTGCTTTTCCTGGTTCCGCATAGCTTCCAGGAGCATTTCCGCTTTTTCGGGACTGATCTTCATTTCCTCCAGTTTTTCCTTTACGGAAGGAGGCATCTTCTTTTCCTGGTCTTTTTTCTCCTGCTCTTCTTTTTCCTTCTCCTCTTTATCTTTTTTCTCCTGATCTTTCTTTTCCTGATCCTGCTTCTGCTTGTCCTTTTCTTTCTGCTCCTGTTCCTTCTTTTCTTTATCTTTCTGCTCCTGATCTTTTTTCTGATCTTCTTTCTTCTCGTCTTCCTTCTTATCCTGATCTTTCTTTTCCTTGTCTTTATCTTTATTTTGTTCGTCCTGTTTTTTCTGGTCCTGTTTTTTCTTCTCTTCTATTTTTTTCTTAAGCAGTTCGTAGTTGTAGCGCGCATCTTCGTTGGTAAGATCGCTCTTGATAGCTTCTTTAAAATAACGTAAGGCTTCTTCCTGCCTGCCTTGCTGGTCGGCAATCAGGCCAAGCTGCTGCTGGGCTTTTGAACGCAACTGATTTTTGGAGCTTGCGGTAAGCGACTGATACTGACTTAAGGCGTTGGCTGTATCCTTAAGATTGTAATATGCGCTGGCAAGATTCAGCAAGACTTCATCTTCGCGAACATTCATCGAATCAACCAGGTACCGATATTTTGTAATAGCTGCTTTAAAATCGTTTTTCAGGTAAGCTTTTTTGGCATCAGCTTTTAAGCCGTTGATCTTGCTGATCAGCGTTGGATCGGTGAGCGTGAGAAGCGTCAATAAAACTGCTGCCAAAGTTTTCATATCCGTACAGTCTTAATATTGAGCAAAACATCCAGCACGAATAGTGCCAGTGCTGTTGCCAGGAAGTAAAAATACCGGTTAGCGGTGACATCCATCACACGGGCGTCCATCAATTCACCTTCAATTTTGCTGATCGTATTAATTAACCTCGAAACGTCATTCCTGGTTTCATTGATTTCGTAGTACTTACCCCCGGTTCTGGAAGCTAACGCCATCAGGGATGTTGAATTCAGCTTTGTGATCACTACGTTGCCGTTGCGGTCCATTTTATAGCCTGAGCCTGACCGGATCTGGCCTCCTTTTTCAGTTCCGATCCCGAGTGTAAAAAGCCTGATGTTTTCATCTTCTATTTTCCGGGCTGCATCCGCGGTATCGTCTCCAAAATCTTCGCCATCGCTGATCAGGATTATAATTTTTGATTTGGCTTCGGTTCGTGCATTATTTTCCTCCATTTTTTTCATGGCCATGCGCAGGGGCGGGCCGAAATCAGTTCCTGAAGAAGGCACCAGTCCCGTGTTCATGGATTCAATGAAAAGGCTTAATGCATTTTGATCGTAGGTAAGCGGGCATTGCATAAAAGCTTCCGATGAAAAGATGATGATGCCGATGCGATCGGAACTGAAGGCGTCCACGAGCTTCTTCATCTCGAACTTTATCTTTTCCAGGCGCGTAGGCTGGATATCAAACGCATCCATGGATTTTGAAAGATCCACGCAGATCATAATGTCTTTTCCTACAGACTTAACTTCCTGTCTGGAGGAGCCGAATGACGGCCCGAGCAACGCGATGATCAGCAGCGAAAACATGATAGTACGAATGCCGACCTTAATAAAGATTGTTGAAAAGGAAGTATTGAGCGAACGGGCGATGTTAATTACCCGGATAATGTAGAGTACATACAGCACTACAAAGAGCGCTATAAAGATGATTTCCGTAAGTCCGATTCCGCGATACCAGGCCACTGTAATAGTTCCGTACATACTATAAGTCTTGCAAGTAACACTTATTACGCAATCGGGGCAATACCGCTGGTGGATTCTGATAAATCGTGAAATCACCAAAACCTGACCGGCAGGAAACAGTGACTGATTTTTGCTATTTTGGCAGTCTTAATGAACTACAATGACACCGGTAAAATTCAATGAAAAAGAAATCCGCGAGATCAATGCAATCATCGCTGAAATTTCAAAAGTGATCAAGCCTAAAAGTGAAATAGGAGCCCGGAGCAAAGCAACGCTTACCGGATTACTCGCATCGGCCAAAACCAAAAAGCCAAGCTACTTCAAATGCAAGCGTGAATATTCCGATGCGATTGTGAACCACTTTACGAAGGAAAAAGGGGTTACTAAAAGCCGGTTCAGCACGACTGCGCAAGACACTGTTTTTGTGATCTAAGCAGCTTTAAAAACCGCCTGATGTTAAAAACCTTCAGGACACATTTTCGTTAGTCCATTAAAAAAATGCAGTTTCGATGAGAAAAATTGATATTCTGAACTTTATCACTGATTTCCGCAAAGCCCCGAACGACATCAAAACATACGCGCAGGTTCTGTCGCACCTCGGTGTAACC
>CAZIGG010000072.1:0-6272 GCA_964538575.1 uncultured Roseivirgaceae bacterium
TGCCATAAAATATATATGATCATCCATTTCCCGTCAACCTTTGCCAATTGAAAATAGTCGGTTCCCCAGTAAGCGGTAAGCTTGCCGCATGCAGTTTGATCCTGTACATCGTAAATATCAATTTTCTTTGGGGCATCTTTCGCAAGCCAGCCTTTCGCGTTCCAGGTTTCTGCAAGTTTTACAAGATGATCGAACGTCATGATGCCATCGTAGGCATATTCTGTTTTATCCTTGCCTTTCCAGTATCCTTTTTTTACCAGCTCCGGGTGAACTGATTTTTTTATGCGATCAGGCTGAACGAGGTAAATGCCGTCAACGTAATCTTCGATGGCAGCTTGAACCTGGTCTTTATCCGTAGATTGACTGTAGCTCTCAGCGCAAATCAACATGAGTAAAGCAATCGTTGATACTATCTTATTCATAGGATTCGGGTTATTCGCTTCGTAATGATTTAACCGGGTTAACGGTTGCTGCCTTAATGGACCGTAAGCTGATGGTAATTCCTGCAATCAATAAAATGATAACCCCTGCCAGTACAAAAATCCCTGCGCCAGGATCGATCCGGTAAGCAAAATCAAGCAGCCATTTTTGCATAAACAGGTACGCTACGGGCACTGCAAGCACACACGAAATGAGTATAAGCAGTAAAAACTCTCTGGAAATCATGCTCACAATATTTTTTACTGATGCCCCCAGAACTTTTCGGATACCGATTTCTTTTACCCGGGCCTCAACTGCATAGGAGACAAGCGCAAATAAACCCATGCATGCAATGAGCACCACAATCATGGAGAAGGTAAGGAATATCTGTCCACGCTGCGCATCGGCTTTATAAAATTCTTCAAAGCGACTGTCAAGAAAAGTATACTCCAGCGGATTGTCGGCATCAATCGTTGTGTTAATAGCTTTCAGCTTTGCTATTACCCCCGGCCAATCACTGGTTTTTATTTTGAGTGTGTAATAATCAATCCGCTGAATCGGTGTATTGGGTGCTGCAAAAATGATCGGCTTCATATCGGTTCGCAGCGATTCAAAATGAAAATTATCCGCCACACCAATTACTTCTGCTTTGAAAACCTGCTCAACCGACTCGATACTTCCGCCCCAGCGAACAGTCGGAATTTCAATGATCTGACCGATGGGATTGATTAGTCCCAGTTGCTTAACGGCCAGCTCCGTCAGGATAACCTTTGTTGAATCGGCCCGGCCCGAAGTAAAATTGCGACCTTGCTTTAGCCGGATGTTATAGGTGTTGAGAAACGTTTCATCAATTCCGACAAAGATCATTTCTTTGCCAACAGGTTCTCCTGCCGGGATAACCGTAGCGATGGGGAAGTTTTTCCATTCTCCCGGCACGCGGGTGGAGGTTGAAATGCTGAGCACTTCAGCCGGTTTCCCGAATTCAGCTTTTATGTTTTCAAAATTTCTGCGCAGCCTGCCGCTGTTGATGTCGATCACCAGCAAATTTTCGGTCTCAATTCCAATATCTTTACTGCGCATGTAATTCAACTGCTCGTAAATAATGAGCGTGGAAGAGATCATGATAATGGATATTGTGAACTGTGCCACGACAAGCATTTTGCGCAACGGAAGCCGTGCATTGCCAATACGGATTTCTTTTTTCAACGCTTCTGCAGGCGAGATGCGTGCCGTAATGAAAGCAGGGTAGAAGGCCGATACAATGGCTGCTAAAAGTAAGATACCTAAAATCCCAAGACTCCAGAAAAGAGGAAGCGCTGACAATGAAAGTTCTTTATCGGTAAACTGATTAATGGAAGGAATTGCCATCTGCAAGATTACCAGCGCAAGGATCAACGCTATCAGCGAAAGCACTACCGAGTCTGTAATAAACTGTGCGATTAGCTGCAGACGTTGTGCACCCAGCGTTTTGCGCGTGCCGATTTCGCGCGTGCGTTTCAACGCTGCGGCTGTGGAAAGATTCATATAATTCAGGCAGGCGATCAGCAGCAGCAAAACTCCCACACCGGCAAACATGTACAAATAGAATGGACTCATTCCGTTTGCCGGAACATCGCTGTCCTGTATGCTGGCTGAGTTCAGGTGAATCTCGCTAAAAGGCTGTAATGAAAATTCACTGTTAAATGTTTTGGTTGCCGGATAATGATCTTTAACCAGCGTTGTGATCTTTGATTCAACGTCATTTTTGGTTTCGGTATTCCGCAGCTTAACAAACGTGAGATACGAGTTGCTTTCCCAATCGGAGGAAGTAAAATCCTGGTACCAGGGAAACACCGATGGCCAGCTTGAATCTGAAAAGATTATCTCAAAGCGGATGTGTGAGTTTTTCGGGAAATCTTTCATAATGCCCGTTATGGTAAACTCCACGTTTTTGTCATTGCGTGTAAGGTTGCTCCAGATTTGCTTCCCCAGAACATCTGTAGTTCCAAAGTACTTTCTCGCGAACGATTCAGACACTACAACGGCATCGGGTTTGATTAGCGCAGTGACCGGATCGCCCTCCAGGAGAGGGAAATCAAAAAATGAAAAAATGTTTGTGTCCGTTATCGCAATGGGTTCGTAACCGCGGTTAGCCGGATCGTTGCCCATCGTAATGCGTCCAATGGATGATATCCGCATGGTTGCTTCAACTTCCGGAAATTGCGTGGCAGCTTCCGGCCCGATGAGCGCTGCTGTTGTGGCTACATCCCGTGTGGTTCCGTCTTCCATTTTTTCATGCTGCAGTACACGATACATGCGTGCTGAATCCTTATGGAAAAGATCAAAGTTTAATTCATCATGAATGTAGAGACTCAGCAAAATGAAGCAGAGAAACCCCAGGGTAAGGCCAAAGATGTTGATGAAGGTGAACGTTTTGTTCTTCATCAACTGGCGGAAGGATATTTTAAAATGATTAAAAAGCATGGTGCTTGATTTGGTCAGGGTGGCTAATGCCAATAATCAGTCCAAGACTAAAAGTTATCGAAATGTTTGAAATACACTGAATTTATAAGTCCCTCAAGTGCGAATTCGGTCAAAACCGTTCGCGGGCGGTCAATGCCGGTGCTGGATTTTCCTGCGAAAGCCGGAAGGATTTTGTTAAACTTACAAAATCATCAACCTTGGCTGGCCTATGAAATTCCTGAAATCCATTCTGTATGTTTTGATCCTGGTATCCTTCTTCAAAGACACGTTTGCGCAATCAGAGCCGTCCGTAACGGAAGTCTATCCGCTTATCGTTCAATTTCGTGCGGATCGCGGAAGCCTGGAGCGATTTTATTTTGTTCAAAACTCCCCGGAGCGAAGAGAGCGGTTTAAAATTTTTTACAAGGATTACCTGAACAAACTTGAACAGTTGCCTTTTGAAAGTATGTCGGTCAGCGGGCGGGCAGATTATTTATTGACGAAACGCGATCTTGAAAATGAACTCGGTTTGCTGAACACGGAAGAAAAAGAAATCAAGCAGGTTGAAAAATATGTTTCGATCGGTTCTCCGATTTATGAGCTTGAAAAAAAACGCAGGCGCGGCCTGCACCTGGAAAGCAGCCTGGTAGCGAAGCAATTGGATGAGATTAATAAATCCATCCGCGATGTCATGAAAAAACTCAAGCAGGATCCGAACCTGACCCGCGAAGTCGCTTCACGCGCAGAAGGAGCAATCAAAGGCCAGCAGCGGGCGTTGAAAAGTGTATTTGAATTTTATGACGGATACGATCCGCAGTTTGGCTGGTGGGTAACCAAACCGTATCAGCGGCTGGATACAACATTAACAAAATTTGCATCCGCACTGAAAGTTAAAGTTGATGAAACATCCTTACCCAAAGATGACGGAAGCGGCATTATCGGTAGCCCGATTGGAAGAGAAGAATTATTGAGATTGCTCCAATATGAAATGATTCCGTATTCACCGGAAGAACTGGTAGAAATTGCGAATAAAGAATTTGCCTGGTGCGATGCGGAATTGTTAAAGGCTTCACGCGAAATGGGTTTTGGCGACAACTGGAAACAGGCACAGGAAAAAGTGAAGCAAACCTATGTGCCGGAGGGCTATCAGCCGGAAGCGATGCTGAAGCTTTATAATGAATCGGTTGATTTTCTAAAGAAGAACGACCTCATCACCATTCCGCCCATCGCGGAAGAAACCTGGCGCATGAGCATGATGTCGCCCAAACAGCAATTGGTAAGTCCGTTCTTTTTGGGCGGAGAAGTCTTACAGATCGCCTACCCAACCGATGACATGACACATGACGACAAGCTGATGAGCATGCGCGGGAATAATCCGCATTTCTCCCGCGCCACGGTTCATCATGAATTGATAGCCGGCCATCATTTGCAGGGCTTTATGAACAACCGGTATAAAGCATATCGCAATTACCGCACCCCGTTTTGGACGGAAGGCTGGGCATTGTATTGGGAATTAATTCTTTGGGATAAGAATTTTCCGCAATCCCCGGAAGATCGTATCGGGATGCTGTTCTGGCGCATGCATCGCTGCGCGCGGATTATTTTTTCACTGAACTATCATTTGAACAAATGGACGCCACAGCAATGCATCGATTTTCTGGTAGACCGGGTAGGACATGAGCGTGCCAATGCAGAAGCGGAGGTAAGAAGATCGTTTACAGGCGGGTACGGGCCTCTATACCAGTTGGCATACATGACAGGCGCCTTTCAATTCTATGCCTTAAAAAAGGAACTGGTCGACAGCGGCAAGATGACCTACAAGCAATACCACGATGCCGTGCTCCAGGAAAACAGCATGCCGGTAGAAATGCTGCGGGCAATCCTCACCAATCAAAAGCTCACCAAGGATTTTAAGACCTCGTGGAAATTTTATAAGAAATGATTTACCCTCACCCGAATAAGGATTCACGTTTTGATATACCATGAACTGCCCTCTCCCCGGGGAGACGGCACAACGATTCTTGTCGCTATTGTTAATTGTATTCGGGTGAGGGATTAATGATTCACAACCTCAACCGCATTCCGGTCGTGTTTGTAGTCAAACACAAATGGGAAAACTATAGCCAGTACCAATGCATATCCGGCAAAGGCAAACCAGATGCCCGGCCAGTCTTTACTGCCGTCAGGTTGCGTATAAAATGCATAGATTACAAATCCGCTGATTGAGCTTCCCATAACCGCACCGAAACCGTTCACCATCATCATAAACAAGCCCTGCGCGCTGGCGCGTATTTTCGAATCAGCTTGAGTTTCTACATACAACGATCCGGATATGTTAAAGAAATCGAAGGCCATTCCATAAATAATACACGACAGAATAATCATCCACAGGCCGTCAGCAGGATTGCCCACAGCAAATAATCCAAAACGCAGTACCCATGCAATCATGCTAAACATCATCACATATTTAATTCCGAACCTTCGTAAGAAAAAAGGAATGGTTAGGATGAACAATGTTTCAGAAATCTGGGAAACAGACATAATAATGGCCGGGTATTTAACCGCCACTAAATCTTTGTAGGCTGGAATGTTAGCAAAATCGTGCAGGTAGGTGTCACCATATGCATTGGTTAATTGTAATGCGGCACCCAACAGCATGGAGAATAAAAAGAATATGGCAAACTCTTTTGATTTAAACAGCGTAAAGGCATTAAGTCCTAATATATCAATCAGCGATTTTTTGGTGAGTGTTTTAGAGCCAGGCAGGCATGCTGGTAGTGTAAAGGCGTAAATCCCCAGGAACGCTGCTGCAATGGCTGCAATGTAAAACTGGTTAGCCGATGTTTCATTGTGTGTAAGGCTAACAATCCAAAGGGCAACAATAAATCCTATCGTTCCCCACGTACGGATGGGCGGATATACCCTAATAACATCAAGGTTGTTTTTTTTGAGTGCATTATAAGCCACAGTTATTGATAACGACAAGGTTGGCATATAAAAAATCATGTTGATAAGGATCACCCAAAAAAAGGTTTGTGGATTATCTATCAGAGGCAGGCAGCATAACGATAAGGCTCCTAAAAGATGTAAACAGCCATATAATTTTTCTGCATTTATCCAGCGGTCGGCTACAATACCCATGAGCGCGGGCATAAAGATGGACGAGATGCCCATGGTAGAAAAGATGATACCAAACTCAGCCCCTGACCATTGTTTGTTCTGAAACCAATACGCACCGATGGTCAGCAGCCAGGAACCCCAAATAAAAAACTGGAGAAAATTCATAACAATGAGACGATGCTTGATGTTCATGAGCCGTTGGTCAGGTTAACTCATAAATATATAAACTTGTGTATATTTCCCTGCCGGGCAATCCAACTTTGTTTTTATAAAGTGAGGTTGTCTCCAGG
>CAZIGG010000072.1:6372-15809 GCA_964538575.1 uncultured Roseivirgaceae bacterium
TATTTCCCTGCCGGGCAATCCAACTTTGTTTTTATAAAGTGAGGTTGTCTCCAGGATGAAACATTGATTACCTTGCACAAAAAAATACCTTGACAGACACTGCAAAGCCCCGTGTTTTATTTTACCATGGCTACTTTTTCAGGAGAACGGAAACGTTTATTTACCGGCAGGCCATCAATCCATATATACATCCGTTTTTATTGGCCGGTCGGTATTACCAGTCAGCAGAGATGCCTACCCGTGAGTTTACCAAATTCAACTTCAAGCGCACACTTACCGATTGGCTCATTCCCGCCCTGGTAAAATGGTTTGGTAAAAAACGGGCTGGCAAAAACCATTACTACGGAAAGAAATCCATCGTCAAAATGGAACGATTGCTGCAAGGTCAGCCGGTTGATATAATACATGCACAATTCGGAGGTAATGGAATCCGCATTTTGCCATTGGCCAAACAATTGAACATTCCGTTGATTGTTTCTTTTCACGGGTTTGACGCTTCCAGAAAACTTGCCAGCCGTTCGTACCGGGAAGGATTGAAAGAAGTGTTTGATTATGCTTCCGCAATTGTCGTGTGTAACCCGGGAATGGGCGATGCGCTGCCATTGAGTGAAAACAATAAAAAGAAAGTGCATTGGGTGCCTTACGGAATAGATAATGAGCAGTTTTCAAATGACGTATCTGCTGTCCAGCAAAATTCATTTAACATTTTGCACGTTGGCCGGTTGGTAGAAAAAAAAGGCGTGCCCGATTTAATTCATGCGTTTGCCCATGCAACAAAAGAAGTTGACCAAATGACATTGAATATTGTAGGTGGCGGCCGGGAGACAGGCGAATGTCGTGCATTGGTAAAAAAATATAACCTTGAATCAAAAGTTGTTTTTCACGGCTGGAAATCATCCCGCCAAGTAAAAGAAATGATGCAGCAGTGCGATGTGTTTGTGCTCAACAGCCGCGTTGCCAGCAATGGCGAAACGGAAGGATTGCCCGTTGGTTTGCTTGAAGCCATGGCCATGGGCAGGGCAGTTCTTTCAACGCGGCATGCAGGAATACCGTTAGCCATAGAAAACGAAGTGAGCGGAGTATTGGTTGACGAACGTGATACCGATTCACTTTCACAGCAGATACTTCGTTTGTATCATAACAAAGAATTGCGCCAGGCACTGGGCAAAGCAGCCAGGGCCAAAGTAGAAAGCAAATTCACCATGAAACACATGCACGAAAACCTGCGCGATATTTATCGTGAAGTGTCGAACAAATAATTAGGGGGTTCCGGAAGGCAATTCCGGGAACTTTTTTTTGCTATTTTTGCCGGCTCATGGAAGAAGAGGCACCGAAACAAAGCTATTCCGAAGCGCAGAAAACGCAGGTTTTCAACAACGAGTTCATGCCTCATGTGAATTCGATGTATAATTTCGCCTACCGCCTCACATTCGATGAAGATGACGCAAAAGACCTCGTTCAGGACACGTATTTAAAAGCCTATCGTTTCATAGAATCGTTCCAGCAAGGAACTAATGCAAAAGCATGGCTGTTTCGGATTTTAAAGAACAGCTTCATTAACGACTACCGGAAGAAACGCAAGGAGCCGGCAAAAGTCGATTACCAGGAAGTTGAGACGTATTATAACTCAGAAGATGTAGACCGCCAGATTACGCCCGATTTACGGGTGGAGTCGTTGCAGGATATGATCGGGGATGAGATATCCAATGCTTTAAATGCGCTGGATGTAGACTTTCGCACAGTAATTATTTTGTGCGATCTGGAAGGGTTCAAATATGATGAGATGGCAAAAATTCTTGATATACCAATCGGCACCGTGCGCAGCCGGTTACACCGCGCGCGCAACCTGCTGAAAGAAAAACTGAGTGAATATGCCAAAAGCATGGGTTATAAAAATACGTAAGTTATGAGCCACCAACCTTCATCCGGCAAACGTACCTGCATGCAAATGCTGCAGGACATGATCGATGGCGATGCTACGCCAGCGCAGCAGGAAGAATTCAAAGATCACATGTATGGCTGCATGCCGTGCTATCAAAAGTATAACCTGGAGATGATGATCAAAGAACTGCTCAAATCAAAATGCTGCGGCAACGGTGCACCACCGGAGCTCATTGAACAGATCAAAGCGAAGATCGAACAAAAAACGCCATCGTAATGTCGGGGAAGGCAATTATTTTCTGCGCGCCTTCCGGCTCCGGTAAAACAACCATTGTAAAACACCTGCTTCAAAATAATCCCGACCTGGGATTTTCCATTTCTGCCGTTACGCGCGACAGGCGCGGCCGTATGGAAGTAGACGGAAAAGATTATCATTTTTTAACACCCGATGAGTTCAGGGAAAAAATTCTCAACAATGAATTTATCGAATGGGAAGAAGTATATGCCGGTAATTATTATGGTACATTAAAATCAGAGATCGACCGTATCTGGAGCGAAGGAAAGAATGTGATCTTCGATGTGGATGTAAAAGGCGGTTTAAGCCTGAAAAAATATTTTGGTAACAAGGCGCTTGCCATTTTTGTATTAGTGCCCTCGATAGAAACATTAGAGCAACGCCTGCGCGGAAGAGGAACCGAATCAGAAGACGCACTTTCAAGACGGCTCTTCAAGGCAAAATTCGAAATGTCGTTTCAAAATGAATTTGATGTTGTGCTGGTGAACGAGCATTTGGAATCATCGCTCGCGGAAGCGCAAAAACTCTATAACGAGTTTAAAAAATCCTGACCGTTGAAACTTTCCGGCCAATTCGGTAGTTTTACGTATAGTTGAATCCTGTACGTATGACAACCAAGTTAACATTAAGTGTAGATGCACGAATTGTTGCCAAGGCAAAGCGATATGCTAAAAAGCGTGGTAAAAGTGTGTCAAAAATCTTTGAGGATCATATTGAGGAACTCACTCAGGAGAAAGATGGTCAAAACAGCGATCCTCTGCAATCTCTGAAAAAGCTACGCGGTATCGCCAAGGGTGCCATACCTGACCATATTAATTATAAGGATGCCGTTGCGGATATCATGATGGAAAAATATCGGTAATGGATCGGCTGTTTTTAGATACCAATGTACTCCTGGATTTTGTTCTTGACAGAATGCCCTTTGCAGAACAAGCAGATAAAATCCTTCAACTGAAGGTGACTCAAAAAAAGATAGTTTTTACGTCCGCGTTGTCTGTAGCTACGGTAGCCTATTTTGTCAGGAAAGTGGGAAAGAACCCGATTACAGTTATTAACGACCTGATGGAATGGGTGCAGATCGTGAGTTTAACAGAAGCCGAATTTAATTATGCTGCGAGATCAACTTTTAAAGATTTCGAAGACGCCTTACAATTCTTTTCGGCACAGCAAGTTGATGCGGATGTTATTATAACACGTGATGTGAAAGGTTTTGCTTCATCCTCAATTCCGGTGCAAACGCCTGCTCAGTTTTTAAAAGCAATTGAAAAGTGAAAGTCGGGTTATTTTTTGGTTCCTTCAATCCCATCCACACCGGTCATTTGATTATCGCCAACATCATGGCGGAAACCACCGACCTCGATAAGGTCTGGTTTGTGGTTACTCCGCAAAATCCTTTAAAGCCTGCTAAAAGTTTACTGCACGATTTCGACCGGTACGATATGGTCCGGGCAGCCGTGTATGAGCATTACAAGCTCCAGGTTTCGGATGTGGAGTTTCATTTGCCGAAACCCAATTACACCATTCACACGCTGGTTCATCTTTCCGAAAAACATCCCGACAAGCAGTTTAAAGTAATTATTGGTGAGGATAATCTCGAAAGTTTCCCGAAATGGAAAAATTACGAGCGCATCCTGGAGGATTACGGGCTGTATGTCTACCCCCGCATGCCGGGCTCAGGCGGACGGGCCAGGGCTGACGTAACAAATTCCGGCCTCAAACGTCACCCGAACGTACGCATGGTCGAGGCCCCGATGATGGACATTTCTGCTACATTTATCCGCACCTGTATCAGAAACAATCAATCCGTCCGTTATCTTGTTCCGGATGCGGTGGAGGCGATTATCCGGGATAAAAAATTTTACCAGTAAGCAACATTTTTTGAAAACCGGGCATCTGTTTAGTGCACTTGCCCGTATGGATACACATCAGGAAAAAGCCCGGTTCATGTTTCGCAGCCTCCGCCCTCTGTTCATTCTTCTTTTGCTGGCAAGCAGCTCCGTTGCCTTTGCAGCAGGTGTTCGCGGAACCATCAAAGGGGACGATGGTGAACCGCTGCCCTTTACTACGATCTTCATTAAGGAACTGGGGACAGGAACAACCTCCAACGCACAGGGTTTTTATGAAATAACGCTTACTCCGGGCACGTACACGCTCACCTTTCAATACCTCGGGCATGAAACGCAGGAAAAGATTGTTGCCGTTGAAACTGATTTTATTGAGCTGAATATCACACTAAAAGTTCAGCCTACCGAATTAAGATCCGTCATCGTCACTGCCGGCAATGAAGATCCTGCGTACACCATCATGCGCAAAGCCATTGCGAAAGCCAGGTACCATACACAACAACTTGACAGTTATTCGGCTCAGGTGTATATGAAAGGAACCGGTAAACTGGTGGATTATCCGTGGCTTGCAAAGAAGATGATTGAGAAGGAAGGAATTAAAAAAGGTCAGGCTTTTGTGTCGGAATCGGTAAGTGAAATAAAATATACCCGTCCGCATAAGTTTGAAGAAAGAGTTATTTCTATCCGCTCCGATGGCAAGGATAATAACACATCGCCTACGGGGTTTATTAATGGCAGCTTTTACGAGCCAATTATAGCCGAAACGGTTTCACCACTTTCCCCATCGGCATTTTCATATTATAAATTTGAATACCTCGGCACATTTGAAGATCGTGAGTTCCAGGTGAGTGAGATTAAAGTTACACCCCGCCTTCGGGGAGATAATGTAGTGGAGGGAACGATTTTTATTGTTGAAGACTGGTGGAGCATTCACAGCCTGGATGTTAAAACCACCAAGCTTGGGATAAAGATTGACGTTAAGCAAATTTATGCCCCCATCGAAAATAAGGCGTGGCTTCCGGTCTCTAATCAGTTTAAAATCGAGGGAAGATTTTTCGGGTTTGAATTCGTGTACGATTACCTGGCAACGATGAGCAAGTATACCATTCAGCTCAATCCCAGGCTGGTTGTTCCGGCCATGGAAGTGATCGATGAAAAAATCGACAAGAAAGAAGCAAAGGCTATCGAAAAGAAGAATTCCGGAAAGAACCAGGATCTGCAGGAACGTTTAGCTTCCGGAAAAGAAATTACCCGTAAAGAGCTGAAGCAGATCATGAAAGAGCAGGAAAAAGAAGAACTGAAGGAAAGCAAAGAACCTGAAGTAGTCTCTGAAACGTATTTTAAAATTGATAGTGGCGCGTACAAAAGCGATTCACTTTACTGGACAGAGATCCGGCCCGTGCCGCTGTCACAGGATGAAGTAATCGGGTATAAGAAAATGGACAGTCTGGCCGTAGCAGAACGAAAGAAGGAAGCCGGAGACACAATTACACGCAATGAGAAAAACAGGAAAGGCTTTCAGCCGTGGGATATTTTAATCGGGGACTCTTACCGTATTTCAAAGCACAGTAATCTTAAAATTGAGTTTCCGCAAGTATGGTTTAATACAGTCGAAGGGTATTATTTTCTGTACCGGTTAAACTATGGCATTCAGCTTCAGGATACTAACCGTACACGGATTAACATCCGGCCTACCTTACGCTATTCTTTCGCGCGCGAAAAGGTGAGCGGCAACATCAACTTCAATATGCGCAACCGGCATTACCGGCTGCGGGTTGAAGGAGGCCGGTACATGCAGCAGTTCAATGCCGATGAACCGATTCTTCCGGTAGTCAATACCTTCATGACCCTGTTGCTGGAAGAAAACCTGATGAAGATTTACGAGCGCGATTACCTCGATGCTCAGTACAGGCGTAAATTAGATGATAAGTACACCATCGAAACAGACTGGACATGGGCCAGGAGAAGAGCAATGGTAAATAATACCAATCACAAATGGGTTAACCGTGATAAGATTAAAGGCTATACACCCAATGCACCGGAAAACCTGGAAACCGATACAACCGGTTTTGCAACACATGAGGCATTTACCGGATCGGTAACCGTAACGGCCAGGCCATGGCTCAAGTACCGCATCCGCAACGGAAGAAAATCGCAGATCAATAATTCAACGCCTACGTTTTCACTGATGTACCGGAAAGGTTTTGATAACATCTTCGGCAGCGACATCAAGTTCGATCAGGTTGAGATTGGAGCGAACCACTCCTTTAACAATGGCGTGCGCGGCCGGGTTGATTTTAATATTCGCGCAGGCATGTTCCTGAATTCCGACAGCCTGGCGTTTATGGATTACAAGCACTTCCTCGGTAACCGGACTCCGTTCAGCACGTCCGATCCTGCAGGAAGCTTCCGGTTGATGGATTATTATTTATACAGCACAGCCGATAAATACCTTGCGGTGAATGCGCACTATAACTTCAGAAGATTTCTGGTAACGTCTATTTATGAAGTTCGGATGCTGGGGATCCGTGAAAATATTTTCATCAATTATCTCTTAACACCAACATCTAAAAACTATACGGAAGTCGGTTATTCCATTGATGGGATTCTGCGTATTTTCAGATTAGAGGGAGCGGTTGCGTTCCGCGATGGCAAATACCTCGATTACGGATTCAGAATTGGTATTGCAACTAACATTTCCGTGAAGTTCTCTGATAATTGATCTTTCACAGGGTCGTGTTAACTTCACGCCATGATCCTTCCGGTTTCTGAATTTCTTGAGTTACGCGCTTCGCTGCCGGTGATCGATGTGCGTTCGGAAGGTGAATTTGAGACCGGGCATGTTCCGTCAGCGGTTAATATTCCGCTTTTAAACAATGCCGAACGGGTTGAAGTAGGCACCGACTACAAACAAAAAGGACAGGCTGAAGCAATCCGAACCGGCTTTCGGCTGGTTGGTCCGAGGTTGATTGACATGATTGATCAGGCAAAAGCTGTTGCAACAGACAATGAACTCATCGTGCATTGCTGGCGCGGGGGCATGCGTTCTGCTAACTTTTGCCAGTTCGTTGGAATGGCCGGAGTGAAAACGCATCAGTTGAAAGGCGGCTATAAATCATACCGGCAGCTTGCGTTGCAGTCTTTTAGAAACCCATTAAAGTTTATGGTGCTGGGAGGCAACACCGGAAGCGGCAAGACCGAAATCTTAAATGCTTTGGCTGAAGCCGGAGAACAGATCATTGATCTCGAAGGTCTGGCGCACCATCGCGGTTCGGTATTTGGCGGATTGATGCAGCCGCCCCAGCCCACAACGGAGCAGTTTCAAAATAATCTGTTTGAAAAAATCTTAACCCTTGATCTGACCAAACGTGTGTGGATCGAAGACGAATCGATTGCGGTCGGGAAAATATTTCTTCCTTCCGACTTCTGGAAAACCATGGGCATAAGTCCGGTGGTGGAGTTGCAGGTTGATAAAGATGTTCGCATCAACAGGCTTGTAAATGAATATGGTCATGCTGATAAGCAATTATTTCTCGAAGCCATGAAAGGCATTACGAAACGATTGGGCGGTCAGCATTTTAAAGCAGCAAAGGAAAAGCTGTTCGAAAATGATATGCCGGCCGTAATGAACATTCTGCTTACCTACTACGACAAAGCCTATCGCAACGGACTGGATAAAAAAATCAGCCGCACCCAGGCAGCCTTTACCTGGAACGGAACGGATAAACATGAATTGATAAAAAAATTAATCTCTTTTAGCGGATGACAGAAGTTAAGCTTACCCAATATTCGCACGGGGCCGGTTGCGGCTGCAAAATTTCTCCAACCGTACTGGATGAAATTTTGAAAACCGATTTCCTGAAAGAAAACTTTCCCGGATTGCTGGTTGGCAACGAAAGCAAAGACGATGCTGCCGTGTACGATCAGGGCGATGGCAACTGCATCATCAGCACAACCGATTTTTTTATGCCCGTTGTGGACGATGCCTTTACGTTTGGCTCGATTGCATCGGTGAACGCGATCAGCGATGTGTACGCGATGGGAGGAAAGCCCTTGATGGCGCTGGCGATTTTAGGCTGGCCGGTCAGCAAGCTTTCACCTGACCTGGCACAACAGGTATTAGACGGAGCGCGTGCAGTTTGTCAGAAAGCCGGGATACCGTTAGCCGGAGGTCATAGCATTGACAGTCCGGAACCGATTTTTGGCCTGGCCGTAACCGGAACCGTTAGGAAGGAAAATCTTAAAAAAAATAACACGGCTACAGAAGGCTGCCTGTTATACCTCACGAAGCCATTGGGTGTAGGCATCATCACCACAGCCCAAAAGCGCGGCCTTGCGGAAGCACAGGATATTGAAGAAGCGGTGAAGTGGATGACTGAACTGAACACGCTGGGTTATGAATTTGGCAAACTGGAATATGTGAAGGCATTAACCGATGTAACAGGCTTTGGTTTGCTCGGGCATTTGCTGGAAGTATGCGAAGGCAGCGGGTTGTCGGCTGAGCTTTCGTATGCAAAAATCCCCTTGCTGAAAAATCTTGCTGCATACACCTCAAAATTCATCTACCCGGATAACACCATGCGCAACTGGCAGGGATATGAAAAGAAAGTTTCCGGTATTGGAGCAGAGTCGCTGCTTACGCTTTGTGATCCGCAAACCAGTGGCGGGTTATTGGTTTGCGTAGAGGAAGCTCACGCCCCGGAGTTTGAAAAGTTGATCAATTCAAAAGGTTATACAATAAAACCAATCGGGCGAATGACCGCAAAAAAGGAATTCGCAATTGAAATCTTATAGATTCATTCCTCCGGAATAACAAACCACATCACCAGATATACAAGCGATAACGGGATAAAGGCTGTGATGAAACCAATCAATACAAATCCAATTCGCACCATAGAGGTTTCCAGACCTAAATAATTAGCAAGTCCGGAACACACTCCGGCAATTATTTTATCCTTTGATCGTGTTAATCTTGGCCTTGTCATAGCGTAGTTTCAAGTTAACTAATCCTGTTTTAATATTGCAATGTCATGCTGGAAGAAATTACGCAACAGTTGTACGAGGCCTCGCAAAAAAGGCGGATGTGCCGGATCCGGATGCGCGGTGAGCCGCTAAGCCGCGTGATTCATCCCTATGGAATTTGCAGAACATCCACCGACAAAATCATGCTGGTGTGCTGGCAGTCGCTGGGCTTTACAGGCGCCAAAGGGCAGCCGGGTTACCGGAATTTATCGTTGATGGATTGTGAGCAGGTTGAAATTATGGATCAGCATTTTGCAGTGGATGAGGGATTTAACCCGGATGATGGGCAGTACAAGGAGTGGGTTTTTCATGTTTGAAGAACGCAGCGTGTTTATTCAGTTGCGGGAGTTGACATGGCAGACAGCTATGAAAGAATATTTTAATTTGATTTTATA
>CAZIGG010000073.1:0-15636 GCA_964538575.1 uncultured Roseivirgaceae bacterium
GAACTCATAATCAGAATGAAAGTCATGATTCCAACAAACACAAGCGGAGCATGAATATCAAAGAATGGAATTGCTTCAAAAACTTTTTCCGGAATCGGCCAGTACGCCTGTGAGAAAATAAAATTCTCCACCGCGCCATCGTAAGCTGCGTGTGAAGAGCGAACTAATCCGTACGTAATCAAAAGTGCCGAAAATGTAAAGGCATCCGACAGCAGGAAGAACCACATCATGAGCTTGCCATAGCTCGCATTCATGGGTGATACTCCGCCATCCCATTCGGTTTTTCCGGGTGCAGGTACAACAACGGGTGAGGTGTGTGACATCGTGGTTAGGTTAATCTTTTATTATCTGTACAATAATAGGAACAGGAACAAATATAGCCAAAGTCCGCCCAAAAAATGCCAATATGTGGCGCACATTTCTATCTGGTTCAGGCTTTTAGAATGGACCCGGAATTTGAATGCCGAGTTGAGTAAAATCAACAAATAAATCACTCCGCCTAATACGTGAGCGCCATGCAATCCGGAGATAATATATACAAATGATCCTGAGGGATTTCCGACTAAATGGACGCGGTTAGCAACCAGTTGGGTCCATGCCAGATATTGCCCTGCCATAAAAGCAACACCCAACACTGCCGTGATACTGGTTGCAATTTTTACCAATTCTAAATTATCACGTTTTGCCGAAAGGTATGCCCAATGGAGTGTCAGGCTGCTTATCAGAATAACTGCCGTATTTATCCAAAATAAAGAAGGCAGTTCAAAGAAAGCCCAGTTTCCTTCCGCCTGCCTTACAATATACGCGCTGCTTAATGCTGCGAAGATCATGAACACGGTTACCATGAAAAGCCACATGGCAAATTTCTTGGGGTTCATGGTCAGCGGCTGCCTTGCTTCCTCTACGATTTTAATCTCTGCACTCATCCTGCTCTCCTTTTAAATTTTATCCAACAACAACGCGATCTGCACGACCGGCAAATACAAAAACGAACCAAACATAATCCGCATGGCCGATTCGCGGCTTACGGTTTTCATCAATGAAAAAGTCTGCGCCAGGAAAAGCACCCCGCAAATGGTTACTACAAATGCCGAATGAATTCCGGTTAACCCGAATACAGCCGGCAACAATCCCAGCGGTAATAAAAACAGGGTATAGATCATGATCTGGATCGCGGTGTTCATATCTTTCTGTCCGCCAAAGGGCAACAGCTTAAAGCCTGCCTTCTTATAATCATCATCGGCCACCCAGGCGATTGCCCAGAAGTGCGGGAACTGCCAGATAAATTGAATCCCGAAGATTAATAATGCTTCGTATGAAATTTTTCCGGTAGCTGCCACCCAGCCTAACAGGGGCGGAAGCGCCCCGGGTATTGCACCAACAAAAACTGCTATCGCTCCTACTCTTTTTAATGGAGTATAAACAAAGCAATATAAAATCATCGACACAACGGATAACGCTACCGTAAGCAGGTTACTGCATGCAGCGAGTATAGCAATGCTCAATACAAAACAAACAATTGAAAAAATGATTGCTTCCTGAACGGATACGCGCACAGTAGGAAGCGGGCGGTTCATGGTGCGGGTCATCAGCTTATCGTAATCTTTCTCGATTACCTGGTTAATCGTTACCGATGCTCCCGATAACAGGAAGCCGCCTACGAATAGCATGAATAAGGTATAGAAGTTGGTATTCGCAGATGCCAGTACAAAGCCAAAGGCACACGAAAAAGCAACCAGTAGTGAAAGTCTGAATTTCAGCAACTGAACATATGCCCGCGCTTTAGCAAGGATCAGGGAAAGGCCGGTAAGAGAATCGACAGGCTGGGCTACCATGTTAGTTCGTTGCACTAGTTAACTTTTCGTTTACCCGCAGCAGAAGCAAAAACTGCACTCCGAATGTAACGGTAGCCAGCGTTAAATGAACCGGCTGCAGGAAGGGCGGAATCGCAAACCAGGCCATTCCTAACCCTGTAAAAATCGTCCCCAAAATTAGCATGATTAAGCTTAGTACGAAACGATTTGCGTGCTGCATTTTCCACAATTTTACCGTTAAAATGACGTGCAGAATGAGCACAACCCACGAAAATGACCGGTGAATAATGAAGTCTGAACCAACGGCAGAAATCCACCCTTCACGGGCAGAAATTTCAGTCGCCACGAGGTCAATTGCCTCACGAACCTGGGTACCTAATAAGATCTGTACAAGCAACACAATCATACACGCGGCTAATAGAAAATTGGTTAATATGGAAGGGCTTTTAAGCAGGTGAACCCCCTCCTGATGAGTACGCGCCCGGTGAACAAGCCAAACCAGCATGGCAACAATAACCATCGCCAAAAACATATGCAGCGTTACCACCCAGGGCGTAAGGTTTGTTGAAACCACAATAGATCCAATCCATCCCTGAAAACCAACGAGTATAAAGCAAAGAAAGGCAATGAGTGTAAGACTGAACTTTACTTTTCGGTACCGCCACGAATAAACAAACACGGCAAAGATCAGGAACCCGATCACAACCCCGACCAGACGATTCACGTACTCGATTGATGTTTTTACCGGATTGAAGTCTGACTCTTCTTTAATAGAAGGGTCTGTTAAAATTTTATCAGCCGTCTCGTTAAATCCGAGTGTGCGTAAATACTTCGAGAACTTCTCATTCTTCCTTTGACGATGAGCAGCATTTTCTTCCTTGTAGTTTTCAGGAAGCTGCTCAACCGATGTAGGCGGAATCCATTGCCCGAAACACTTAGGCCAGTCCGGGCAGCCCATGCCTGAGCCCGTGCTGCGTACCACACCTCCTACCATGATCAGCAGGTAAACTGCCACCAGGGTTGAAAGGGATAGCTTGTAGAATGTTCGCATGGTAAATAAATGATCAGGGTTCATCATCAGCAGCCGCTAACAATGAACCCTGAATAAGATTTTAAGAATTAATGCTTGTTTCCAACAACGATTGTACTGCTGTCTATTGAACCCTCAAGTTTGATCTGATCGTTTTCATGCGGCAGGTTCGACTCTGGTGTTTCTGAGTATGGAATATGCTGCGGGATGAAATCTTCTTTTGCTCCGGGCTTGCTGTAATCGTATGGCCAGCGGTAAACAGCCGGAATTTCACCCGGCCAGTTTCCATGTTTCGGATTACGAGGTGTTGTCCATTCTAAGGTAGTTGAGTTCCAGGGGTTAGCCGGAGCCAACCGTCCGCGGAACATACTATAGAAGAAGTTGAACAGGAAAATAAATTGTGCCGATAACGTTACGATCGCGGCAATACTCACCAGCATGTTCAGGTCGGTCCATCCGCTTGTAAACTCAAAGTTAGTGAATGAGTAATACCTGCGCGGGAAGCCGGCAATACCGATGTAGTGCATCGGGAAGAATACCATGTAAACCCCTACGAACGTAATCCAGAAGTGGATTGCGCCTAACCGGTGATCCATCATCCTGCCGAACATTTTCGGGAACCAGTGATACACACCCGCCATCATCCCAAAGAACGATGCGCTGCCCATTACCAGGTGGAAGTGCGCTACTACGAAATACGTATCATGCAATTGAATATCAATCGCTGAGTTGCCTAAGAAGATACCGGTGATACCGCCTGTTAAGAAGAAGGAAACAAGACCGATGGAAAACAACATACCCGGTGTAAAGTGGATGTTGCCGCGCCAGAGTGTTGTTACATAATTAAAAATCTTCACGGCCGAAGGCACCGCAATGATCAGCGTAAGCAGCATGAAGATCGATCCGAGGAACGGGTTCATACCGGTTACAAACATGTGGTGCGCCCACACGATGAAAGACAGGATAGCAATGAACAGCATGGAGCCGATCATAGCCTTGTACCCGAAAATTGGCTTGCGGGAATTGGTAGCGATGATTTCCGAAGAAATACCCAATGCAGGAAGTAACACGATATACACTTCGGGGTGACCGAGGAACCAGAATAAGTGCTGGAACAATACTGCGCTTCCGCCTTCGTGCGCTAACGCCTGACCCTGAATATAAATATCAGACAAGTAAAAGCTTGTACCGAAGCTTCTGTCAAAAATCAATAATAACGCTGCTGCGAATAATACAGGAAATGAAAGCAACCCGATAATAGCCGTAAAGAAGAACGCCCAGATCGTCAACGGCATTTTTGTAAACGACATCCCGCGCGTACGCATGTTAATGATCGTAGTGATGTAGTTGATACCCCCCAGCAGGCTGCTGACAATAAACAAGGCCATCGCGACAAGCCACATCGTCATTCCAAGCCCGGAACCGGAGATTGCCTGCGGCAATGCACTCAACGGTGGATAAATCGTCCAGCCGCCACCGGCAGGACCGGTTGAAAGGAAAAGCGATACAAACATGATCACACTGGAAATAAAGAAGAACCAGTACGAAAGCATGTTCATGAAGCCGGATGCCATATCGCGGGCACCTATCTGCAATGGAATTAAGAAGTTACTGAATGTTCCGCTCAAGCCGGCTGTCAATACAAAGAACACCATAATCGTTCCGTGCATGGTAACAAGCGCGAGGTAAAATTCCTGGTTCAGCTTACCGTCTGCGGTAATCCAGCCCCCCAGCACCGGCCGGAGCCACTCCAGGCTTGCCTCCGGAAAACCAAGCTGCAAACGGAAGATTACCGAGAGGAAACCGCCCAGCAATGCCCAGAAAATCCCGGTGATCAGGAATTGCTTCGCAATGACTTTGTGATCCTGACTGAAAATATAGTTGGTCCAGAAATTACCTTCGTGATGCTCGTGTTCGTGATCATCGTGGTTTGTATGAACTGTTGTTGCCATCTCTTTAAAAATCTTAATTAGACCCTACTGCAGTCGCCTGCTTTACTTCCTGTGTTGCCGGAATCCCGGCCTTTATCATGGCCGCTTCCTTTAGCCCGGCAGGAACATTCTTCATATAATCCGGATTTTGCTTTAACCATGAATCCTGTGAAAGTTTCCAGCGCTCATAATCTTCCTGCGTATCCACTACCACCGGGAAGCGCATCGAGAAGTGACCCTGGCCGCAAATTTCAGCACAAGCCATTTCATAGTTGAATGTCTGATCGCCCAGTTCATCGCGCATTTCCTGGGTTGTTTTGGTTGCTGTAAACTTAAAGTGTGTTGGCATACCCGGTACAGCGTCCATTTTCACGCGGAAGTGCGGGAGGAAAACACTGTGCAAAACATCTTTCGCACGGATCTTCAATAAAATTTCTTTGTTAACCGGCAGGTGAAGTTCCAGTGATTTAAAATCATCGTGCGTTTTTGCATCTGTTAAATCAAGACCAAATTCATTCGTGGCATCGATTAATTTAAAGTTCACCTTACCCAGGTCCTTGTCTTTACCCGGATAGCGTGCAGTCCAGGCAAACTGCTGACCAATCAGTTCAATAACCTCTGCGTTTTTTGAAGCAGGGGCTGTAATATCGTTCCACGCTCTCAACCCGGTAAACACCAATACCGCCAACACGATGCCCGGGATAATTGTCCAGGTCAATTCCAGGTAATGGTTATCGGGAAAGAAAGATGCTTTGCGTGTACTGTTGTATCTGTACTTATAGATAAACGCAAACATGAAAATACTGATGATGGTAAAGGCAACCACGGTTATACCCATCGTGATCCAGAATAATTTATCGGTAACCGCACCATGCTCTGAAGCCAGCGGAAGCTTGTAGTCATCAAAATATGTATAGGAATACCAGAAGAACCCGGTCAGGCTGACAACCATGAACACCAGGAAAAGCGTTGCGTGAATACTATTCCCTTTTTCAACCCTGCTGTCCTGCTCACCATTGGCCACGCTCACCAGGCTGCCTACCCGGAAGATCAGGTACAGGATCGCCAGGACTAAAATAACACCAAGAACTATAATCGAATTCATCATAACACTTTCTTCTTAGATATTAAATATGGTGATGAAGGCTTTCTTCCAGCATCGGGTGATTCTTTCCAAACAACGGCATCCTAGATAAGCTTGTGAGCATCATGAACAGGAAGGCCGCCATAAAGATCATAGCCGTTCCGATTTCAAGGAATCCAATTCCGCCATCAAAGTGCATTACGCCCGGAGTTACCATGTTAAAGAAGTCAAACCAGTGACCCACAATAACAATCGGACAAACTACTTTTAACATGGTCATGTGCCGCTTAGCATCCCTTGTCATGAACAACAAGAAAGGCAATACAAAGTTCATGAACAGGTTCACAAAGAAAATCCAACTGTAAGGAGCTGTTTTCATACGCTCAATGAAATACACGGTCTCTTCCGGAATATTCGCATAATAGATTAACAGGAACTGGCTAAACCAGATATAGGTCCAGAAAATTGAAAATGCGAATACATATTTACCCAGGTCGTGAAGGTGATTGGCATTCACTATTTTCAGGTATCCGGCATCTTTCAGAAAAACAACAACGAGTGTAATAAAGGCGAGGGCCGTTACCCACCAACTGGCAAACATATACCAGCCAAACATGGTGCTGAACCAGTGCGTATCAATGCTCATGATCCAATCCCAGGCTGCCACCGAAGAGCTTACCGCGAAGAACACCAAAAACCAGGCAGAAAGGCTTCTTGCCTTTAGCCAATAGGATGTTCCTCCATGAATATCTTCCTGGAGTTCCTGCTTCTTGATCCAGGAGAAGAATAAATACCACATGGTAAAGAAGATCACCATACGCGCAATAAAGAACAATGGGAAACTGCCCTTCGCCAGCGGCCAGTAGAAGAACCCTCCTTTACCGTCAATTATCGGGTCGTATGTTGGGTTGAGAGAGCCATCGGCCAGTTTTTCGCCAAAAAGATTTCCGTGAGACCAGTGGAATAAATCTCCTTTAACCACAAACCAAAGTCCGAGCATTAAAATACCTGCTACCGGAATCCAGCTCGCCATGGCTAATGGAATTCTTTTAATACCGGATGACCAGCCCGCCTGAGCAGCGTAATGAATCGCAACAAAGAATAATCCGATAATACCCAGGCCGGTAAAGAACATATTATTCATCCACAAGGTTGTGTACAGCTTTTTAAGCCAGGTAGGGCTTTCGTGATGCTCGCCCTGCGCTCCTTTATGTTCATCGGCAGCAGTTGCTTCCTCCTGCTCGTGCTGAAGGCTTGCGGTCATTTTGCTGGTTTCAGCAACAGATGCATGCTCTTCTTTTTTACCATGCTCAGCGCCTTCTTCATGGCCGCCAGATGTAATGGCAAGGACTAACCCAAGCCCAAAAACCAGAATTCCTGCAAAGAGAAAAATGAAGATTTTTTTCTTCAGTTCCGGCTTAAAGATGTAACGTTCTTCCTGTATGTGTACTTCAGCTGCCATTGGATCGTTAATTCGTTTATCTATTGATCAGTTGATCGATTTAAATTTTATTTAGCTGCCTGCAATGCTTTAACATAGCGCGCGATCTTCCAGCGATCCTCCACGCTGATCTGCGAACCATGCGGCTGCATTAAGCCTTTGCCCATGGTGATCACATGGAAAATGTGACCTTCGCTTACGCCTTTGATCGCATCACCTTTCAGGTTGGCAACACCGCCATAACTGGAGTGTTCAACGCCATCAATGGTTACTCCGGTTGCAACTTTTCCATCACCTTCACCTTTCGCGCCATGGCAATGATCGCAGTATATTTCATATAAAACTTTCCCGTCCGCAAGGATCGCTTTGCGTTGTATAGCGGTTGTATCCAGCGGACTTACTAAACCGGCCGCAAATGCCAAACTATCCTTTCCAATACGATAGGGAAGATATCCGCTCTTGTTCCGGCTCACGGTGTTTGGAGCAGGTAAGCGCATGTTCATGTGGAAGGGATTCAGCGAATTTGAATTGTAGTGTTCAGCATGATTCGAAAAGTTTGTTTCAGTCGAATCAATTCTATAGTCAATGGACGTTAACCAACGGCCTGCCTCTTTATCCGTAATCTGCGTATACGGTTCGTACGCCACAGAGTGATACATGTTAGGAGCATACTCCGTTCCCTGGTCTTCACCACCTGCACCGCAAGACGCCAGCAATGCTGTTCCTGCAAAACCGATGATCAATCTTTTAATAACCTGCATATTCAATGGCGTATATTATTCAAAACTCTTTTCGTTCACTTCGGAAGCTCCGCTGGATTTCAGCAGGCTTCTTAACTCATCTTTTGTCTTGCCCGAATTCAGTGCAAGATCGATGGCCATCACGTGCTTGTCTTCCGTGCTGCGGAGATCAAACTGGCGCGGCCATTTATACGGTTTCATATCGCTGGCGATAAAGAATGTTCCTACCATTCCCAGCGCAGACAGGAGAACGGTTAATTCAAACGTAACCGGGATGAAAGGCGGAAGAGAAGCAAAGTTTTTTCCACCGATGATCATCGGCCAGTCATACCCCAACATCCAGATTTGCATTAAAAGCGCCAATGATGTTCCGGTTAACCCGAACAAAAATGCAGCGATCGGCAGCTTGGTTCTCTTAATGCTTAATGCAGTATCAATGCCGTGAACGGGGTACGGTGAATACACCTCGTGGATTTTCACGCCATTGCCCCTCACATTGCCGATACCTTTCAGCAATACATCCTCATCGTCAAAAATTCCTACAATAAAATGCTTGTCTGCGTCCATTTCTTTAACAATTAATGAGCCTCTTGAGAACTTTCTTTCTTTTCAAGCGATGAAATCTTAACAATACTCTTTACCTCCGCCATGTTGATTACCGGGAAAAACTTGGCAAACAGCAGGAACGCGGTAAAAAAGAACCCGAAGGTGAATAAATATTCACCGATGTCGTACATCGTAGGTGAGAACATCGTCCAGCTTGACGGGATATAATCTCTATGAAGTGACGTAACGATGATTACGAAACGCTCGAACCACATACCGATGTTAACGATAATAGAAAGTACAAACGTGGCCACTAAGCTTGTCCTGATTTTCTTTATCCAGAACAGTTGCGGAGAGATTACGTTACACGTCATCATCGACCAGTATGCCCAGGCAAACGGACCGGACACACGGTTATAAAATGCATACCCTTCATATTCCACGCCCGAATACCAGGCGATGAAAAGCTCAGTAATGTATGCGATACCCACGATCGATCCGGTAACAATGATAATGATATTCATCAACTCGATGTGATAGATCGTGATGTAATCTTCGAGCTTGAATACTTTACGGGTGATCAGCAACAGCGTTAACACCATCGCAAAGCCCGAGAAGATCGCACCCGCAACAAAGTATGGCGGGAAGATCGTTGTGTGCCATCCCGGGATTACCGAAGTCGCAAAGTCCATTGATACAATCGTGTGAACGGAAAGTACAAGTGGTGTTGAAAGACCGGCCAGGATCAACGCAACCGATTCGTACCGCATCCAGGTTGCTGCTCCACCCTGCCAGCCAAAGCTTAACGTGTTATAGATTTGCGCTCTTAATTTATGTCCCTGCACAACTGCGCGGTCACGGATAACTGCGAAGTCAGGGATAAGACCCATATACCAGAATACTAATGATACGGTAAAGTATGTCGAGATCGCGAATACGTCCCACAACAACGGTGAGTTAAAGTTTGCCCAAAGCGAACCCCAGGTGTTTGGCAACGGGAACACCCAATAAAATCCCAACCACAAACGACCCATGTGTGCAAACGGGAACGTTGCGGCACAGATAACGGCAAAGATTGTCATCGCTTCCGCTGCTCGGTTGATTGACATCCGCCACTTCTGACGGAACAACAATAAGATCGCAGAAATCAGCGTACCTGCGTGACCAATACCCACCCACCAAACGAAGTTTGTGATATCCCAGGCCCAGCCTACCGTTTTGTTAAGTCCCCAGACTCCGACACCTTCCCATAACAGGAAACAAAGGCAATAAAATCCATACGCCATTACGGCTACAGATATGGCCATTGCCGCCCACCAGAGTTTTGTGGGCTTGTTCTCCACGTGTCGGGCAATATCGTGCGATACATCTTTTACGGTTTTACCTCCCGTAATCAAGGCCTCGCGAAGGGATGAAGCTACCTGCATATTCGTTTACTTCTATATCAATTAGTCAATACTTTTTTCAATCAATTAAGCACCCATCTGCTCTTTGTTCCTCACTTTCGAGAGATACCAGATATTTGGCTTCACGCCAATTTCTTCCAGTACCTGGTACGCACGTGGGTTATCAGTGATCTTATCAATGCGATGAGGGTGTGCTTCATCCATCGGACGGATCTTCAACAGTTTAGAAATTTTGCTTTCCGGATTGTTAACATCTCCGAATACAATCGCCCCGGTAGAACAGGCGGCCTGGCAAGCGGTTACTACTTCACCATCTTGTAGCGGTCTTCTTTCTTTTTTCGCGCCAAGCTTACCGTTCTGAATGCGCTGTACGCAGAATGAACATTTCTCCATTACACCGCGCGAACGTACCGTAACATCCGGATTCAATACCATCTTACCTAAGTCGGTATTCATCGCTGGGTTAACGTCTTCAAACTGCTTGTTATCGTGATACTTGAACCAGTTGAAACGTCTTACTTTATACGGACAGTTGTTTGCGCAATAGCGTGTTCCGATACAACGGTTATACACCATCTGGTTAAGACCTTCGGTGCTGTGCGTTGTTGCGGCAACCGGACAAACCGTTTCGCATGGCGCGTTGTTACAGTGCTGACAAAGCATGGGCTGGAACACTACTTCAGGATTTTCAGCAGCATCTTCGGCCTGCTTCCAGCCCCAGCTTTCCGGAGCCTTTGCGCTTGCATAATACCGGTCAATGCGCAGCCAGTGCATCTCGCGCCTGTTAATAACTTCCTGGCGGCCCACCAGCGACACGTTGTTTTCAACGTTACATGCCACCACGCAGGCAGCGCAACCTGTACAGGTGTTCAGGTCGATGGCCATTCCCCAATGGTGATTCTTGTACTCGTGGCCTTTCCACATCGACAATTCACCCGGTTTTACTTTATGATCTTCTTTATCCCGCCATGTGCTTACAGCAGGCTGATAGCTGCGTTTCCAATCCTTCTGCTGGAATTCCGTTAAGACAGTTTCCTGGATAACGGTCTGGCGACCCATGTAGGTCTGATGCGTCTGAGTCGTTGCGATCTGGTATATTTCATCCAGCAGCTTAAAGTCAGCGCTGCCGCTGAAGCTTAACGATCCATTTACCATGGTAGCAAACGGATAGGCATTTGCGCCTCCAACCACTTCAGCAACTTTTCCAGCTTTCGTACGACCGTATCCTAATGGAATACCAAGTGTGCCCTGAGGTTGTCCAGGCTGAACGAGAACCGGAAGCTTAATTTCTTTTCCGTTAATCGTGATGGAAGCGTATTGTGTTTTTGCTTCCTTGAAGTTAATATCAGCAGCATCTTTAGGGGATACGGTTACATAGTGATCCCACACTGCTTTTGTAATAGGATCTGGTAGTTCTTGCAACAGCGGGTTGTTTGCCTGAGAACCGTTACCTACCGTACCATTTTCATACGCAACAAATTCCCATGCAGCCGGCTTATAGTTAGTGGAAATCGCATCCGCAGCTGCGCTTACATTTCCGGCAAAGGATAATGAAACTTCAGCGCCCGGAGTTTCAAGAACGCCATCGTACAGGCACTTATCCCACCATGCCTGGAAATTACCGCCTTTGAAAAACCAGCTCTTCCAGTTCTTTTTTAAGATTTCGAAGTAATCAACGTTTGTTTCGCCAGCCCAGACGAGCAAGCTTTCCTGCGCTGCGCGTGATTTAAAGATTGGCGTGATCGCAGGCTGCGCGATGCTGTAATAACCTTTCTTCGGTTCCGCATCGTTCCATGCTTCGAGGTAGTGATGATCAGGCGCGATAAATTCGGCTAGCGTTGCCGTTTCATCTTCCTTATATGAAGTTGATATTTTTACACCAACTTTCTTCAGACCTTCCGCAAGGTTAGCGCCCAGTGGGTGATCATAAACCGGGTTACAACCATAGAAGATAACCGCGGCTACATTTCCGCCTTCAGTCTCTTTAATGAAGTTGGCCATTGCCTCGTCATTACCCTGGCGGAAATTCACCGGAGTTCCAACGATGGTCGAGCCGTAGCTACCGAGCATATCGTTGATACCATTAACGACTACCTGAATCGCTTTATCATTTGATCCGGCAACTACAAGTGCTTTGCCCCTGCTTGCCCAAAGATCGTCAGCAGCTTTTGCGAGGTTTGGCTTATCCGCGCCTCCGCTTACAGCCGCTCTGCCAGCTTTCGTAGCAATTAAATTATAGAGTTGAACTGCAACAGCGCCTTCCTCTGATGGTTTGATCTGTGTTCTGTAGTCAGCGTTTGCGCCTGTCAGTGAAAGAATTGTTTCAAACTGGTAGTGACGCGACATTTCTTTTTTATCCTCACCTACTTCGCGGCCCTGAGCATACTGCTTCGTTGCCTCAATCGGTGATGTACCGGAGGTGAGGAAGTCGGATGCAATGCTCACGATCACATTCGCTTTGCTGTAATCATAAGAAGGAATCATGGCCGTGCCGAATGACTCCTCGTTTGCTTTCAGCGTACCGTAAGCGGATACCTGATCGTACATAATATGCTGTGCCGATGGATATTTTGTTTTGAACTTCTCAATTGTTGCTTTTGTGCTTGGGCTGAGAATCGTGTTGCTCACGATTGCAATCTTGCCTCCGCTGATCGAAACACTGGTGAGCTTTTCAATTACTTGCTTATCAAGCTCTTCCCACGTTGTTTTGCTGTTAACGGCTTTTGGCCAGCGCAAACGGGAGTTGTCATATAAAGAAAGAACGGAAGCTTCCACCTGTGCAGAAGTCCCTCCTTTTGTAATGCTTGATAAGGTGTTGCCGTCTACTTTAATCGGGCGGCCTTCGCGAACTTTTACTACGATGCTGCAATAGTCGCCACCATTCGTGTAGGTTGATGCGTAGTAATTGGCCACGCTCGGATCAACATCTACCGGTTTGTTTACATACGGAATAGCTTTGCGGATAGGCGCTTCGCAGGCAGCCAGTGCTACAGCTGACACGCCAAAGCCCATCATTTTCAAAAAGTCTCTGCGTGAGTGACCGAGATCCTCTTCCGGAGCCTGACCGAACTCGTTGTTTGCATTTTTTACAAACTCAGAGTCATTGGTAAGCTGCTCGAGACCTTTCCAATATATCTTCTTAGATTCTTCCATTGTGTAATGAACCGTTATTCTTAATTCGTTTTTGCTCTATACTAATAGTGACACTTAGCGCACTCAAGTCCGCCATTGTCTTCAACCTTCATTGTTTTTCCCGCTTTGTTATGCAACTCTACGAGGTTATCGTAGTACGCATTGCCTTTTGTATTAATATCAGTCTTGCGGTGACAGTCGATACACCAGCCCATGGTTAATAAGGAATACTGGCGGACAACATCCATTGTTTCGATCGGACCGTGACATGTCTGGCAGGCAACGCCCGCCACGTTTACGTGCTGGGCGTGGTTGAAGTATGCGAGGTCAGGCAGGTTGTGGATACGAACCCATTCGATAGGCTTCTGGTTAGGGCCGAAGGTTAAAGTCTCAGCATTCCAGTCGGCAGCCGCCCAGATTTTCTGGATCTGCGGTGATTCTGTTTTCACTGCACGGTGGCAGTTCATACAAATGTTAACCGAAGGAATGGTAGCGCTCTTGCCCACCATTACACCCGTGTGGCAATACTTACAGTCGATTTCATAATCGCCTGCGTGGAGCTTGTGCGAGAACGCAATGGGTTGCTTAGGTGCATATCCCTGCTGAACGCCAATGGAGTACAATCCGTTGATCACTGCTTTAAAGCCCAGCGCAGCAACTAAAAAGGCTACGACAAAAATAAATCCGCGGCTGCGGGAAATGGTTGATACAGTAATGGGTGAGTGAACAACTTCCTTATCCTCGTCTGTAAGATTTTTCTGATCGAGGAAACGCTTCAATGAAGAAACCAGGAAACCGAGGATCACTACTAATAATATAAGGATGATGACCATCCCGATGAGGATGGCATTCAGATAGGTTGAAGGTATGCCTGAACCCGATGCTGCTGTTGTGTCTGCTGGCCCTGACGGCAGCGGTAGTGGCTTATTGGCTTCAGACTTTATGTATGCAAGAATGTTGAGAATCTGTTCGTTCTTCAGCGTAGTGAAGTCCGTCATCTTGCTCTTTTTGTATTTTTCAAAGATTGCCACGCCATACTCATCCCCGCTTGCTACTACTTTAGAAGAGTTATGAACCCAGCCTATTATCCAGTCAACTGAAGGAGCCCGGTTTTCTATACCTGCAAGTGCGGGACCAACAGATTCCGTAAGAATTTTATGGCAAGATTTACAATTACCGTTAAACAGTGTCTGGCCCTCGGTGATCGAAGCGGCATCTTCCGGAATTTCTTGCGCCCGGCCCGCAAAACTTAGTAAGGAAAGTAGGATGACGACTGATAAAAACTTGCTGAGGGATGAAGTGAAATGTTTTATCATGATAGGGGTAGTGTCCGGTTTTACTTCAAGTGGCACAAATCTACTATCAGGAGGCATTATTTCAAATTTATTTCAAGGCACGGCACAATTATTTCAAGGGTTTTAACACCTTTCGTAACATGATGTTAGTGAACTGGTAATGATACGAGTTTACGGTAATGTTATAATTTAGAATCAATTTAAATAGGCACAAATTCACGTAAAATCAGCCTCATCATAAATATGAAAAGGTATTCTTCTCTCTTCGTAACCTGGTTGTTACCGCTACTGGCAGTTTCTCAGGATGTTCAGCCAACACCCTATGAAGGCATCGGGATCACCGGAGACGCAGCTGATGTAACTGTTCCAACAGAACTGGGAATTGTTCTGATGGGCGGAAGCACCGATGTAGACCAGGCCTTGCAATGGATGATTGATCGCGCGAAAGGCGGAGACGTTGTGATTATCCGGGCATCCGGCTCAACGGGATATAACGACTATATCTATGAGTTGGGCAAAGTCAATTCGGTTGAGACGTTATTGATTGACAGCCGCGACAAAGCCTTAAAAGAATCCGTTGGCAAACGAATCCGCGAAGCAGAGATGCTGTTTATTGCCGGGGGTGATCAATGGAATTACGTGAAGTACTGGAAAGATTCGGAAGTTTCGAAAGCAATCAAGTATTTGATCGAAGAGAAAAAGATTCCGATTGGCGGAACCAGTGCAGGTTGTGCTGTGCTGAGCGGATATATTTTTGATGCAAGCCACGGGTCAGCGTATTCAAAAGATGTGCTGATGAATCCGTACGATACAACCGTGAGTGTTTCAAAAAGTTTTATCCAGGTGCCTTTTTTAGAGAACACAATTTCCGATCAGCATTATTCGCAGCGTGAGCGGCAAGGAAGACACGTAACCTTTATAGCACGGATGATCAAAGATTTTGGCATCAAACAACCAAAAGGCATTGGTGTTGATGAAAAAACGGCCGTATGTATCGATAAAGACGGGAATGCAACTGTTTATGGGACAAACTCTGCTTATTTTTTGATTGGTATTGCTGTTAAGCCGGAGCAATGTGAACCGGGCAAACCACTCATCTACAAAAGAGGTGTAGAAGTGTATTCATTTAAAGCAGCCGTATCCGGAGTTCCTATGTTTAACCTGAAGAAAGGTCCGGGCTACAAGACTATGGAGTTCTGGGCAGTAGAAGATGGCAT